>CAYLLQ010000084.1:0-1507 GCA_964384935.1 Candidatus Woesearchaeota archaeon | reverse complement strand
GGAAAGTCATATTAGACAATAACAAATAAGAAGAATTAGTCTATTTCAATTTTAACGCTATTCGCGAGTTGTAGAGTTCTTAACCGCGCTGTCAAGTTCATACTCTAGTCTAAGAGTGAACTCTAGTAACTGATTAAGTTCTCTTTCAACTGACATTTTTTCTGTCATTATAGCTTCCATTTTTCATTTAGCAAAACAAAAGTTCATCAGAACCTTCGACCTAAATCTTTGAGAAATAAACCTCATCCAATTCAGATCTAACGAGCAACTGAATTGAACCTAGTGTTTAATAGAGACTAAGCTAGAGCAATAAAAATTCCATGTTCTTAGCGTAGTTCTAATTTGCATATTAAATGTAAGAATTGATTATTTATATACTTTTCTATCGTCGACAAGTTACTTTAAAGGAGTAAAAGTTATTTCAACAAAGAAAGCAATTTGGCTTTAAAATCATCAACATAAATTTCTGACATCTGAGCACCTGTTGCATGCTCGTGTCCACCACCCGTTGCTCCAGGAATATCCTTGAATGCTTCTAAAGTTAAACTACGAACGTCAATAAATCCTCTTAATGAAAACTTAATTCTTCCTCCAGTTCTAAATCCAACAACAATAATCAAATTAGGATGATCATAAATTAATTTATTAGAAAGATGCTGACTCAAACTCATCTCTCCAGCATAAGTAAAAAATAAAAGTTTTCCCTGAATTTCTTTTTCTGCTTTTTTAACTAATTTGTTTATCGTATTTTCCACATTTTCATATTTTTTTAAAAAAGTTTTTGTCTTAGAATTTTCTTCAAAAACTTGTGAAGGGAATTCTGCTTTCAATAGAAAATTACTCATCTTTACCACATTAGTAGTTGTATCTTTTAACCCGTAATTAAAAATTTTAATTAACTTTCCAAGACGAGATTTGTAAACAATATCAAAAGGATTCTCATAATCACAATCAATTAGGTCGGGGTTATTTTTTTTGAATTCCTCCAAAAAATCTGGAAGAAAATAATCTGAAACGCAACCGACAACGGCAATCCATAAATCTTTTTTTTGTTGAGTAACTTGATAGCATAAATAAGAAACTGGCTCGTTCTCTCCACTAGTATGAAAAGTGTTGTAATAAAATTCCGTTTCAATTACAGGAACATTATGATGATCAATAATAATTAAAGGTAAATTCATAGACTCAACACTTCTAACGAACTCTTCTGTAATTTGAGGGGTATCTAGTACAAAAACAGCATCCGCTCCTAATTCATTTATTTTTTTTAAATAGTTTTCAGTTGATTCTCTAGGATTTCTAGCAAGAATTCCCTTACCCCTACCAATCCAACGAGCCAGCAAAAGAAAACTTGCCAAACCATCTGCATCGGTATCATAAAGAAAAACCGGACTTTGAGACCTTTCAAGATGTTCGCGAATTTCAGAGAGCTGTTTATTAGTTAGCATAACAATGCCTAGAACTTAGATTATTTAAGTATTCCTAATTAAAAATATCTTTAAGAAAA
>CAYLLQ010000083.1:0-1608 GCA_964384935.1 Candidatus Woesearchaeota archaeon | reverse complement strand
CCTTCAGCAATGAGAGAGGTTTTAGTTGAAACTCCTAATGTCAATTGGGAAGATGTTGGTGGAATTGATGACATTAAGCGAGAATTAAAAGAAGCGGTAGAGTGGCCGATGAAGTATCCGGATAGTTTTAAGAGAATGGGAATTAGACCTTCTCGGGGAATTTTATTGTATGGTCCTCCTGGAACAGGTAAAACACTTTTAGCTAAAGCTGTTGCAAAAGAATCGGAAGCAAATTTCATAACTGTAAAAGGTCCTTCTTTATTGAGTATGTGGGTTGGAAAATCTGAAGAGGGAGTTAGAAAGATTTTCGAGAGAGCTAGACAGGTTGCACCTTGTGTTATTTTCTTCGATGAAATAGATTCTCTAGCGTTAAGACGTGGGGGAGAGTCTGGAAGTTCTAAAGTTACAGACAGAGTTTTGAATCAGTTACTTGCAGAGATGGATGGTCTAGAAGATTTGAAGGAGGTTTTAGTTATTGCTGCAACGAACAGACCGGATATGTTAGACCCTGCTGTTTTGAGACCGGGAAGATTTGATAAAATACTTTTAGTAAACGCTCCAAATCAAGAGGGAAGAGAAAGTGTTTTGAAAATTCATACAGCAAAAATGCCGATTAAGAACAAGGAAAAGATAATTCAAGAAATGGCAAAAAAAACAGATGGTTATACCGGAGCGGATTTGGAGGGCTTAACAAGAGAAGCAGCTATGTTAGCTTTAAGAGAAAATGTTGAAGCTACTGAAGTTAAGAAAGCACATTTTGAAGAGGCTTTGAAAAAGGTTAGACCGTCTGTAACAAAGAACACAATTGAAGTTTATAAAAAAATAGAAGATAATTATTTGAAATCTGCTAAAGCTGCCATGCCTGAAGGAAACAGCTATTTAGGATAAAATTTAAAAACTCTTAACCGTATTGATTAATATGGTAAGTGACTTGGAGTTACTACGGTCTTCTGAAAGAGATTTGGTTTGGTTCAATGAAAATTCTCAAATATTGCGTGATAAATTTGCAGAGCAGATTGTTGCCATTAAAGATAAGTCTATAGTTGGTAATGCTAGAAATATCAAGATATTATTGAAAATTTTGAAAGAAAAAGGTGTTGATGAATCTGAGGTTTTGATAGAATCTCTTGCGCCTTCTAATGAAATTATTATCTTATGAGAATCAAAATATTTTTTGATCAGAAATCAAAAGTTTTGAGAATCCCGGCTTTATTCAAAATTCCTCATAAAAGAATTAAATCTGATTTTGTTTTAGATACGGGAAGTCCACATACTTTTCTTAATTATACGGATGCAATAAGGTTAACTGTCCCCCATACGCTGAAAGATAAACAGATAAGGATTGGTGGTAGAAAATATCAGAGTTATTTATTTAGTAAATTTGAGTTTACTTTTAAAACTGAAGATGATGAATTAGTGACAGAATCAATTCCAATACGTGTTTTGAAACCGCACGGATTAAATATAGATGAGATAGAGGAGTTGGATAATTTTCCAAATTTGCTTGGATTGGATTTTTTAGAAAAAGGGTATAAACTCTATTGCGATTTAAAAAATAAAGAGATTTATTTAGAGAAATAGTGACTATTTGAGAATTCTTAAATCTGC
>CAYLLQ010000082.1:0-1713 GCA_964384935.1 Candidatus Woesearchaeota archaeon | reverse complement strand
CAATTGATGAAAGTGGAGTTCCAGATTATATCTTCAACTTTGCAATTCCTGTTTCTGTTGATGAGAAAGAGCTTGACGATTTAATTAAGAGACAAAGTGCGAATGAGTTCACTGATTTGGCTGAAGAGATAAAAGCTAAGGCAAAAATTTTGAAGTCAATTCCCGAGAAACTTGATAGAATTTCTAGTTTGATTTTGGTTAATGATTTTCTAGGAGGGGTTTCAAAATATCTTGAAGGAGTTAATTCTATTCCTATTGAAAGTAAGGAATTATTTATTTTAAATTCTAAAAATTATTTCTTAGATAATCCTCAGCCGATTAGTTTTAATTTGTCTGGCGATTATAGATGTTCTATTTTAACTGGAGCGAATAGTGGTGGAAAGACTACGTTATTGGAACATATTATTCAGTTGATTTCTGCATTTCAACTTGGTTTGCCTGTAAATGGCGAGGTAAATATGCCTATTTTTGAAGAGGTTTATTATTTTGCTAAAAATAAAGGTGCGGCGAATAAAGGTGCGTTTGAAAACTTGCTTACTCAGATGTCGGAGATTAAACCTGGAAATAGAACTTTAATTTTAGCTGATGAAATTGAAGCGGTGACTGAACCTGGAGTTGCGGGAAAGATAATTGCTTCGACTGCAGAGTATTTCTTGGCAAAGAATTGCTTCTTAGTTATTGCTACTCATTTAGGTTATGAAATTAAAGAAGTTTTACCTAAACATGCTAGAATAGATGGAATTGAGGCTAAGGGGCTTGATGCAGAGTTTAATTTAATTGTTGATCATAATCCTGTAATTGGAAGACTTGCAAATTCTACGCCTGAATTAATTGTTGAGAAGATGGCGAATATTCACCAGACAGAATATTTTAAGCATTTGAATGACAAACTGAAAAGAAAGTAGGAAGAGTTAAAAAGAGAATAATATTCTTATGTTTAGGGTGATGGTAAAAGAATCGCCTAAGGATTCTAGGAAAATAAAATGAGAATAGGACATTATGTTGAGCAAGAAGTTTTCGAGGAATCAAGAGGGTGTATAAGAAGTACGTTTGGTTTAGAATTAAGTTTAATAGAGCAGTGTGAATTAAAAGAATATGTTCGGCCTATTTTAGAAGAGAGAAGTAAAGTAAATGGATTTAAGAATCCGCACGCGAGTTTTGATCCGGTTGGAGAGATTGCAACAAGATTTATGATGGATTATTATGGTTTGCCGTTAGATTATGCTGTAGCGCACACTGATTGGAAAAAGGCTCCTTTCTTCGTTCAAAATAGGGAAGAATTTGAGTTATATATGAAAATTTTACAAGAGAGAGCGCATATGCCTTAATATTAGAAAAATCAAATAAACTTCTTTTTTAGTTCTTTTTTACCCAATTGCATAGCTTTATAATGGGTCATTTCTCTAAATAATCATGGGAGATTTTAGATCATTCGATAGCGATAGAAGAGAAGGCGGCCGTTCTGGCGGTAGAAGCTTCGGTGGTGATAGAAGATCCGGTGGCGGAAGAAGTTTCGGCGGAAGCAGAGGCGGATACGGAAGAGATTCTGGAAGCCGAGATAGAAGAGAAATGCCAATGTGCGATGCAGTTTGTGCTAAGTGCGGTAAAAATTGTCAAGTTCCATTTAAACCAACTGGTGATAAGCCAGTTTATTGCAGTGATTGTTTTGGAGCTCAAAGAGGAGAATCAAGGGGCTCAAGTGCTGGTGGAAGT
>CAYLLQ010000081.1:0-1807 GCA_964384935.1 Candidatus Woesearchaeota archaeon | reverse complement strand
AAGAGGCATTTGGAAATCGCCGCTCCGCAATTTGAGGAGATTCAAAAAGAACCAGCGGGTTCTTTTTAGCTGAAACACCTTTTTTATTTTTCAATATCATGCGGTTACTTCCTTTCCAGCCTCTTTTTCATCACAAGCAAAAGTTCTCATTCCGCTATCTGAATTTCCCAATAGAACCGGAATTATTGTTATTTTATCTGCATTATCTGCGCTTATTACTGCAACCGCACTTTTTCCAGGATTTAATCCTTTCTGTGGCCAACCTGAAGAGACCTCTAATTGACTTGTAGAATATTCTCCTCCCGTTTCTGTTTTAATATTCATTCGATAAATAGGAGAATTCCCTGTATTAACAACAGATAAGAGTCCACCAGAATAACTTGAATCAAAAGCAATTTTATTTCTACAAACTAATTCCACATTTTCATTATCAAATTTAGTAATTGCTTCCTGAGTAAAACTTGTGAACCAAAGAATAACAATCATCGCAAGTACAACAACCATAGCAACCAATAAAACCGTTGCTATTACCGGAGACACACCCTTTTTATTCTTCATATTTTTATTTAACCTTTTTTATTTAAATACTTTCCTACTCAAGGCGAACTAGTTACCGACTTACAATTAACTATTTCTGTAATCTTGGAACTACCGCAACTAGTAAATCTCTTTTTTCTATCAACAATTTCAAATTTAGCAGGAATTATTTCGATTGTTGTAATATTATTCAAAGCAGTTACATTAAAAATATAACCTCTGCTTTCCCCATCTTTTAATGGCTCTCTACCTTCGTTAAATAATTCTATTTGAGAATCCGCAGATCTACCTGGAAGATATTGAACTAAATCTATTGCAGCAAGAGTTTGCTCTGAACTATTTGTAGCGTGAATAAAAAATCCATCCACATCAAAGAGGCCATTATTTTTTAGAGAAAGTCTTAATTCTACGTCACCATTTTCAATGGTGCAATTAATGTCTTTTACATAAATGGAAACATCTGCAGGACATTCCGCGCTCGCCTTTGGAACATAAGTTTGTAACCAAGAATAAACTATAGCTGAAACTGCCAAGAGTCCAACGATAAGGAGAACATAACCAATTATCGGGCTAACTGCCTTTTTATCCCTGTTCAACATATACATTTCCTCCCTCTGTTTTTTGGTAAATTACGAAATAAAACGTTTGACCTTTTTCATTTAAATTAAAAGTATATTCCTTATCATCAATGACTACTTCTACAATTCTATTTACCGGAACATCTAATGTTGTAGAATTATAGACCCCTTTGGTTATTGATAGTGCAGGTCTTTGATCTCCAAGGTCATACGAAACTGTCCCACTTATCAAATCCTTGTAACCAGCGATAACCAAATCGTCCGCATTTCCAAAAACGAAATATAAACTAAATCCTTTTTCTACATACCCAGAATAATTTTCAGTGAAATCTTTTAGCAGTTCATTTGTTTTGTCGTTGTCAAATTCATTATAAATCCCATAATCTAAAACCTGTCCACTTTCTATTCCCAACTCTTCTTTTAAATCATAAATTTTCACCGGACCTGTCTTTTTTATATAATTAGTAATACCCGCAAAACTTGCAATTAGCGCAATAATAACCAATGCTGCAACAAGATAAAACTGTCCCGACTTATTCATCCTTCTTTTCATCACCTTTTTCATAGATGTTTTAAGAGAATTTGATTTATTAATCTAATGTTTCTCACAAATCTTACCCAAGAATTATTCAATGACTAAAATTAAAAGTGTAGACCGAGCAACTTTGATTTCATTTCCTCCCAAAGGTAAA
>CAYLLQ010000080.1:0-1862 GCA_964384935.1 Candidatus Woesearchaeota archaeon | reverse complement strand
TTCTATCTTAGAACCATATTTCTTTAGAACATCATTTACATCTGGACGATTATCAACCATCTTTATTAGCCAATTCATTAAATTTACTTCTATAGAAATTAATTTTTCCCGAATCTAATTTAGAAACAAAATTAAAAATAAAAGAATTAAAATCTTCTGTTTCTTTTATAGTCTGTTCTAGACTTTTTCTTTCAATTTCAAAATCAGGATAATATGTTCCTACCCTTTTTTCTTTAAGTTTTAAAGCAAATTGGTTATCGATTTCAAAAACTTCCTTAAGTAAAAGAATTGATGCGGAATGATTTTCGCTTTTAATTCCAATTTTAAATAAAATTCCTAAGATAGAATAATATAAACTAAAATAACTAAGCTGAGTTGCTTCTTTGAATCTCCCCTCATTGAACAACAGTTTGGCAGAAAAGATATAACTTTTTGAGTCGTTAAAATAAGATAAACTAATGTCCTCGCTATTTTCAACCAATTGGACAATTCTAGTTTTAATAAGACCTTTCAAAAAATTTGCTGTGTTCATAAAATTTTTCCACCCCTTTTATTATAATATGATTTTTTTCTATCTCATTCATGAGCAAATTGCCTTTATTATACTTTCCAATCTTAACATTTAATCTTGTGTTTAAGCTCTCGATTTCTTCTTTTAATTTAAAGTCGCTAGTCTCTAGATAGACATCAATATCGCTATCTTTATGCGGAATACCTTTAGCATAACTTCCAAAAAGAATGGCTATTTTAATTTTCTTGCTCTCCTGAACCTCTTGAATCACTCCCCTCAAAAGAGGATACTTCTTCAAAGTCTGGTTAAGTTTATAGTTTTCAGCCATAAAGATAAATGACTTTGCTTCAGAAGTTTTTTTTAAAAAATATATTTTATTTTTTCCTTGCTCATTAAAATCAACAACATTATCTTCCAATAAAGATTTAATCTTTCTAGAGATAGTCATATGATTAACTCCAATTTGTTTTGCTAACGCTCTAACATGCGTCTCCTTTTTCAATAAAGCGAGAACAATTTCTAACTCGTAATTCCTTTGTTCCATGTGTAACAAATATGTTACAGTAGTTTATAAATATTTTCTAAGAACTATCTTCCATTTGTAAACAAACTAGAAATTTCACTGTCTGTTAAAGCTCTATCATAAATCATAAATTCATCAATTCCACCATAGATTGGATAGTAAGCATTTCCATAAAGATTTGCAGCACCAACAAAAAAAGTATATGGAGCACTATTAGCCAAAACTGCAGAAGCTCCACTATATTGAGAGTATTGTGAATTTACTTTTTTACCATCGATATATCCATTAATTTTAACTCTTCCATTACCAATATCCTCAATTGTAGAGGTGAGCATATGCCACTCCCCTGACTTAATTGGAGAGATAGAATTACTAGTTAATACTTTCAAAGTATCTCCAGTACTAGAGCCATATCCCCATTTAAAATTAATTCCTGAAGAAGGAGAATTCCAATAACCGACGTAAGGTCCGTATCTTAATCCAGAAACTTGATAAGGGTATCTTGTTAAATCTTTGAAATTAACCCAGTAACTAATTGTTCTAATCTGTTTTCCATCGCTAACCAATTTAGTGTCGATGTAATTATTACCATAAGCACCAGAGTAAGGTATATCCGCATAACCCAAAGAGAAATCTATTGAACCTTTTACAATTCCTCCATTGTTATTTCCACTCAAATCTTTAACGGGAGCGGTTTTATCATTGAAGTCGTAATAAACTACTAGACCATCTTTACTAACTTTGGGAGTTTCCAAAATAGGTTTTTCAGAAGGAACATCTTTCATTCCTGTAAATTGAACATCATAAACATAAGTGTAAAAATAATAT
>CAYLLQ010000079.1:0-1886 GCA_964384935.1 Candidatus Woesearchaeota archaeon | reverse complement strand
ATCAGACCAAGTTTTGGAAGGTTTTACTTCAAATTCTTTTTCTTCAACTAAGCATTTTTTGAAATATTCCAGATTATATTCGAATTCTTTTTTCATACTCCAAGTAGAAAAAAGGAGACCTGAATAGGTAACCAATCCTGTTTTTGCAGTAATTGCATTTGTCAAAGCAGTAATATCCGAATACCCACAAAGTATTTTTGGATTATTCCTAATTAGTTCATAATCTATATATTTCAAGAGCTGATTTGAGTTAAATCCCCCCATTACTGCAAAAATTGCTTTTACATTTTTATCAGAAAATGCTTCATGTATATCTTCTACTCTGGATTCTATAGTGGATGAATTAAAAATATCTTTTTCTTTACACTTTTTTGAAAAGGTAATATTGAAACCTTGATTTTCAAAATTTTCTCTTGCTAAGTTAACCAACTCATCCGAAAGCAAAGACAAACTTCTAGCAGGAGCAATGACTCTGATTTCATCTCCTTTCTTTAATTTTGAAGGAACTATCATGATGAATAAAGTTTAAAGTTAAAGATATATAAATCTTCTTGATTTAAAGTTTTTTTATTTTACACAAGTTTCAACAAAGCCATTAAATAAAGGTGCTGGGCGTATTAAAGAACTTTTAAACTCTGGATGTGCTTGTGTAGCGACGAAGAACGGATGGTTTTTTAATTCAATAAATTCTACAAGTTTCCCATCGGGACTTAATCCAGAAATAATTAATTCATTATCTTGTAATATCTTATGATAGTCTGGATTAACTTCGTACCTGTGCCTATGTCTTTCAAAAATATTGTCCGAATTATATAAACCAAAAACCTTAGAATCATTTTTAACAATTGCATTATAACTTCCGAGCCTCATTGTCCCACCCATATCAACAATATTTTTTTGTGCATCCATCAAAGTAATTATTTTATTTTCAGTATTTGGATTCATCTCAGTAGAATTAGAATCTTTTAATCCACAAACATTTCTTGCATATTCAACGACGGCAGCTTGCAAACCCAAACATATTCCTAAAAAAGGAATTTTATTTTCCCTTAGATATTTTATAACTTCAATTTTTCCTTCCCATCCTCTATTTCCGAATCCACCAGGAATAATTATTCCCTCAAACCCCTCCAATACCTCAGAAATATTTCCTTCGCTCTCAATTAATTCGCTATCTAAAAATTTAATTTCAGCATGAACATTATTATTTGCAGCAGCATGTTTTATTGCTTCAACAACACTTGCATATGAATCTCCAAGTGCAGTATATTTTCCGCAAATTCCAATTTTTATTTTTTTCTTATTATCTTTCTCTACGATTCTTTTTGCTAAAATATTCCATGAATCGCAACTTCCTTCACACAATTTTAATCCAAGTTTATTCTCGATAACTTTTACAAATCCTTGTTTCTCAAGTTCTTCAGGAATTAAATAAATAGACTCTACATCTTTTCCTGTAAAAACACATTTACTATCTACATTACAAAACAAAGCAATTTTATCTTTGATTTTTTCATCTAAATATTCTTCGCATCTACAAACAATAATGTCTGGCCAAATCCCAATTTCATTTAAAAGTTTTACACTCATTTGTGTTGGTTTAGATTTCTGTTCATTAACTCCTGTTGGGACAGGCACATATGATAAATGAATAAATGCAACATTTTCTCTTCCAACTTCATGTGCAAGCTGTCTGACTGCTTCCAAATACAAGGCATTTTCTAAATCTCCGACGGTTCCACCAATTTCTATAAATAAAACATCTGCGTTCTCCTGCTCACCAACTTTTTTTATTCTTGACTTAATTTCATCAGTTACGTGTGGAACAAACTGAACTGTTTTCCCTAAATATTCTCCGTGTCTTTCTTTGTCTAAAATAGATTTGA
>CAYLLQ010000078.1:0-1959 GCA_964384935.1 Candidatus Woesearchaeota archaeon | reverse complement strand
TCTTTCAACCTCTCCATGGACATCTTCTCTCTTTGGAGCAATAGCATCAATCTCATCTATAAAAATTATTGAGGGTGCATTCTTTTCTGCCTCTTCAAAGATATCTCTAATCTTCTTTTCTGACTCTCCATAAAATTTAGACATAATTTCTGGACCGTTCAATAGAATAAAATTAGCATCAGTTTCACTTGCAACAGCTTTAGCTAAAAGTGTTTTTCCTGTTCCAGGAGGACCGTGTAATAAAACTCCTTTAGGAGGTTCTACTCCAAGCTTCTCAAAAATTTCTGGATGTTTCATAGGAATCTCAACCATCTCTCTAATTTTCTTAACTTCGTCGGTTAATCCACCAATATCTTCGTAAGTTATATCTGGAATTTTTTCATCAGACATCTCTACAGATTTTGGATTAAGAATAATTTCGGTATTTTCAGTAATAATTATTGGTTGATTCGGATTAGTATTCACTACAATAAATTTAATTTGCGTAACTCCACCTCCGCCTAAATTTCCCATTCCACCATTTCCAAAAAAGTTTCCAAAAATATCATTTAAATCTCCAAAATCTTCAGACATCAAATCCATTCTTCTCTGAGTTCCACCCATCATCAAAAGATCTCCTTTAACCAAACTTCTTCCAAGTAAACCTCTACGTAAACTCTCCGGGTCTGCCTGAACCATAATTCCTTGCTGAGCGGGAGCAATAGTAACTTTCTTCGCTTCCTTAATATCTGCTTTAGAAATTAAAACATTCTCTCCAATTCCAGTTTTCGCATTTCTTCTCAAAATACCATCTATACGAATAATTCCAGAACCCACATCTGCAGGATAACTTCTATCAATAATTGCAACTGTTTCTCTATTTCCTTTAATTTTTATAACATCTCCTCTCTTAACTCCAAGCTCTCGCATAATTTCAAGGTCCAGCCTAGCTATTCCTTTGTAAGCATCATCTTGCAAAGCTTCTGCAACTTTCAATTTTAAAATATTTTCTTTTTCACTCATCTTGATCCTCGCTCTCTTCTGATTTTATTATTTTTATTCCACTATTTTTAGGATTAGCAGAGTCTAAAAATTTACGTGCATGAAGAACAGGTTTTCCGTTCTTTATAACTCTTACTTCTTTGGACTGAATGAATCTAGACTTTGAATTTTCTCCATTTTCACTAGGAGTATTAAACTTAAGATTTATTGTTCCAGATTCTTGGAAACACATTTTTACCATATTGTTCATTATCTTTTCTTGTTCTTGCATAAAATCTACAATCTCTCTCGGAATTGAAACAGAATATGAATTCCCAACCATTCTCATTTTTACATTGAATTCTTTTTGTTTTAATCTCATAAAATTTTCGTATTCAGCTTTATCTACGGGATGAACAATCATCTCTTCGCACTTTGGACATTTTAATGCTCTTAAATTAAATCCATTTCGAGATAAGAGAAAGGGTTTCATTGCTTTTTCGCAATTTCTACATAAAATTGTGTTGTCAAAAATGTCTTTTATCATTTTATTGTATTGGTCCTAAATCAGCTGCACCCAAAGATGCAGCTGTTTAGGGAAAAGAGGTGAATATAAAATTCAACTCAATTCTCTGCTTACGCTCGAAAAGAGGTGAATATAAAATTCGACTCAGTTCTTCGCTTGTGCTTGAAAAGAGAGGAATATGTACACTCTTGTGTATACACATAGAATATACACTATTTAAATGTTTCGGAGTTATTATCCTTGCATTGCTTGAATCTTAGTAAAAATAGAAATAATTAATCTCTCCTCGTCCTTTGCACTTAACTCTCCGAAAGTCTCAGAATAATAAGACGAATTAGAAATTTTATCCAAAATATACGCTCTCTCTTTAGAACTCAAAAATCTTGTTTCTCTCTCAATATCCTTCCAAACAAAAAGTTTATTCATTCTATCTAACCAAATTGCAACTTTTATTTAAACATTTATAAGAACTT
>CAYLLQ010000077.1:0-2059 GCA_964384935.1 Candidatus Woesearchaeota archaeon | reverse complement strand
TGACATTATCTAACACAGTCAAATCACTAAGGGATATAATGAGGAAAGATGCAGGCGTAGATGGAGATCCCCAGAGAATTTCTCAGATGGTTTGGATGCTTTTTTTGAAAGTATTTGATTCCATGGAAGAAGAGGAAGAAGCAGAAGACTCAAATTATAAAAGTCCCCTACCAGAAGAAATAAGGTGGAGAAATTGGGCAGTTGATCCAGAAGGAATGACAGGAGAAGAACTTCTTGATTTTGTTAATAATAAGCTGTTCAAGACTCTAAAAAATTTAAGCTTAGATGAAAAATCAGACAAAAGAGGCTATATTGTTAAGCAGGTTTTTGAAGATGCTTACAATTATATGAAAAATGGAATTCTAGTCAGGCAAGTTGTTAATAAAATAAATGAGATTGATTTCACAAAGCAGGAAGACAGGCATTTATTTAATGATATTTATGAAACAATATTAAAAGAGCTTCAGTCAGCTGGAAGTGCAGGGGAGTTTTATACTCCAAGACCCGTTACCCAATTTATAGTTGATATGGTTAGCCCTAAACTTGGAGATATTGTTTTAGACCCTGCATGCGGAACAGGGGGATTTTTAATTTCTACAATAAATCACCTAAGAAAAGAAATTAAAAGTGTTGAAGACTACAAAATTTTAGAAAAAACATTAAGAGGAATAGAAAAGAAGCCTCTGCCTCATTTGTTATGTATGACTAACTTGATTTTGCATGACATTGAAATTCCAAACATAAGACATGACAACTCTTTATCCCGGCCAATTATAGATTATACTGATAAAGATAAAGTAAATATTGTTGTAACTAATCCCCCTTTTGGAGGTGCTGAAGAAGAGGGAATTGAAAATAATTTTCCTTCAGAATTCAGAACAAGAGAGACAGCAGACTTGTTCTTGGTTTTAATTATGAAACTTTTAAGAGACGGGGGAAAATGCGGGATAGTTCTGCCTGATGGTTTCTTGTTTGGAGAAGGGGTAAAAACAAGAATAAAAGAAAAGCTTCTGAGTGAATTTAATCTGCATGCAATTGTAAGATTGCCTAATGGAGTTTTTAATCCTTATACTGGAATTAGAACAAATCTTCTTTTCTTTGAAAAAGACTCTAAAGGAACAAAAGATGTTTGGTATTTTGAGCATCCTCTTCCAGAAGGTTATAAAACATATAATAAAACAAAGCCAATGAGGCATGAAGAGTTTCAGCTTGAAAAAGAGTGGTGGAATGACAGGAACAATGAGAAATTCAAGAATTTCTGCTGGAAAGTCAGCAAAGATGAAATAATCAAGAGGAATTTTAATTTAGATATAAATAATCCTCACAAGCCAGAAGCAGAAAAAGAACTCAGCAAAGAAGAAATTATTGAGAAGATTGAAGCAAACATAAAAAGAACAAGTGAAATTTTGAAGGAAATTAAGGGGGAGTTGTGAGAAGATGGCAGAGATTCTCAACATATTTTTAACTGCATCTTTAACTTTAACTGGAGGGGTTATTTTATTAATGTTAGAAAAGATTTTAGAAAAATTTTATATAAATCCCTATTACCAATTTAAATCTAAACTAATAGAAACTAAAGTTACCCTTTATCTCTATAATAACATATACACTAATTTTTTTGAATTAGAAAAAACAAACAATATATTTCTTGAAAAGATAAAAAACGCACAGGAATTACTCAGAAAACATTGGGCAGAAGTTTTGGTTCATTACAGAAGGATTATTAATAGTTCAATTATAATATTTTTTTGCAAATCGAAGGTGCCCTCACAAAAAGAAATGGAAAAGATAGCAACAAATTTAATTTTTCTTTATAATAGTCCTTTGGTTTGGTCTAAAGAATGGAGAGCAGATATTAAAAATAACTCTCTCGAGAGAGATAATAAATTAAGAGAAATTATAGAAATTTTGATGAAATATTAAAATGGAAACAAAAATTAGTTATTTTTTAAAAGAAAGAGAAAGTAGAATAAAGCCCGCGGAGGCAAATAAGATGGGTTTGAAAAGATTAAATAAAATAGACTTTTCTGGAAAAATGCATCTTGTTGATAAACCAACT
>CAYLLQ010000076.1:0-2101 GCA_964384935.1 Candidatus Woesearchaeota archaeon | reverse complement strand
CGTCTACGAAGGCTTTAAGGGTACTTTCTTCGTTATTTTCTACTTTGAAAATACGTGCTACTTCAATCATGTTACTCACCTCCTTTCGATTTGTTTTTTGTTTTGTTTTTTCTTGGCTCATGTGAAACTCCTTTCTTTTGACGCCGAAAATATAAACCCAAGAAGTTGAAGTATTTTTCAGGCAAACCAGAAAAATGCGGTCTTTTGTCAAGAAAACAGGCATGCCCGAAAGGAACGAGTGCAAACGAGTGAGTTTCCTGGAGTCTTTTGGAAAAATTGAGACTCCCCGAAGGGGCAGGATACTCCTGATGACAAAAAAGCCTTCTTGAGGCAAACCATAAGAAGGCTTTTTAGGCAGAGATGAATTTTTCCAAAGGATTTTCTTGCACAAAAGTCAGGATTGGGTTATTGTAGGCGGATAAAAAGAAAGAGGATTACGTGACGGCAAGATAAAACAAAAAACAAGAAAGGATGGTTAGTGATTGAAGTAGTGGTTAGGGTTGTCGAAACAGAAAAAACGGAAGAGAAAAATTTTATAGCTGGACTAGAAGGCTAATGGGGGATTAAAAAATTATACAAAGAAACGCGCTTGTAATGTTCTTTTTGGTATTCCATTCAGAAGTAACAGCAGGAGGATTTATAAGCGTTGTACAAAAATAGGGGAAATATAAAAAATAAAAAAAGAGGAAGATAAAATCCCTCTTATAAAGATAAGAATATTAAACTGAATTTACCGACGGGAATACTTATTCTGGAAGAACTTGTAGAAGGAAAAATGGAAACAAAAAAAGTTCACTTTTCTGATGAAAAGTGAAGCTAGATTCTTAATCAAGCAAAAAAAGATTATTTGTCAAGCAGAAAATTAATTTAAGGTATTGTGATTATTGTTTTTTCGTTAAGAAAACCTTTATGTTGTGAAACACCAATTATAATATCGCCATTAAATCCTTTCAATTTTGTTTTATGAGTACGAGAAATAAACTGTAAATCTGGCTTTATTTCCTCTATTAAAGCTGGCTTATTAAAGGGATAAGCTGATTTAAAATCAAATTCTTTAGTCCGCTTACGCTTAGATCGTATATCTACTAAAATATCAAAATGCAAAAAATTATTTTTATCTTTTCTTTCTTTGTTAGATAATTCTAATATATTGTCTTCCACATTTTCTCTAGATTTCTTAATAATTTGTAATAATCTTCTTGATTCAATAGAAAAACTCTCAAAAGATAACTTTACCTCTTCTGGTGTTACATCCAATTCATTTTTATTCTTAATGCTTAATCCAAACCAAAAATATAGAGATGGTTGAAGTTCAAATAATTTAAAGGAAGGCATCCATATTTTTTCTTTTTTATCATTTAGCAAAGTGGTTACATGCCAAGTTTTAAAATTTGGTTCTATTGTAAAATGGTCTATAATTCCTTGCGGCAAGGGAGAATTTTTTAGTTTGGTATTCCAAATTAATTTTCTTGCAATCAAACCCGGAAAGAAAAGAAGTCTTTTGCCTGCACTATGACATAGAGAACCAAATATGCGAAATGGCGATTCATTTTCACGATAAAAAAGGTATTTAACTTTCCCTATATCTTTTCTTTTAGTAATGAGAAACCTATAAGGACGAATGAGGGCATTAATAGCAGTGGCAATTTCTTCATTACTAAAAATTTGTAAGTGTCCATCGGCAAGACCATGACACTTAAACCCTAATGGCCTTAAAGTAAGCTCTATTATCTCCTCTCTATTATTTTTATTTTCCATTATTTAATTTAGTGAGAGAATTTCACTTACCTTAATAATTTTTCTATGCTTCTCTCTTCTCTAGCACAGCCCTTAGCTTCTGTCTATATCCTTCAGACAAACCATGCTCACAAACACCTCTTAATACACTATCTTTATATTCTTTAGAGGCAGCTGGAGGATAAGGAGGATTTTCTTTCACACACACCTCGTAAGAGATAACTCCATCTACAACAGTACCTGGACTTGTCTCTACTTGAAGTGGGTTTAATATCTCTCTATATGCACCGCTCTTTACACCTTCTTTTATTTCTATTTTAGCTTTATCTTCATGTGGAAAAAAGAGCGATTCAAATAATAGCGG
>CAYLLQ010000075.1:0-2135 GCA_964384935.1 Candidatus Woesearchaeota archaeon | reverse complement strand
AAAGAAAATACTTGGAGTGACTCTTGAAGAAGTTAAATCTATAGCTGCAAATGCTCTGAAGATGCATAGTTTCTTCGAATTGATTCCAGAGTAGGGGACATAACCTTTTTATATAACTTTTAACTTTGTAGTTGATGAATTACAAACTACTCTTTATTGTTTTAGGAATTTCAGTTTTAATTGGAGGAGTCTTTCTTTATTTAAACTATAAACCTGTTTCTTATTCTGAAAGTTTAGAGTGTCAAAGAATTTCTTATTCTGGAGAGCCTTCTGAAAAAGTGAATATTGTTTTTTTTACTAAAGGGGTTTCAAAGGATTCTCTTATTGATTATGTAGATTATTTTAATAGTTTTCCTCCTTTTTCTGAGAATAAAGATAAATTTAATTTTTTTTATTTAGATTATGTTCCTGTTTGTAAAATCAATGTTGGGCTTTTATGTTATTCTAGAGAATTAATTCGGGCTTCATCTAAATGTCCTAATGAAATTATTGTTGTTCTTTCTGATGAAAAACCGAATGTTAGAAGTTCTGCATATATGAACGTAATCAGTCTGAATTCTAACTTACCTAAGAGTGTTTTAGTTCATGAGTTGGGACATGTATTTTCTAACCTGGCTGATGAGTATATACCGGCGAATATTCCTTCTGGTTCTAAGAATTGTGTTTCTAAGTGTGATAGTTTTGATGGACTTGGAGGATGTTTTGAAGGTTGTTCTAGAAATGACTTTTATCGTTCTTCGGAATCTTCTATTATGCGAACTTTATCTAGTGATAATTTTGGAGAATTTAATCAAAATTTAATTAAACAAACGATAACTCAGTATTAAATGAAAAAGTATTTTTTAACTCTTTTTGGAATTTTATTTTTTGTGGGGGTTCTTTATTTTTCTCCATTTGGAAAAAGTGCAGATGTTGAAATTTGTGACGGGCAGTATTTTCTTTTAGAAATGAATTATGCTCAGGGAAATTTTGAAGTTCTAAGCAAAACGGTTGAATCTGGATGTTATTCCCGTTATGGAGACTCTTTTGATTATACATATAATTTAATTTCTGGAGAGACTACTCTTGACGGAGGAAGTTTTGATCCGAGTGTTTTATTCATCGATAATTTGGAAGGGGGGGAACTTGTTGGAGGAGTGTCTTCAGTTGATTCTGGAATTATTTACTTAAAGGTTCCATATTATTCGGATGCAGAAAACTTTGCAATTTTTTTCGAAGGAAATAAAATATTTGAAACTTCTGTTTATGATGCGGGGGCCAAAAACTGTAGAGTAAGATGAAAAAGCTAGGATTATCTCAAATTGTTGGAATGACTTTATTAATTGCTATAACTTTGGTGGCTATTTCGATAGTCTTTGTAATGGTTAAGGATCAAATTAATTTTTCTCCGGATATTCAGTGTAGCTCCCTCGGAATAAAATCTCATATCTTTTTAAGAAGTGCGTGTTACTTAAACGATGGAGAGATTTCGGTTAGTCTAGAAAGAGATTTAGATTCTTTTGAGATTCAGTTGATGGATTTTACCTTTTCCGAACCCTTTGAAATGGAATTTGTTTTAACAGGAGGAAAATGTCTAGACATAAGAGATTCTTCTTCCGAGTATGGCAGAGATTGTTTTTTAATTGAAGCAGGGCAAAAAAAGAATTATGTTTTTAATGTTAGTGGAGAAGAAAAGATAAAAAAATTTTCTTTAGGATTAGGACTAGATAATTTTGAAAGTTGTACGATTAACCAAATTGAAGTCAAGGATAGTTGTTAATTTTTTTGAATTAGATTTCTATTTAAAAAATATAATTAGAGAAGTAAACTATGTTTTATATTTCTTTTGTATTGCAAAAAATATATTTCAGAATATATATTTTTAAAAGATATCTTTCAGTTTGGATATTATGCCTAAAGATTTTCCTGCAAAAGGGGAGTTTGAAAGGAAAAAAATTGTTGGACTTGCTTTAAGTCTTGCTGATGCTTGGAATTGTTTTACCGTTTTTGAGGGTAATTCTTCGAGGTATTCTCACGGAATTGTTGCTGTGGACGATTGGGCTAGTTCTAGGAATGGGGATTCTGAAATTGCGAGAGTTATGGCGGAGTATGTTTCTGAAAGGAACACTCGCAATCGTTTGAGAGTTGGCATTTTT
>CAYLLQ010000074.1:0-2137 GCA_964384935.1 Candidatus Woesearchaeota archaeon | reverse complement strand
TTTCCTCTAGAAAGTTTTATAAACTCAAATTCTCCTTATGTTATATCCGATGAACGATTCGTATTCCGAACGAGAGGAGTTACTTTTTTGTTCTCGGAAATTAAATAAAACAAACGAAAAAATGGACGCATATAGTGTTATTGAAAAAGCAAGAAAAACCGGTAAGGTTGAAAAAGGTACTAATGAAGTTACTAAAGCTATAGAGAGAGGAACAGCTAAGTTAGTTGTATATGCTAGTGATGTTGAACCTAAAGAAATTGTTAAGCACCTTCCAGTTCTTTGTAAAGAAAAGGGAATTCCGTGTTCGGAAGTGGATAGTAAACAAAAATTAGGAATTGCAGCAGGTATTAGTGTGGCTTGCTCTTCTGTGGTAGTTATTGAAGCTGGCGATGCTGTAAAAGATATCACTGCTTTAAAATAAATTTATTTTCATTAAAATGGCAAAGAATCAAAAACCTACTAAATCGGGAAATCAGCAACAACAACAGCAACAAGCTAGTAAAGGTAGTGATAGAATTCTTTCTGAGTTCGCTGTTCCTGCAACTGTTCAAGAAATTTTAGGTAGAACGGGGTTTAGAGGAGAAATTACTCAGGTTAAATGTTTCGTAGAGGAAGGTAGAGATAAAGGAAGAGCTATGAGACGAAATGTTAAAGGTTCAATTAGAGTTGGTGATGTTCTTATGTTAAGAGAAACAGAAATTGAAGCTCGTAGAATTAAATCAAGCGTTACAAAAGGTAGCTATAGTTAAAATGTCAATAATTTCTGTACGGTCTAATGTAAGAGAAGTTAAATCTAGATTAGCTGGGATTGTTGAGTCAATGAAACCTGGAGAAACGGTTGATGTAGATAATCTTCCAAGAGATATTGCTGATAAATTGGCTTTACTTTATTTTAGAAAATATATTATTAGAGGGCCTGCAATAGATACTGCTCATTCTACTCCTAACACTGAAAGGTATTGTCTTGCAATTTATGGAGGTGGAGTAAATGCCTAAATGTTCATATTGTGGTAATATGTATGACCTTCACAAAGGTGTTACTTTAGTTCTAAAAGATGGAGAAGTAAAATATCTTTGTTCATCTAAATGTAGAAAGAATAGAGTTATGAAGAGAAGAAAAGTTAGATGGATTACTAAAAATAATTCTGCTGTTACTAAGTCAGCTTAAGATTTAAATACTCTTTTTAATTGTGTAGTGTAATGGTGTATAAGAGGTATATTAAAAGGGGGGGTGTAGTGTACGGTCCGTATAATTATCAAAGTAAACGTGTTGGGGATAAGATTATTACAACTTATCTTGGTCAGCATTCTCCAAGAAAAAATTTTAATAAAAAATTAATTACACTACCTATTTTGGTTATGTTTTTATTAGTTGTAGGAGTTTTAATTTATAATCAGACTAACAATTCTTCTACAGAATTCAAATATTTTAATTCTATTTCTCAAGGAGTAAAGGCGGCATATTCTTTCGTTTTAACTGGTTTTAGTGTTGAAGATGGGGGAGATAGCTCTTCTGATGCTGTTTCTTCAGATTCTTCAGCAGCATCTGATTCAATTTCTTCTGATTCTGAAACTTCCGTTGGAGATTCAAGTATTACTATTCCAGAAGAAACTCCTGTTGAAGTTGTTCCCGAAGAGGTTGGAATTGATGAAATACCTACGGAAGGAACTCCAATTGAAGTAGTTCCTGAAGAAAATGTTTCTGTTGAAACTCCTGTTGAGTTAAATGATTCTGAAGAACTACCCGTACAAGAAAATAATTTTACAGAAGAAATTTTAAATGAAACTATTCCCGAAGGAGATTCTGGAAGTTCTGGTGGAGCGGTTTCAAATACTTCTATTCAAAATAAATCTTCGGTAAATCAAACAGTTTCTAATAATACAAAAATTAATCAAACAATTGTTTTGGCAAATCAAACTGAAATTAACGAAACAATTTTTGAAACGAATATTACTGAGTTAAATATTACCGAACAGAACATTACTGAAGTTAATTTAACTAAAACAAATGCAACTTTGCTTCAAAGAAAACAATTCAAAGCAGTAATTAATAAACCAGTAAAATGGATTGATAAGATTAAGATAAATACCTCCGAAGATTCAAAAATTAAATTACCAAAACAAGCAGAAAATATTT
>CAYLLQ010000073.1:0-2194 GCA_964384935.1 Candidatus Woesearchaeota archaeon | reverse complement strand
ATTTCTTTTAGTTTTTTATTAACTGTTTTCCCCTCTTTATCACAAATCTTCTTGAAATATATGAATTCGCTTTGATACAATCTCGTAGAAACAATCTTTCTGTCTTCTCCGCTTAATGGATGATTTTTTAATACCATAAAGAAGCTAGATATAATGACTATTTAAACATTTAGGTAAAAAGGTGTATACATGTTTTTAGTAAATTTATCTTATTATTTTGTTGGGGTTACATTGCATTACAGAGGTTTTGGATATTTTAGCGTCTAAAACGCTGATTTTCTATCGTTCTTTTCTAATAAAGTTACATTGCGTTACATGAATTAAGCCCAAAAAGGGATATATCTTTTTGAATCGTCTTGTTTTATTAGTCCGGCCTCAATACAGTCTCTAATAACCTTTGAAACTTTTACGTACTCTGGTTCGGTTAGATTAAATCTTTCTCTTAGAGTTTTATTTGTCATATATTCACGAGTAACATACTTTAATACACAATGTTGGTAACCTGCACGGATTCTATCTTCGCGAGTCATATCTTTGAAGGTCTTGTGAGAATATAGTATTACTTTCATAAAATTTCCTTTAGAAATAAATTCTGGTGCGGGGAGTTGATAGAACTCTATCGCATGAACAACCTTATCAATTCCACTGCCTCTTTCCTCACAAATATTTATCCTTCTCATAAACGATGCAAGCCTTTCATTCCTAGATTGCGGGGAGTGATCGATAAATCTTGTTGGATTTATTAAGGGTTCTCCGGGATTGGTAAACTCCGCCCTGTTTGAAAAAAATTCTACTGTTGGACCAGTCCCACTTTCAAAAAAATCTTGGTGGATAAGGATATTAGCTAAAAGCTCTCTAATAACAATTTCTGGATATATCTCTGTCTTTTTTCTGAATGCTCTTTCAATAACTTCGTTAGATGGAAGTTGGTCTAAGATGTAATCTATTAACTCTTCAAATAAAACGGCATATCCTTTATTATGAGTTTTTTCTTTTGTTTCTCCCGTTCTACCAATTCCTTCATAAAAAATTACTCTAACTTTTTTTCTTGAAAGACGAGGAAAATCATCAAGATTTTTGGCAAATAAAATTGCTCCAAGATTGGTAATTGATAAGTTGCCTTCTAAACGAACAATCAATTTTTCTTCAAGAAATTTTTTTATTATTGCACTTCTATTTTCTGGAAGTTCTAACTTCATAAGAGAAAAATAATTTGGATAATCTAATAGTTCCAAAATTTTTGATTCAGATGTCCTATCTAAAGCTATTTCTTCTTCAAAGATTTGATGATTAATTATCTCCCATAACTTCCGTTCTTTATCTGGATGATCTACAATTTTTTTCTTATAAGAACCCACTCGGATATATGCAACACCTTTAAACTTTGTAGGGCTTTGTTTTGCAGAGTCTACTTTGAAAATTACCATTTTCTTATTGTCAAAATTTTCCTCAATTATTTCAAAATCAACTCCGGGATTCAATAGGTGACAAATCCAATTTTCCAGTTCTTCATTTCCAATTTTCGTTTTAGGATTAAATTTTGTTCCAGAAATCTCTTTGGTTTTATCCTCTACTCCAAAAATTAAATAACCAAATTTTTTCTTATGAAAACATGCAGAATTAGATAGGGCAGAAATATACTCTCCAATTTCGTCTGAGGAGCAGTTATTTAATTTAAATTCAATCCATTCATTTTCCCGACCATATAGAACTAAGTCCTTAACTAAATTTTTAAACTCTTTTTCTTCCATTTTATTTCCACTTCAACTCATTGCATTTAACTACAATAGTTTCTAGTTGTTCCTTACTAAAAACATCCAAAGGTCTGCCTTCTGCCAGAGGATGTTCTGCAAAATTCTTTAACTCAATATGTTTTGCTCGGATAAAAACCTGTTCTAAAAATCTCAAAAATTTAAGTTGAACAGAGTTATACTTCTGATTTTTATCTGCTACAAATTTATCAAATTCCCATTTAATCATCTCTTGAGGATCTGGCAATCCCTTAATTTCTACTAATTCTCTTAAAAATAAGACAAAATCTTTAGTTTGCTGAATATTTTCTATTGTGAAACAAGGATTTAATTTTCTCAGTTGTTTTTCTATATCTAAAAGTTCTAAGGAAGTAACTCCCTTCCCCTCTTTAATTTTTTTTAATAACTGATTACTATTTATAAAATATTGATAGTCTGGACTT
>CAYLLQ010000072.1:0-2291 GCA_964384935.1 Candidatus Woesearchaeota archaeon | reverse complement strand
CATGCGCACAGGCAATAAAAATTCAACACGCACTAGAATTATTAGAAACTCAAACGTTATCTAGCTTGAAAAATTACCTGCAAAAATTATTTGAGCAGGCGCAAAAAAAACAATCTAAAGGCGTAGTAAAATTAGTTGCAAAACCAGAATTTAATTATATATATAGTGCGACACTAGAACTCCTTTCCAAAGGAAAAGAACATCCGAAATTAAACCAGATAGTTGAAATAATCAAAAGAGAAAATTCAGAAAATAAAAAATCTAAGATTATCGTTTTCACCCAGTTCAGAGATACTTCTTCCATCCTATCAAAAAACCTAAACGAAATTCCTGGAATAACCTCGAAAGTTTTTGTTGGTCAAGCAAAAAGGTCTAATTCAGATGGAAATTCTACCGGAATGAATCAAAAAGAACAGAAAAAGATAATTGAAGAATTTTCAGAAGGAAAAATAAATGTTTTGTGTGCAACCAGCATAGCCGAAGAAGGCTTAGACATTCCAGAAGTAAACGCAGTAATCTTTTATGAACCAATTCCCTCGGCAATAAGAGCAATTCAAAGAAGAGGAAGAACAGCAAGATTAATGCCAGGAAAATTAATAATGTTAGTAACTAGAAATACCAGAGACGAAACATTTTATTATGTATCTAGATCCAGAGAGAAAAAGATGCATTCAGCAATAACCCAAATAAAAAGAGAACTTGCAGACGGAACAATTTACAACAAAAAAGAGCAACAAAAAACACTATGAAGACAATCCTAATGAAACCCCTTGAGAATATCTTTGCGCCAAAAAAAGAAAAAAATAGCAAAGAAGAAGTAAAAGAAAAAATTTCTATGGATTATCGAGAGAGAAACTCTCTAGTTTATTCGGAATTAGTAAAATTAGGAATAGAAGTAGAAATAAAAGAACTAAAAGTAGCAGACTATCTTGTAAAAGACGTCGCAATAGAAAGAAAGACGATTTCAGATTTTATTTCTTCAATGATAAATAAAAGGTTAACCAAACAGTTAGAAGAGTTACAACAATATGAAAATAGACTTTTAATAATTGAAGGGTGGGATGAGCAAGAATTGTACTACGATGACGCCATCCAAGAAGGAGGGATGCATCCAAATGCAGTACGAGGATTCTTACTTTCTATATTACTAAAATATAAAGTTCCAATTATCTTTTCCAAAGACTGTCCGGATACAGCAAGATTTATCTCGGTATTAGCAAAGAGACAAGGAAAAGAACTTTCTTTAAATGTTTCAAAGAAAACACTAAGCATACAAGAAAGATTACAATTTATTCTAGAGGGTTTCCCTGGAATTGGTCCCAAGACAGCAAGAAAGCTTTTGAAAAAATTCAAAACACTAAAAAACATATTTAATGCTAAAGAAGAAGACCTGAGAGAAATCTTAGGGAAAAAGTCAACAGCAATAAAAGAAATAATTGAAAAAGAATCGGATTAAACATTTCTTGGATAAGAATATTTTCCTAATTCTCCATCACAAACCTCTATTCCAAAACAATCCTTAAGAGCTTCACGAATAAAAGTCCCATCGCAACTATAAACCCTTAAACGACTCTTATTACGACTATGGGCATAATCCGCTAGAATTCTTGCTAACGAAGAATCTCCATTTCTAGAAACCACCCAAGGTTCAACCGCAACAATCCCGTGATAAAGTTCTCTTTTACCCTCACAAGAAAAAGGATTACCATTCCAAGCATCAGCAAGACTTAAAGCAAGTCCAATAATTTTTTTCCTTTCAAGCTCCCCCTTTGCAGGAAAATCTCTAGGCATAATATCTAAACTGAAAGATATCTTTTAAAAATATATATCCTGAAATATATTTTTTACAATACAAAAGAAATATAAAACGTAGTTCACTTCTCTAATTATATTTTTTAAATAAGAATCCAATTTAATTACAAATAAAAATTAACAATTGTCTTTTATCTCAATTTGATTAATCGCACAATTTTCAAAATTATCCAGTCCTAATCCTAAAGAAAATTTTTTTATCCTTTCTTCTCCACTAACATTAAAAACATAACTCTTTTTTTGCCCTTCCTTAATTAAAAAACAATCTCTGCCATATTCAGAAGAAACATCCCGTATATCTAAGCATTTTCCTCCAGTCAAAACAAATTCCATTTCAAAGGGATCAGAAAAGGTAAAATCCATCGACTGAATGTCAAATGAATCCAAATCCCTTTCTAGGCTAACAGAAATCTCCTCATCATTCAAATAGCATGCATTTCTTAAAAAAATATGTGACTTGACTCCAAGAGAACTACACT
>CAYLLQ010000071.1:0-2316 GCA_964384935.1 Candidatus Woesearchaeota archaeon | reverse complement strand
AGCGTGCAATCTACGAGAAATTTCAAAGTCAGGTGTATCCTTTCTCAAAACACTTGGACAGTTACAATAGAGTTTCTTAGAATCTAACTGCTGATGAATTTCCAAACCAGATTTAAATTTTAATTTAGCATAATCAACCATAAAAGAAAAAGAGATTAGGAATTAATAAATGTTAAGGTTGAGGGATTAAGGACTAATGTTTTAGCCCATTAAGAACTTTTTTTACAAGAGGTTTCGCATTTTGTAAATCTGCTTGAGACCAATCAGAAGAAAGCTCAGTAATTAAAGAACGAGAGGAAATAGTTTCTCCTCTTTCTAACAAAACTCTGGCCGATCTAGAAACATCTTCCTCACAAAGAGTTTTTCCCAAAACATGTTTAGTCCATAATTTTGCAAATCTTTGAGAGGAATAATCTTTAATAACAACCCCCTCTGCAGGACCGTCTCGATATCCACTACTCATACATCTCTTCGCTAAAGAACCATAATTAGTTTTTCCTCTAAAAAGTAAAGGTAAAAAATCCACCCCGGTAACACCGCAATCTCCAAGTAATCTTCGAGTAGCATCATAATCTAAAGTCGTATCTGTATCCGAATCATATGCATCCAAAACAAAAAATTTACCTTGGACATTCTCTCTATACGGATAATTAATATTTGATTTCTTATCAACCCACTCTCCAAACAAGACAAATCTTTCGGGTAAAGAATATAAAGAGAAATTTTTCTGTGCCCAAGTATTAAAATCTTTAAACCAAAATGCAAGATCTCTCTTTGGATTAATCACATGGGATCTATTTCCCGCAAGCACACGAAAATATCTACAACAAATCTGGGAATTACCCCCATCAATTTTTTCGTAGACCTCTACTGAATGATCAAGAATATCCATGCAAGAAGATAAATGAGGTATTTTGGGGAACTTAACAAACGAATGATCTTGCATGTCGAATATCTACCTCCCTAAGATTTGAATAATCGCAATTTTCTCTTAAAAATCTTGCTCCACGAAGAATATGTCTGTCTGAAGAAAGGACTACCACCAAATTAATCGGTTCAAGAGCCTCACCCTGCTGAAAAGAACTACCTTGGAGCATACCTGCAAGAGAGTAACTTTTTATCTGGGTCAGAAAATCCCTCTTCATCTTTTTTAGGCAAATCCGAACAACACAACTTGCTAGCCCAATAAACATTCCACTGAACTCGATCTAAATCTTGGAGGTCAACACAAGTATTTAATGCGTCCAAAGTTTGACCATGGAGATTCTCAAGATAATCTAGATAATTAATACAAATCTCGGGGCAATTTGAATTTTTTTTCGTATGTGCATGTGCCCGAACCTCATTAATAATGTCCCTCCCAACAAAAACATGCCCCGCTTTAGACAGTTCAATAAAAAAATCTTGAGACGATTGATAAGGACACTTCCCGTAAGAATTACGAATAAAATAAGCGACATCGATAAGAGCACTAGTATCCGGTAAAATAACCATTGATCCAGGAGAATTGGATCTAGTTAAAACCTGGGTGGTATCTTCCAACATTTCTTCATATTTTACTTTATGCATAAATAAGAAAGAAAAAGAATTCTTTTAAATCTTTCCATTTGTAACCCCTTTAGGATAACAACATCATTCAGACAAAAAACCTAAAATTTATAACTATCCTTTTCCTTAAAAAAACATGAAGAAAAAAGAAGTGAAACAGGGGTTACTTGATGGACATCTCGGATTTATACAACCTACAACAATTGGACAAAAAGCAGCAGATAATCTAACAAAATGGGCAGGTTCTTGGACATTTATTCTAACATTCTTCTTCTTCATAATTATCTGGATGTCAGTAAATGCTTATATTTTAGTAAGTTGGGAAAAAGGGAACCCCTTTGACCCCTATCCATTTATTCTCCTAAACTTAGTTTTATCTTGCCTCGCAGCAATACAGGCCCCAGTAATCTTAATGAGTCAAAACAGACAATCCCAAAAAGATAGATTAAGAGCGGAATACGATTACAAAGTAAACAGAAAGGCAGAAAGAGAGAATTTAGTAATACTAGAAAAGTTAGATAAAATAGAAAAAAAATTAAACACAAAATAATTTCTTAAAATTACTTTCTATCTTTTTCTCAACTTCCTTCAAACCTAAATTTTTTATTTTTGCAATCATCTTATAGCTTTCAATAACATTTCTAGGTTCGTTATTCCTCTCTCCATCCGGATGCAAATAGGGAGAATCTGTTTCACAAAATAAATTTTCAATTGGAACTTCTTTTACAACCTTCTGAAAATGTTCACTCCGCTTAACTGAAGTCGGAA
>CAYLLQ010000070.1:0-2450 GCA_964384935.1 Candidatus Woesearchaeota archaeon | reverse complement strand
TTCAATAGCTCTTCCACAAAACTAATTTACCTTCAGAATCTCTTAAAAAAAACGTATCTCCCGTATCTGTCCAAACATAATCCTGCCCAGACCAGTATAACTTTTCTTGGGTGTCTACGCCCTCGCCAGTAATTATAGAAATTTCTTTACCTGCCCCCAGAACTAGTTTAGTAAAAATGAATTTTTTTCTACCCTCATCTTTAATTTCCCAATTCTCCAAATTAACTCCAGAAGAACATTTATTTTTCAAAACAATTATTTCTTTTTTGGAATTGAAATCTTTTAATTCAACACAACTTTCTCTAGATTTTTCGCATAGATAATTTCCTACTTCCAAGCAGTGTTCCCATGCCCCAAAAAATTCTTTATAATAAATATCTTTTCCAGAAGGAAAATAGAAATTTGCATAACCTTCCTCAACTACATTTAAATTAATATTCGCTCCTTTGTAAAAAATATACGCAAGTACTCGATTGTATCTGTCGTATTTTTCTTTTCCGAATCTTAACTCGACTGTTTTATTCAAAATAGCCTTTTCTAAAAATTCTTTTGCTAGTTCAGAATATTTCTCTCCCTTTTCTGGAGTATTTATCCCAAGGAGTCGTATTGTCCAGTCTTCTCCATTAACTAGTGCATGAATTGTATCACCATCAACTACTCTTTCAACAATCCCAAACTCGCGCTGTTCCCCAAAATTTTCCTCTAGAATAGAATCTAAAAAATTGTAATTTATTGAAACGAAAATAATCACTAAGAAAATAAGGAAAATCTTATCTTTTTTCATATATACTTGTCTATCTAAATGAATTTAAATAAATTGATATATTCAAGTCTATGGATAGAGTAGTACTTTTAGCAGACCAAACTTCTAAAGCATGGGACTTTGCAGAAAAAATAAAAAGTTATCTTGAAAGAACTAAACAAGTTAGCCTCCCTTTGGCAAATATTGAAATCGGACATTTTAGGAATGGTGAAATAAATATGCATGTTCCAGGGAATATTCGTAGAAGAGATGTGTACTTTATTCAAGATTCTTCTAAAAACCCTCAAGAATGGTGGGTTGAATTATTATTGCTAAAAGACTTAGCCTTAAGAGCCTCTGTAGCAAGTTTAAATTTTGTTCTGCCCAATATGGATTATTCAAGACAAGATAGAAAACAAAAATCTAGAACTCCAATTTCTGCAAAAGCTTTGGCAGATTCTTTAACTCATCCCCCTATTTTATCAAGAATAATCACCATGGATTTGCATGCAGAACAAATTCAGGGATTTTATAGTATCCCTGTGGATACTTTGAGAAGTTTTCCTTCATTTGCAAAATATTTAAGAGAAAATCCCGAAGGTTTAACCCCTCTTGAAAAATTAGTAATTGTTTCTCCTGATGCTGGAGGAGCAAATAGAGTAGAATCTCTAGCTCGTCGTCTTGGTTCAGAATATCCTATTGCAGTTATTGATAAACGAAGAGCTGGTCCAGGAGAGATTGAAAAAATGAATCTTGCTGGATATGTTTCAGGAAGAGATGCGCTTATTGTAGACGATTTAATTGATTCGGGGAAGACTCTTTGTAAAGCTGCAGAATCTTTAAGAGAAAACGGTGCAAGAAATGTTTCTTGTTATGGAACGCACGGAATTTTTACAGAAGGTACCTCTACTCTTACTAAAACCTTTAATAGAGTTATTGCAACAAATACTATTGATGGAAATTTTCCCGGAGTAGAAAGAATTGATGTAACTCCTATTTTTGCAGAGGCAATTTACAGAGCTCAGATGGGTTCATCTATTTCTGAATTATATGAGTAAATTTCTATTGTTAACAAAGACATGATTTATTTTAAAGTATTTACTACTCCTATCAATTTAAGCGAATTGAGATTCACATCCAACATTTAGTTGAAGAAATGTGGGTGAGAGGATTCGAACCCCCGCAAGCACTAAGCTACTGGATCTTAAGTCCAGCCCGTTTGACCACTCCGGCACACCCACATACAATTGGTCTTTTTGACCACTCTGGATAAGGACATTCTTTCTCCTTATGCAGGTCGGTTTCCGTATTTCAACGAGGCCCGGCACACCCACATACAATTGGTCTTTTTGACCACTCTGGATAACTAAATCTTACCCAGATTCCATCTCCAAAAGCTTCGTTTGAAGATAATAAATCTTATAGAATTCTGCTTAAAAAACTTGTTATTTTATTTTTTAGCTATTTTTACACCAAGTTCTTCTAATCTCTTGAGGTGTCCTTGCATAAATGTTTCTACAAACTGAATCATTTTAACCAGTTCGTTTCTTTCGTTTACTAAAGTATTCAGCGCACCCTTATGATAACCGATTTCCTCTTCTTTAGAAATATTAGGACGAACATCTTTTTTAGTCAAAGCGTCTTCAAGTTTGTCTTTGTCTATTTTTGTTGGCATAACATTTATAACATATATTCATTTATATATTTT
>CAYLLQ010000069.1:0-2597 GCA_964384935.1 Candidatus Woesearchaeota archaeon | reverse complement strand
AAAACAACCTATTCATTCCAAAGTTTAATTCTAAATCTAAAATCCCTTTATCTAAACCCTTAAAAACCCTAAAAACATAAGAGATTTAAGGAATTCATAAGAATTTCAAATAATTAAACGAGGTAAAGAATATAAAAATGGTAACACAAGGATATTGCGTTAAGTGTAAAGCAAAAGTAGATATCAAAGACCCAAAAGAAAGCAAAACAGCTAAAGGAACAAAGATTGCAAAAGGAAAGTGTCCTAAATGCGGAACAACTGTTTGTAGAATGGGCGGAATTCAAAAGTAAATTCCATTACTTTTTTAAACTAATTCTTATTTTTTTTATTATGCAACTTAAAATACACAAATCTTATCGAGACGTAGTAGCATTTTGCGACTCGGAACTTCTAGGAAAATACTTCGAAGAGGGAAAACTCCAATTAAATATGAAAGAATCTTTCTACAAAGGAGACGAACTAACAAACGAACAAGCTCAAGAACAAATGGAAGATTTAGCTAAAGAAGACGTAACATTTAACATTGTAGGTAAAAAGGCAACAGAAATTGCACTCAAAGCAAAAATCATAGAAAAAGAAGGAATTAAAACCGTCTCAGGAATTCCTTTCGCATTGGTTCTTATGTAATTTCTTAACAACCTTTATAAAACAGTAGCTCATTTATTAATTATGGGTTATCAGCAAAAAAGAAGACCAGTGGAAGAAGAACAAGTTGTAACAAGAGTCAGACTTCCACGAGGAAGAGAATTAATTGGGGTAATTGAACAAAGACTTGGCGGGAATAAAATGATGGTTAATTGTACGGACGGGAAACAAAGAAATAGCCGAGTTCCAGGAAGATTAAAACGGGCGTTGTGGCTGAGACCGGGAGACGTTGTAATCGTTGAGCCCTGGGAACTAGATTTTACAAAAGCAGACGTTTTATTCAAATACAGACCAAATCAAGTTGAATGGTTAAAAAAGAACGGACATCTCGAAACAGAATCAGAAGAATTTTAAACCTCAAATACATCAAACGCATATGAATAAAAGAAGAAATTATTTTAAGGGATTATTTTTAATCTCCGCAATTTATGATTTCGTGTTAGGAATAGCTTTTTTATTTTTTTATAAACAAATTTTTAATTTACTCGGAATGAATCTCCCAGAAAATCCTGCATACTTAACTTTCTCTGCAATTATGATAACTCTCCTAGGAATATTGCTTTTTATGATTTATCTTAAGTTAGAAGGAAGTAGAAGACTCATTTTATATGCTATCTTCATTAAATTTGCTTATATTGGAACAGTCTTGTACTATTACCTTTTTGTGGGTACAGATTATGTAGATGCTCCATTTTTAATATTTGCAGGACTAGATTTTATTTTTGCTCTACTGTTTATAGAATCTCTTAGAGAAATAAGAACTTAATCTATTTAAAGACTTAAAAAGAATCTCTTTTCTAAATTTATATGAATAGAACTAAATTAAGACATCTAGAAAGAATTACTCAGATTGTAATGCTAACTAGTGGTATAGCTTCCATGATGGGAAATTACCTTGAAAACCCCGATTTAGCTTGGGGGGGAATAGTTAGCATGGTTGTTTCTGGAGAACTTAATACTTATTGCAAACTTAGAAGATACGCAGACAAACCATTGCATTAAGCACTCTCCACAAACTATAAAACCCCCAATTTCTAATAAAAAATATGAAAGTTCTTATTATAGATAAATTAGCAAGAATAATAAAAAATAAAGCAAACCTAGAGAAGACTCTAAAAATTAAAATAAAAAACAGAGGCAAAGAAGTTTCAATAGAAGGAGAAGCAGAAGACGAGTACGTAGCAGAAAAAGTCATAGAAGCTCTAGATTTTGGATTCCCCTATTCTGCCGCAATTTCAATAAAAAAGGACGATATGCTATTTGAAATATTAAACATTAAAGACCACACAAAAAGGTCAGACCTAGAAAGAGTTCGTGCAAGAATAATTGGAAAAGGTGGAAAAACAATCAAAACAATTGCGGATTTATCTAAATGTTTCCTTGAATTGAAAGATAACAACATAGGAATTATTGGCCCCCCAGAAAACATATCTGCAATTCAAACAGGAATAATCTCTATTATCAAAGGCTCAAAACAAGCAAACATTTATTCTTACTTAGAGAAACATCACCCACTCCCCATTTACGATTTGGGATTAAAAGAGAAGAAAAAATAACTCAATTAACTATTTCTTATATCGGAATTAATTCTTAAACGACCTCGGCATACTCACTCTTCGACTTTGAATTTTAGATTTTACTTTCAGAAGAAAATAAAGTCAAAGAGTTCGCTCGAACCACGGTTCTCTTCCTGCAAATTAATTAAAACGACCTCGGCATACTCACTCTTCGACTTTGAATTTTAGATTTTACTTTCAGAAGAAAATAAAGTCAAAGAGTTCGCTCGAACCACGGTTCTCTTCCTGCAAATTAATTAAAACGACCTCGGCAGGACTCGAACCTACGACATCATGATTAACAGTCATGCGCTCTACCAACTGAGCTACGAGGTCAACTCAAATTATACCTAACAATCCTAAAATTGAATTCCTTTTAAAGTTTACTTTTCACTA
>CAYLLQ010000068.1:0-2684 GCA_964384935.1 Candidatus Woesearchaeota archaeon | reverse complement strand
TTTCTGAAAAAATTGAAGATTTTTGGGGAGAAGAAAAGTTCATGCCTATTGAAGAGGTTATTAAGATAATCGAAGAAAATGCTCCTTATAGCCAAGAGATTAAACCTTATAGAGAAAAACAATTAGAGATTCTTAAGAGGATAGGTACAAATTGTACATACCCTTGAAATCACACAAATCAAAACCAAACCATACTCCTTCAAATCCTCATTTTCCATATTCATCTAAGGATATACTTTCTTAAAAAGTTTATGTTTCAAAAAAAGGCAGAAAAAGACTTATTCTGAAAAGTGTCACTTTCTGACACTTTTCTAAACGAAAGATTAAAATAACTCTATTTAAAATAGTGCTACAAAGTAGCATTAAATTAAACGAAACAAAAGGTTTAAATAACAGCTTTCATAAGATAAAATATGGGAAAATTAAAATCAATATACTTTGCTCTATTAAATAGGGGCGAGAAAATAATGAAAAGAAAAGAGATAGTTAGCTTAATAGAAGACTATAACAATAAAATAGAAAGGGTTAGTATAATTAACGCCCTAAGATATCTCTCTAGAGAGAACTATATAAAAAGAATATTTTTGGATTATTATTACATAAATTCGGTAGAAGAAAGAGAAAGGAAATTCTGCAAATATCTCGACAAAGAACTTTTATTTCTTGTCTTAAGTAAGATAGGTCTTAAATGGTATTTAGGATTAACCTCTGCAAGATACAGCGGTGGAGAAATATGGCAAACACCTAATATGATTATTGTCATAAATAATAAATTTAGTGGCAATAGGGCAATAATGGGTTTTAAAACAAGATTTATTAAGTTAAAAGAGAACTTAATATTTGCATTAATTAAAGGCAAAACAGATAAAGGCATAGAATATCTTTATTCAGATAAAGAAAAAACCGAGCTGGATGAAGTTTATTTATCTAGAAAAGGAAAGGTAGCAAAAGATAAGAAGACAAGAAACTATCTTAAAAGATATCCAAAATGGCTTCAAAAATTAACATAGAACAATATATTGGTGAAATTAAAAGGAGGATGAATCTTAATATCGATGATGATATTATAAAAAAGGATTTATTGCTTACTTTAATTTTAGCAGAATTTGAAAAAATGAATCTTGGCAAAGAGCTTATTTTTAAGGGGGGAACTTTACTTTCAAGAAACTATTTGAATTATCATCGATTCTCTGAAGATTTGGATTTTGTTTTTAAGGATTCAACGTCTATAAGTGATTTAACAAGAAGTGCTAGAGAAAGAAAAGTCAAAACTTTCCTTGACTCTTTTGTTCCAAAATTAAAAGAAGTTGCAGATGCTCTTGGGCTTGATTTTAGCACAGATAGAAGTAATAAAAAATATTGTAGAATGTTAAGTGGAAGAGTTGTCTATACATTCAAGATTTATTATTCTGAAAATAATTTCATAAAAGTAGAGATTAACTTTATTGAAAAGATAATAAACACGCCTGAGAAGGTTTCAATAAAAGCTATAACTGATTTTTTCGATTCAAAAACTATGCTGTATGAACTGGGTTTATCTTATCAAAACTTTAATGTTCCAAGTTATTCGCTTGAAGAAATAACCCTTGAGAAATATAGGGCAATTTTAACAAGAAAATATTTTCAAGAAAGAGATCTATTTGATTTGTTTTTAATAAAAGACTCCTTAAATGCAGATATAAAACTTATTGTGGAGAAAATAAAAAACTCCTCGCTTATAAAAAAAGACCTAACAAACTTGATTAATGAGAAATTAGTTCTTCTTCAAAATAATAAGTTCTTTGAAAGCAAGGACAAAGTAGAACGCCTATCAATCGTGCAATATAATCTAAAAGAATTTGAAGAGTTTAAAGAAAAGATAAAACCTAAGCTTATTGAGATTTGTAATAATTTTTTAGAGGAGTAAAATTAAGAGTCGGGGGATAAAAAACCTCCTCTTTTTTATAATAATCCTTATAAATCTCTTTTATTAGCTTTTTATATGGCAACTAGCCCTTCTTTTGCAGGTGCAATTCATTCTTTAAGAAGCCCCAAGGCTAGAGCAGAGATTGTTGTTCAATTGCTTACTAAACCAAGTGACGTTGGAGCAATAGAGATTGATGGTCTTGCTGGAGATTCTTTGATGGCAGGAATTGGGACTTTATTTCAACAAGGAGATTTTTTGAGGGGTTTTGCAATGGCTCGTAAAGGGGGCGTTCTTGAAGAAATTATTCCTCAAATTGAGCAAGCTCCTGCCGAACCAATAAATGGAGTTGATTCTCCTAGAGATGCAAGAGATCATAAAGGAATACCTTCAGAAGTAAGAATTTTACCTGGATTTGATTATGATTTTGACAGATTTGATCAGGAAAATTTAGGAAGAGATGGAGTATTTCAATGGGTTAGAAACTTGAAAAAGGCTTTAACAGAAAATGTTTTGCTTCCTGAAAAAAGATACAAGGAAGCTATACGGCAGATGCAAGATATTGGAGGAATGGAATCGGATATAGTTAAAATAGCACTAAGACATCTCAACAGATTAAATATGGCAAGAACGGTTGTTCAAATGGGACGGGGTTTTGAAGCAGCGATAGGGAGAACAGAAGAAGAAGATGCAAAACTTTTAACAAGATGTTTAAAACTAAAACATGTTCAATCACTTTTAGAATTAAGATATAGATCTTCTAACGATTGGGGTGTAAGAA
>CAYLLQ010000067.1:0-2691 GCA_964384935.1 Candidatus Woesearchaeota archaeon | reverse complement strand
ATAGCAAGAAGAAGAATCTTTCAATCCAATGCAATTTGAAGGTTATTTAAAATGAAATTTAAATTTGATAGTAAACTTGATTACCAAATTGAGGCAATTCAATCTGTAATAGACTTATTCAAGGGACAAAAGAATGTCTCTTCTTCTCTCCCATTTATAGCCGAAAATGGGGTAGTTGCTAATGAGAAGTCAATCTCCGATAAAAAAATATTAGATAATCTGAAAATAGTTCAAAAAGAAAATAAGATAAAAGAAGTGAAAGAGCTTCAAGGAATGGACTTTTCTGTAGAGATGGAAACTGGAACAGGAAAGACATATGTTTATTTAAGAACTATTTTGGAACTAAATAAAGAATATGGATTCAAAAAATTTATAATTATTGTTCCTTCTGTTGCAATAAGGGAAGGAGTTTTAAAGACTTTAGAAATAACTAAACAACACTTAAAACAAATTTATGATAATATTTCTTATAACTTTTGCGAATATGATTCAAGTAAGCTTTCAAGAATAAGACAATTCTCAAGAAATAATAATGTAGAAATTTTAGTGATGACTTTAGATTCGTTTAATAAAGATAATAACATTATGAATCAAAGTATAGACCAACTTAGTGGACAAAGACCAATAGACTTAGTTTCTCAAACTAATCCAATTCTAATTTTAGATGAACCTCAAAATATGGAAAGCGAAAAAGCAAAAGAGGCTTTAAAAAAACTTAAACCTTCATTTAAATTAAGATATTCTGCTACGCATAAAAATTATTATAACTTAATTTATAGACTAACTCCCGTAGAAGCTTACAACAAAGGATTGGTGAAGAAAATTGAAGTTTTATCTGTTGTAAAAGATGAAGATTTCAATAAAGCTTACATGAAGTGTATTGAGATTATTGCAGATGAAAGAGGTATCCGCGCAAATTTAGAACTAAACCAGAAACAAAAGAATGGACATAAAGTTAAATCAATTATGATCAAACAAGGAGATGATCTCTTTAGAAAAACAGATAATACAGAATACAAAGACTTTATTGTAACAGGCATTCATGCGGGATATAACCAAATTAAATTTTCAAATGGATTTACATTAAAGAAAGGAGAAGAAATAGGGGGAGATAAAAAAGATCTCATGAGAATCCAAATAAAACATACTCTTGAAGAGCATTTTAGAAAACAAGAGATACTAAAATCATTTAAAATAAAGGTTTTGTCATTATTTTTTATTGATCGGGTTGCGAATTATACAGAAAAAGATGGATTCATAAGAAAAACATTTATTGAAGAATTTGAAAAAATAAAGAAAGACTTCCCAGAATACAAAGATTTAGATGTGAATACTGTCCACGCGGGATATTTTTCAAACTTTAAGAGCGACTCAGGTATGGAATCAGATAAAGATACTTTCGATTTAATTATGAGGGACAAAGAGAGACTTCTCTCTTTTGAAGAACCTACCCAGTTTATATTCTCTCATTCAGCTCTAAGGGAAGGATGGGATAACCCCAATGTATTCAATATCTGCACTTTAAATGAAACTATTTCTGAAATGAAAAAAAGGCAAGAAATCGGTAGAGGAGTAAGACTTCCTGTAAATCAAAATGGGGATAGAATGACCGATTTAGATTTTAATATATTAACGGTAATAGCAAATGAGAGTTATTCTGATTATGTATCAAAACTTCAACAAGAATACAAAGAGGAGTTTGGTGATCTAATTGCTCCACCAAAACCAGCTAATGCGAGAAATAGAAAATTGTTAAAACTCAGAAAAGGATTTAAGTTAAATCCAGAGTTTAATGAACTATGGAAAAGAATATCAAAGAAAACCAAATATGCTGTTGAAATTGATACCTCAAACCTGATTAAAGACTGTGTAAAAGAGATCAATGACATCACAATAAAGACTATTAAGATTAGAGTAGAAAAAGTTGCTTTGAAATTAGATGAAAAAGAAGGTCTAAAAACTATTTTTGTTGGAGATGAAGCTGAAGAATTAAATAAAAGCTTTGAGATACCCAACCTAATAGAATTACTTTCTAATGAAACCCATCTAACTAAAAATACCCTCTATGAAATAATTTCTAAGTTAAATAATCTTAATCTAATTTTTGAAAATCCGCAAGAGTTTATACAATCTGTTTCTTTAATAATTAAAGAAAAACTAAAAGAGTTCTTAATAAATGGAATAAAATATATAGAATTAAAAGACTTCTGGCAAATGGAGCTGTTTGAGAACCTTGAAGCCTATGAAGATTATATAATCCCAGATTATAATGATAAAACAATTTATGATGGGGTGTATTATGATCCAAATTCTGAGAGTGAAAAAGAATTTGCAAAAAAATTAGAAGACAATAATCAAGTAAAAATGTTCATAAAATTACCAAATTGGTTTGTTGTTGAAACGCCAGTGGGGGAGTATAATCCAGACTGGGCCATTGTTTTCGAAGAAAGAGATTTAGAGGGTAAAACTAAAGATAAATTATATCTTGTTAGAGAAACTAAATTTGTGGAAAGTCTTGAAAATTTAAGACCTTCAGAGAATCAAAAGATAAAATGTGCAGAAGAACATTTTAAGACAATAGATGTCAATTTCAAAACGATTAAAAAATTTGATGAATTAATTTAATTGTATAATAAAAAAAAGGGCTTTCGCCCTTTTTTAATCCTCGCCAAATCGAATGATTTGGTATTT
>CAYLLQ010000066.1:0-2719 GCA_964384935.1 Candidatus Woesearchaeota archaeon | reverse complement strand
GTAAATATTTTAAGGGTAGGAACGGCAATTGGTTTAGCTGCAGGCTCAATGCTTTATTCTGGATGTGCAACTACTGCTCCTCCTAATCCCTACACTTACGAAGTTTTGAGCAAGACATATAATGTGAGGCGTCCGATTTATAACTCGGAATTACCTCCGCCTCCTCGAAGAGAATTTACTCCTGGAGATGTATTTGGTCTTATTGTTGGCTCCCTTTTTTAATAACTAATTCTCAAAAGTTTTATATAGAATGAAAATAATTTGAATTTATGAAAAAGAGTTGGATTTTTTTTATATTACTTTTAATTGGAATTGTTACTATTTTATATTTTTTACAAAATAAATCTGTAAGTTATTCTCCCGAAGAAACTTCTTTTGTATCTGTTACTAGAAATCTTCCATTTACTTATTTGAAAAACGTTCCTTTTACAGTTAGTTTGGAGATAAAAGTTAACGAGTCTGTCCCAACCGAGGGGGGTTTATTTTTTGGAGAGATTATTGAAGGAGGAACTATTTATGGAATTGAACCAAACAATTCTGTTTCAGTAGAGGGTGGAGCATTACTTTGGAAAAATCTCCCTTTGGAGAATCAGGTCATTTCTTACAAGGTTGTTAGTTCTTCTAGTTCGGTTCGTGTTGTAGGTAAATGGGGATTTGATCCTTTGATTGGAGATGTTTTTAGTTGTGATAATTGTGAAGGAAGAATTTTTGGAGATTTGGATGTCTCATCTTTTTCAATAGTTAATTTGATTTTAGGGAATACCGGAGGAAGTAGTTCTGGAGGCGGTTCTAGTGGAGGGGGTGGAGAAAGTAAGATAAGTAATGATTCTTCTCCAACTTCAAATGAAGAGGTGGATTCGAATATCCCGTTAGAATCTAGTGAAGGTGAAAGGGTTGTTAAGGGAAGTGTTTCTACGGACTCTACAAATAAATCTATTTGGCCAATTATTTTAATTCTAGTTTTGTTAGTTGCAATTGTTATTTGGTATATTCTAAAACGGAGAAATCAGAATAATTTTGAAGAAAAATAGTAAAATGCAAAAGAATATAAATACTTCTCGCCAATTAGATTGAAGAGAGGAAAAATGGCTAGAAAAACAATTTCACAAGTAATACAAGAAGAGTCCAGAATAGAGCTTCAACCACTTAGAACGAATGGAAATTATTCTTCAAATAATTCTTCATCTTGGAGTACTCCCCCTCTTTGGTTTTGGTTAATCCTTCTTTTATTAATTGCTGGTGGAGTTTTTTGGTGGTTTTTCTATTAAGATGAGAAATAAATTTTTAAGCGCTTTTTTGGTTAGTTTATTTAGTTTAAATTTTGTTTTAGCAGAGGGACTTCTTAAAATTACTTCTGTTGGCTGGGATAAGAATACTATCTTTGCAACAATCGTTTTGTCTCTTGCAATAATCCTAATTTTAATTTATTGGGCCCTTCAAAGCAGGATTAAATAAGGAACCTTTTTATAAACTAAAGAAATGTTATTAATACATGGTTAACAATTTAAAAAAAAATAATTTGAAAAAGAAGTTGGAGTTGGAAGAGTCTAGACCGAGTCAGACATTTCAGAGAACGATTTTACCTAATGGGATGACAATTGTTTTTGAAAGAAGAGATATTCCCGTAGTGAGTGTTGCATTTGCAGTAAGAAACGGGGGAATTAATGAAGATCTCTCGGAAAAGGGTATCTCTCATTTTATTGAGCATTTGTTGTATAAAGGAACTCCTGCAAGGGATGCTAGGAAAATTGCAGAAGAGATAGAGAAAAATGGGGGAGATTTAAATGGGTTTACAGACGAATTAATAACCGCTTACTGGTGTAAAATGCCTGCACGACATTTAGATGTAGCATTGGATGTACTAAGTGATATGGTAAAAAATCCACTTTTTGCGGAAGAGGAAATAGAAAAAGAGAGAAAAGTTATTTTTGAAGAGATAAAAATGAGAAAAGATAACCCGTTGATTTATACTTTAGATAATATCCCTGGATGTTTGTATGAGGCTCCACTGGGGGTTCCTTTAATTGGGACTGTAAAGACTATGAATTCTTTAGACAGAAAGAAAATAGTAGAAAAGTTTGAAGAAATTTACTCCCCAAATAATTTAATTCTTTGTGTGGTTGGGAAGGCAGATTTTAATCAGATTGTTTCTTTTGTTAAGAAAAATTTTGGAGATAAAAAAGGGAAAGTTCCTCAGATAAAAATTAAAACAAAATATCTGTCTAAAACTGAAAAACGAGCGGGAATTGATCAGGCCAGTTTAGTCTTCTCTTATCATATTCCTTTAGCTGGAGAAAAAAATGCTGCGGCAGCTAAAGTTTTGACTACTTTAATGGCTGGAGGGATGTCTTCTAGGTTATTTCATGAAATTCGAGAGAAACGAAATTTAGCTTATTCTATTAAGGGGGATTCAGAAAGTAATAAAGATTTTGCATATAGTTTTATTTATGTTGGAACTACTAAAGAAAACCTATCTGAAGTAAAAAAAATAATTCTCGAAGAGTTTGATAGGGTGGTAAAACATCTGACTTTGGAAGAATTAAATTCAATTAAAGACCAGTTAGTTGGAAACTATCAGATTTCCATGGAAGATTCTCAAAGTCAAATGGTAAACCTACTAATGCATGAGATTGATGGAAATGCTAAAACCTTTTATGATTTTGAAAAGAAAATACTTGGAGTGACTCTTGAAGAAGTTAAATCTATAGCTGCAAATGCT
>CAYLLQ010000065.1:0-2814 GCA_964384935.1 Candidatus Woesearchaeota archaeon | reverse complement strand
CAGATCGAATCACAGGATATTATATCCTATGTTTCGACAGAATCCTTTAGCCACAAATGTTCCTCTGGCCATATATTCTATTTTTACATAAAAAAAGTTATTTGGCTATCTTAACATTTCAGATTATTCTATAGCTATAACCTGCTTTTTTAATTATAGTCTCCTTTTACTTTATAAAATCTAAATTATCAACTTAGCCTATAATTTTAAAATTGCCTTCTCTGGATATTCATCCCATTTTCTGCCCAAAAAAATTCTGCCGTTAGATTTTTTGTTTCTTTTTATTTCATCTGACCCCCAAGTTCCCCATTGCTTAAAGAAGAAAGCGGCGTCTTGATCTTTACATTGTTCAAAAATTTCAAAAACCCATTCTTTCTTTAATAGTCTTGCTTTAGGTCCTGACTCACCTCCAACTATACACCAATGAATGCCTGATAAATTTAGCTTTCCTAATGATCCTATTAATGGTTCGAATGAAACAAATCTTATAGTTGCATTAATTTGTTTAAGGTAATCACTTCTATATTTATATTTAGCATTTTCTATGGTAACTCCCAACCAAACATTTTTAGGCACAGCCCTTTTAGAAAAATAATCTAACATTATGTTTTCTCTTTTTGTTAAAATTTGGTATGTATGTCGCGGTGTTGAAGAGATAACCTCAAAAATTCTATCTAAATATTCGTAAGGTATTTCCTCATGAAACAAATCGCTCATTGAGTTTACAAAAAATTTAGTAGGCTTTTTGATTTTTTTAGGTTCGTTTAATCTTCCAGGTAGAATTTTAAAACTAAACCCATCTTTATAATCTTTATTACCCATTGCTTGCAATCTTTTTGCCATTACTTCTGCATAGCAATTAGCACAACCCTCAGATATTTTTGTGCAACCAATACTTGGATTCCAAGTAGCTTCTGTCCATTCAATCTTCGTTTTTTTCATATTTTATGATTCTCCCATTTTTGACAACATTTTCATAATTAACTAAAGGGCTTCCGGTATAATTAATTATGCCCTCTTTTTTTAAGCTTCTTAAAACCTCAGTAGCATGTTTGGATATATGACCTTTTTCAATCGTATAATAATATGCATCTTTATTTGTTTGAATCCTTCCCTCTAATACTTCTTCTTTAAATTTTTCTTGAAAGAGTTGTATGGTGGTTTTACCAACCAATTCAGGGAATAAATTAGGTTGCTTCTTTTCTTCGTCATCATAAATATCATAGTTTGCAGAACCATTAGTAATATTTATTTTCCAAACTATGTGCAAAAATTTGTCTGCTGCCAAAGGATGTTTTGCGCCAAATATTAACCCGTAAATATTACTGCCTTTTTTTAACGAGAAGGGATATAATTTAAGTGGCAGATTTGGCGATAATCTTCCCTTTAAAAATTGGATTGTAGCTTCATGTATTAATTTATAAGGACTATTTTTAAATTTTTCTATTTCGTCTTTTCCTAATTTTAAAGCATCTTTAAATTCCGGGGTTTCAGCAAATCTTCTCAAGGAAGAAGATGAAATAAAAAGCAAAAAATCAGTTCTATCAAATTTTTCAAATTCAGAGATATAATTACTATATTTAACACCAAATTGATCCATAAAAACCAGACTTGGATATTCACCTATTTTATTCTTTAGTCTGTCAAATATATTTTCAAAATCTTCACTATAATATTTAATATTTACAATTTCATTAAGAAATGGATGACTTTTTATATAATCATCACAGTTAGATTGTAAATATTTAAAATACTTTTTCTGGTACTCATTAAAAAACAAATTTATTTTAGTGTTATCGGAAATATTGTTACAATGATTCACAATTTGCTTAAGGATTCTAATAGGAGATCCTGGATTACCTTTTGAATCATAACCAGCTCCTGCAAAAAAATCAAAAATATAAATATAATCTTTCTGTTGTTTTAAAAAGACAGGTAACCAGTTTTCTACATATTTTTCAAAAATGAATAGTTTTGTTATCGTTGAATCGTCAAATTCTGAACTGAAAAAAATATTTTTTTGACTCATTTATTCTCCCCTTCAATAATTTTTATTTCTTCATCAGTTAAACCATATAATTTATAAACTAGTCAGTTAATCTGGCGCTCGTAGTCGTGGACTCTGGCTTGCTTGGCAGGATTTTCTAAATAATCGCTGTCTTTGGAAAAGAGCTTTGGGGTCTTGAAATGACACAAGACCTGAACTTCTTTTGCACTGGAGTTATGTCAAATGTTGAGACCTGACCCCTTATCTTCTTTTTAGGACTAATGAAAGCCGGAAACCGTCTGTTTTTTAAAAACTTGTTTCAAGTTGGTCAAAAATTGCGTCCAATTTTTCGTTTTGTATTTTTTATGGTCAAATTCCACCAATTGCCCAATTTTGAAATAAAATGTTGGCAATTTGCTTGATGGGGTTTTTAGAGGGGACTCATATATTAAACATAATATTACCTTCTCTCTTTCTTTACTTCGTGTTCAATCATTACATAACTTCCATCTAAATCGGCTTCTACAATTGCGCTCACCTTTCTATTAGATATTTTTTGAGTAAATATCCCACCTTTATCCGTGTCAGGAAACGCTTCTTTATTACACTGTCACATTTTAAACAACATAATAATTTTCATTTATTTAATTTCTGCATTATTATTAAATGTTTAAATCCTCTCAGATAAAAATTATATCTTTTTGCTCTCTCGTGCCAAATACCTGTATTCGAGGATTGATTATGTCTCGTAACACATATAAGATCAACCGGTGTGAAATACTTTTCAAGCATAGAATATATTTTAAATCCTACTGGTGTAAATTTTT
>CAYLLQ010000064.1:0-2965 GCA_964384935.1 Candidatus Woesearchaeota archaeon | reverse complement strand
TTATTGTTTATGCAATTTAAACCAAATACTCCTCTATATTCTTATGAGGTGCAAAGAGAAGGAAGTGAAGATGTTCTTTATATTAATTATTTAGGGGCACCTTTTGTTGCTAGTTTGGAAGATTCTGCTCAGGTTTTTGAGAGAGTAATTGATTCGCTTATTGAAAATCCAAATATCTCTCGAGTAGTTTTAGTTCAACAAAAGAATTATAATTATGATTTTGAAGAAACTAGTATTCTTTTAGAACTTGCTCAACTTTATATTTATTTTTTAAAACAAGAAAAAATTCTTTCCCAAGAGAAATTAATTACTAATTGTGAGCAGTTTTTTTCTTCTAGATATAACGAACTTTTCGGATTTCTGTACTTACTTAAATCTGATCCCGTTGCAGCTTATGTTGAGTTAAAAAAATTAGTAATTCAAGCTAAAATTAACTTTGATCATATGGACCCCTCTTGCAGGATGGACCAAAGAAATTATACCAACTTTTTGGAAAAGCTTTTGCGTATTTTCGAAGATTCTAAACTGATTAAAAGAATTTCTAGTTATTTGGAGGGTTATCAAAAAGGGGACAGAGAAATATATCATAAAGTTTTCAAACCAGATACTTTACCTAATTTTACTTTTACTCGGTTGGTTGCAGATTTACCTGACGATGCGGAAGTTCTGGATCAGTATACAATTAAAGGAGAAGATTACGATGAGAGCTTAGTGACTATTTTAAAAAGAGAAGACGAATCTAAATTGATTTATCATTTAAGTCCTCCGGAGAATTCTCTTAAAGAAGATCATACTTTGCTTTTGAATTTAGCTAGGGGAGTTTTAATTGAACATCAGCCTCAAGCAGAAGAATTTACAGATACAAATAGAACTCGACAGGTTTTTTTTAATATCTCTAAAGATTTGTTGCAAGATTTGGCTAATAGTAAGGGAATTAGTTTAAGTTTTGCAGAAATAAATAAACTTGCAACAATTTTGGTGAGACATACAATTGGTTTTGGTTTGGTTGAAATTTTATTGCAAGATGATAAATTGCAAGATATTTTTCTGAATTCTCCTATTTCCCAAACAAACATTTTTCTTAGACATCAGGAATTTGATGAGTGTTATACAAATATTTTGCCGAGTCAGCAGGATGTAGATTCTTGGGCTGCAAAGTTTAGACTTATTTCTGGAAGACCGCTTGATGAGGCTAATCCTATTTTAGATACTCAAATGGCTATTGGAAAGATGACTGCAAGAGTTGCAATTATTCAACAGCCACTTTCTCCTGATGGTCTTTCTTATGCCCTTAGAAGACATAGAGATGAACCGTGGACTTTGCCCCTTTTTGTTAAAAATAAAATGATTAATCCTTTCACTGCTGGTTTGTATAGTTTTTTGGTTGATGGTTCAAGAACTCTTTTAGTTGCAGGAACAAGGTCTTCGGGTAAGACTTCTTTGTTGGGTAGTTTGTTATTAGAGATTCTCCCTAAGTATAGAATTATTGTTATTGAGGATTCTCTAGAATTACCTGTTGAGAGTCTGAGAAAATTAAACTATGATATTCTTCGTATGAAGGTTCGTTCGGCTTTGTTAAAAACTACTACTGAAGTTTCTGCTGATGATGGAATTAGAACTAGTTTGAGATTGGGTGATTCCAGTTTAATTATTGGTGAAGTTAGAAGTGTTGAAGCTAAAGCGCTTTATGAGGCAATGAGAGTTGGTGCCCTGGCAAATGTTGTTGCAGGTACTATTCACGGTGCGAGTCCTTATGCTGTTTTTGATAGAGTTGTAAATGATTTGGGAGTTCCTGCCACTTCATTCAAGGCGACAGATATAATTACAGTAGCAAATCCAATAAAATCTCCAGACGGATTAAAATCGTGGAAAAGAGTTTTACAGGTTTCTGAAGTTAGAAAGCATTGGACAAAAGACCCGCTTGAAGAAAAGGGTTTTGTTGATTTAGTAAAATACAATGTAGAAAAAGATGAGTTAGAGCCAACGCAGGATTTGATTAATGGAGAGTCTGAGGTTATCAAAGATATTGCTTCGAATGTTAGGGGTTGGGCAGGGAACTGGGACGCTATTTATGATAATATTTTATTAAGAGCTAAAATAAAAAAAGAAATTGTTGATGTTTCAAATAAGACAAAAGATATGACTTTGTTAGAGGCTGAATTTAACGCTCTTTCAAATACCTCTTTCCATAAGATTTCTGAAAAAGTTAGAGAGGAAGTTGGATTACCTGTTTCTGAAAGAGTTTTTCCTGAATGGCAGAAGTGGCTCAATGAGAAAATTAGGAAGAAAAATCTTTGATTGGTTTGCAAAGGGAAGATAGTTCTTAGAAAATCTTTAAATACTATGACTTCTTATAAAGTCATATGAACCAAATAAAAATCAACTATGAAATGGAGATTCTCCTCTCTTTGTTAAATGGGGAAAAATATGGGCGGGCGTTGGCTAAAGAACTTCAAACATCTTTAACTAGAGTACAATCAATACTAATTGAACTGAGAAAAAATAATGTTTTAGATTATAAAGAAGTTGGAAGAAATCATATCTATTTTATTAAGAAGAATCTTGTTTCTAAATCGTTTGTATTAAATGCAGAAAAGTACAAACTTATTAAATTAATTTCTAAATATAATTTTTTGGAACCTTTATTCTTAGATATAATTGAAAAGAGTAATGGAAAAATTGTTCTTTTATTTGGGAGTTATGCTAAGGGAACCTCACATAAAGATAGTGATATTGATATCTACTTGGATGGTACTAATGAACAAACAAAGAAAGATATAGAAAAAATAAATGATTTAATTAGCATTAAGATCGGTAAGTTTGACAAAAATGAAATTCTTATGCAAGAGATAATCAAAAATCATGTGGTAATTAATGGGGGTGAAGAATATTATGAAAAGCTCGGATTTTTTAACTAAAAAGAAATCTCCATTTTTTAAAATGGGGTTTTGTTTCTCCCCGCAAA
>CAYLLQ010000063.1:0-3140 GCA_964384935.1 Candidatus Woesearchaeota archaeon | reverse complement strand
CCATCTTCAAGTTCTGCAGGCGTAATCCAATCAATATTTCCATTCCAATATTCTTCTTTTGAAGTGCTAGGAGTAGAACCAGAAATAACTTCGCATAATTCTTTTATAGGTTTATTTTCAAATTCTTCTTTCAAAAACAGCTCATTAAAAACACTTTTCAAATATTCATCTAATAACGTTTCTGTGCTTTTACTCTTTTCTTTTTGTTTTTCTGCTTTCTCTAAAATTGAAACAATTCTTTCTTGTTCTTTTAGATCAGGTTTGTTGTTTGATATTGGCATAGGTATGGTTTTATTTTGATAAACAGATAGGTAAAATCTTTTATGTTGCGATGAATTGTTAGTTATCTTCCCCATCATTAAAAATACAAATTTAAGGTTTACGTCTTTTGTCTTAGGTTTTAGAATTTTCATTGCACTTGATTTAACTTTAAATTTGAAATCTACAAATTTTATAGCTGTTGTAAAATCATCAAAGATTATTGTTGGGAGTTTGTCAAATATACCTTTAGTTTCATTAGTATAACCCAAAATAAACGACTTGCCTGCGGTCAAAACGGGAGTTTTATATCTATCGCTGTAGTCTGTGCTCTCAACAATATAATTCTGTGGCTGTTCATAGTCTAAAAGTTCTCCGAGTGATACTTCTTTCCATTCAATATTATTTTGTTGTTTCATCTTTATTTTTGAGCGCTTCTATTTTTTTAATTCTCTCTTCAATTGGAGGATGAGTTTTTGAATTATATAATGAAGAATTTTCTTCATAAATTTCTTTGATAGTACCTAAACAAGTTAAGCAGTCAATAATATTATTCTGTAATGCGGAGTATCTATCCGCATTATATTCTTCTTCCCAAAAAGATTGTTTATCTCCAAGACAATATTTAATTTCTAACCCGAGTTGTTTTAAAATAAACGTAAACCTACAATGGTATAGTTCATGCCATAATAAAGCATTTTTTTCATCATCTGTTTTAAATTTAAAAAATAAGTTATCTATCTTAATTCCTTGAGGTCCACCACAACCCCCCTGCAATTTTTTCGGATTATTGTTAAATCTTATTCTTTTAATTTTTCTTTTTCCATCCTTAAACACAAATTCATAAGAGATAAACTTAACTTTTTCTTTGCTTAAATATTTCCATTTAATTTTATTATTTTTTGTTTGTTGTTTCATTTTCTGTTAACGTTTAGTAATTTTATTTTAAAACCATTTAATTCTGGTTTCTTTCCTACATTAAAACTAGCAAAGTAAGGTTTAAAATTATCACCACTAATGATTACCTTAATAATGTAATCATTAATAGGAATACTGTCCCCCATGCCTACAGGAGTATTGTGATAGCTACTCAGAAACATTTTAGTTGTGTTATCCGAACGCATGTACACCAAATCGACAAACTCACTTTCTCCGGGACCAAGGTTTAATCGTTCAGCTTTTTCAAAATCTTTTCCACTATCCGGTCTACTTGCCCATCGCAACGGAAATCCTTGCAAATCAACTTCTTTTCCGTTATCATCTTTAACTTGGTAAATCTGGCATCTACAATTTTTTGCTGTTACTTTCCCAATATTCTCAACCTTAAATCTATCAAAGGCAGACAAAATCGAACCGGGATGAAGAATTATCGGAGCTCGTTTATAGGGCTCTTTAGAAATATAAGTTATCTTTAAATTTGGTTTGATAATAAATGGTAGAATAAAATCTTTAAAAGCTGTAAATATAATCGCTATTATTGAGAGCATGATAGGTATTAATATTGCCCAATCATTCTTAATCCATTCCAGCATTATATTCATTTATTCACCTCATTAAACTCTTTTTGTGGTTCAAATCTTCTTCTATTTTCTTCATTTAGATGATTTAGATATAATTCAACAAGTTCCTTTACTTTCTCCGACTTTATCACAACTCCAAGATCAATCATCTGGGAAGTTTCTATCATCGGCAAGACTTTTGTAGGAACTTCAATAAATTCTAGTCTACCAGAGTCGGTTCTAATCAAGGTACTAGATATTACTCCGCAGAAAATTATTCTCTCGCTTCCCATATAGGTATTACCTTTTTTGTCTTTATACCCATTTTTATCATAAATAAAAACAGGACTCCCACTAGAACCGGGAAAGACAGAAGCATCAATTAAAAATTGAGGTTCTCCTTCATAGTCTTCATAAATCGGCGTAGCAGTCATTCCCGTCCTGGTTATAGGCAATAGATTTTTTCTATCATAAATTCCGTTAGGATATCCAATAAAAATCACATTTTCTAAAGCATCCAATTCTTGCAAGAATTCTTTTGAAGGAATCAAATCAGCTGGAATTGATCTAATAAAAATACGATTGCCATTCTTTTCCATATTGTTTAAGGCAAGAGAAATATTAATTAATGTCAAATCTATTTTTGCATCTGGATGCTCAAACCATTTTTCTCCATTAATCTCAAGCTGTAATTTTTCTCCAATTAGGGGATAGTCTCTTACGTTATTCTTTTCATCTTCCGGTCTCGTTAGAAAAGATTTTATCTTTTTATAAAATGTTTTTTTCTCTTCCTCAGAAAGAGTTTTAAGACCTGCTTTGGTAAAGAAGAAACTTATCTTTTTAGCATCCTTTATTACATGTTTATTAGTTATAAGAAAAATCATCGATCCGCCAATGTTAATCTTTACTTGAAGTATAAATCCTGTTCCAACCCCTAAATCAGTTTCTATTCTTACCGTAGAAAAAAGTAATTGCTCTGGTATTGTTTGTACTTCCATTTTATCCAAACCACCATTTTTTAATTATTAATGTTAAAATTAAAGTTATTGGAATATTGACTCTGAATTTACATATCGGAAAACTCAAATATTTATCTTTAAAAAAATCTCCCGTAAGATTTTCAATTATATCGCCTACAAATCCGGAAAGCATAAAACCAATTCCAAATGGAATTAAAAAGTTAATTAAATTATCTGATGAAAAATCTAAAATTACTCCCAATAATGTAATTAAAACAATCCCCAAAACAAATATTCGTGTAGCAATTTTAAACTTTTTACCCATTTTCCAAAATATCCCCAAACTTCTTCTTTATTTCTTCTAGAATCATTTCTTTTAGTTTTTTATTAACTGTTTTCCCCTCTTTATCACAAATCTTCTTGA
>CAYLLQ010000062.1:0-3318 GCA_964384935.1 Candidatus Woesearchaeota archaeon | reverse complement strand
ATTGGAATAAACCAAAGCAGACAACCAACAACGAGAATCATTATACTTGCTATCAAATATTCAATACCTTGATTTTGTGTAAGTCCAAAACCCCCCGCCATAGCAATAAAAAATCCAATCCATTGTCTAACGTTCATAATCTTCTCAAGAAAATTAAACTTAAAAATCTTCCGATTAAAAAAGACCAATTAAATTAACAATGTATTGTCTTAATAATCAATTTAAAAACTGGTTACGTTTAGCTGAAGCTTTATTTTTAAAAGAAAATTATATAAATGGAGATATTTATCTTTAGAAATATGGACGAAGTAAAGTATATTATTTCTGCACCCCATCCAGATGCAGGGCTGTCTAATAGGATAAAGTGCTTAATTTCTGTTATAAGGCTGGCAGATAAATTATCTAGGAAATTATTAGTGTACTGGCCAGTTAATTTTTCTTGTGGGGCTAGATTCTCAGAATTATTTAAAAATCATTTTGATTTTATTGATAAATCTACCCTAAACCATATTTTATCTTCAGAAGACACAATTAAATACTCTGAATTTCCCAAGAAATTGGATGATAAAAAATATATTGTTTTTGATACTTGGCGCTTTATATTGCTTCCAGAAGATCGTAAAAAAATAATTAATCAATTTGATAAAAACGTATGCGATTTAGCTATAGATCTGCAATTTGAGAAGGTCCCAAAGAATTTAAGGAAGATATTTTTAAGTTATTTATCCAAATTAAATCCCCAAGATGAAGTATTAAACAAAATAAATTTATTCTCTGTTAAAAAAAATATTAGCGAGATGGTGGGAGTACATGTAAGAAGAAATGAATTTATTCTCAATGGTAGGGCTCAAAATTCTAATGATTTATTTTTTTTTAAAAGGATGGATGATCTTTTGTTATCTAACCCAAACTTAAGATTTTTTTTAGCAACAGATTCTAAAAAAACAGAAGAAATTTTTAAGGAGAGATATGGAAATAAAATCGTGACGTTTCCAAAAGAAAATTTGGATAGAAATAGTTCCGTTGCAATTCAGGAAGCCCTAATCGAACTGTTATTGTTATCTAAAACAAAGCGTCTTCTGGGAACTTATGCTAGCACTTTCACGGAAATGGCGTGGTGGTTTGGAAAGTGCAAATCAACGGTGGAAATAGTTGGGTTATATTCGATTAATTTCACAGATAGAAAAAGCAAAAGTACCTTAAAAAGTTTAATTTTTAGAGGAATTAGTTCGTCAGTGCAATTTTTAAGGAGAAATTCCCCCACCTTTAGATATTTTCTCAGATTATTCGGAATGTGGGGATAATTTAAAATATCTTTTGATTTCCCCCGATTTATTCTATCCTTTGTATTAAAGTTACTACATAATATTTATAACCTTACTTCTTTCACTAAGGGTTATGAAAATAGCGCACATTAATATGTTTTATCTTCCAACTTTCGGAGGAGTAGAGAAAGTTATGCAGGAATTAGCCGAAAGACAAGTTAAGCAGGGGCATGAGGTCCACGTATTTTGTTGCGACTCAGACAAATATTTAAGAATTAAGAAAAAAGAAGAAGTAATTAATGGAGTTCACGTTCACAGGCTACCCTATTGGTTTAGACTGTCTCTAAATACCTTTATTTGGCCTTCTTTATTGTGGAGATTTAAAGGCAAATTTGATATTCTTCATAGTCACGTTGCCGGACATGATTATACTCTTTTTGCAGGTCTCCTAGCAAAGCTAGCTGGAGCAAAACATATACATACTACTCATTGTCCTTGGACAGACGCATCTTTCCGTCCAAAGATAGTTCGTCCATTTCTTTGGTTGAACGATATAATTATGAATAAGATAGCTTTCAGTTTTATAGATAAAGTAATAGCAATTACGCCTTGGGAAATACCAATATTAAAAAAGTATGTACCAGAAGAAAAAATAAGTGTTATTCCTAATGGAATGGATAACATTTTATTTAAGAGAATAAAGAATAATCAGTTTAGAAAGAGGAATAAAATAACGGAGAAATATTTGGTTTTATTTTTTGGAAGGTTAAATCCAACAAAAGGTCCAGAAATGCTTGCAAAAGCGGCAATAAATATTTCTAAAAAAAGAAAAGACATAGCATTTGTTTGGTTGGGTCCAGATGAAGGAAAAGCAGAGGAAGTGAAACAACTAATCAAGCCATATAAAAATATGCAGTATCTCGGACCAGTAAATGGAAAAGAAAAAATTGCAGAAATGTATCAAGCTGCAGATGTTTATGTGCTTCCGAGTTATAGAGAGGGCTTGCCTTTAACCCTTTTTGAAGCAATGGCATCTGGGCTCCCCATTATTGCATCTCCCGTCAATGGGATCCCATTTGAGATGAAAGAGCCCGAAAATGGTTTTTTTACCGAATATGGAGACATAAAAGCAATTGAAGAAAAAATATTGAAAGTTTTGGACAATTCCAATCTAACAAAAAAAATTTCTAAGAGCAATATAAAAAAATCTAAGCAATACGATTGGGATAGAATTTATCAATTATACTTAGATGAATATAAAAATCTACTTAGAATGTAAATACTTAAAAATAGGACATCTTTCCCAAAAATATGAAAATAACCCTAATCTCTGCGGCAACGTATCCTTCGGATCAAGGAATCAGGACAATTTCTGCAGTCTTAAAAAAGGCCGGACACGAAGTCAGTTTAATCTTTATGACCTTAAGCGAAGATTACTCCAAGTTTTATACCCTATCCGAATTAAAACAACTTTCAAAACTCTGTGAAACTTCGGAATTAATCGGAATTTCTTCTTTTGTTTCAACAGCTCCAAGAGCAATACAGATAATTAGCTATTTAAAAAAGAAATTCCCAAAAACCCATTTAGTTTGGGGAGGCATCCACGCTACAATTTCTCCGCAGGAATGTATTCGGGACTGTAATCTTATTTGCGTAGGAGAAGGAGAAGGAGCAATACTAGATTTAGTAAACGCAATAGAAAAAAAGAAACCGATAGACAAGATACCCAATTTATGGATAAAAAAACAAGACGGAAAAATAATAAAAAATCTAGTAAGAATGGCAATTCATAATTTGGACATCTTGCCTCTCCCAGATTATGACACCAAAACCCATTATGTTTTAGATTCTGGAAATATAAGGAATTTTTCTGAAAAAGATTTAGACGGAGCAATATTTTTCCTAACGGGAAGGGGCTGTCCTCACGGATGCGATTACTGTAGTAATAGCTTATTAAACGAACTATACAAAGGCAAAACAAAACAAATTGTACGATGGCACTCTGTAGATTATATTATTAATGGAATTTTGGAGTTGAAGAGAAAGTTTCCTA
>CAYLLQ010000061.1:0-3445 GCA_964384935.1 Candidatus Woesearchaeota archaeon | reverse complement strand
CCCATAAACTAAAGAAGAATAAAGAATTAATAAATATTACGGTTAATTTAAATTAATATCTTCCTTAATCTCTTTAACCGCTTCAATTGCAATTTCAAAAAATTCTTCTAATCTTAATCCGGTTTTTTCTACTTCTAAGATAAGTTCTCTATTACAATTTTGAGCGAAAGCTTTATCCTTGAATTTTTTCTTTAATCCTTTAACTTCCATGTCCGAGATTTTCTTTCCTCTCATCAAAGCATACGCATAAATAATTCCCGTTAAAGTTTCCGCAGAAACTAAAGAGTATTCAACTTTTTTTGTTCTCTCTTTTTCTTTAAGTGCGGGAATTCCATCATAGCCATATCCATGTGACTGAACAATCTGAATGAACTCGTCATCGAATCCTTTTTCTTTTAGAATCTTTTCTGCTTTAATCGTATGTTCCGCCCAATTATCCTTAGTCAAAGCCCAATCAACGTCGTGCAATAATCCAAGCATCCCCCAATATTCAACATCTTCCCCAAATTTCTTTGCTAGACATTTCATAATTATTTCAGTTTCAAGATAATGGTTCATATCACTTTCTGCTTGAGGCATAGACCTCAAAAGTTCAATTGCTTGTTCTCTAGAAATTGGTAAGTTCATTTAATCTCCAAATGCAGTTCTTAAAAAACTCACGAGGGGAGTGTACCAATGATAGTCATTTTTAGACGGAGTATAATCTTTAGGCGTTACTTCCCTCCTGAATGCTTCTCTGGGAACGGCAATTACATTTATCTGATGATTAAGTTCGTTTACTGGTTCTCCTCTCGTTTCTTCATGATGAGAACAACCGTTTAAATATTTGAGCAAGTTCATTTGGTATCCTCCGGTTTCATTAACGGAAAGATCACACATTCTCTCAGAGGTTTATCAACCAAATATCCAAATAGTCTTTCTGAAACTCCAAATCCACATGTGGGAGGCATTCCATATTGAAGAGCCTCAACAAATTCCTTATCGTGCTCTTGCGCTTCCTTATCTCCTGCTTCTTTTAACTCTGCTTGTTTCTTGAATCTTTCTTCTTGATCAACGGGGTCATTTAATTCAGAATAGCCATTGCCCATTTCTGTTCCAGCAATTATGACCTGGAACTGTTCAACTTTTCTAGGATCTTTTGGATTTCTTTTTGCTAAGGGGGAAACTTCCACCGGTTGGCCAGTTAAAAATCCAGGACCAGATAATTTTTTTCTAGCAACTTTCCACAATACATCAACCAATCTCCATTTTTTTGCATTTGAATCATATTCCATCTTTAACTCATCCAATTTTTTTATAATTTCTTTCTCGGTTGCCTTGTAAATATCTATCCCCGTTTCTTTTTTAATTACAGATTCATAATCATAAATTTCCCACTTCTTCCCCAAATCCACCTTATAGCCGTGAGTTTCAAATTTCAAGCTTCCTAAAACGGCCTTTGCAACTCTTTTGTACATTTCTTCCACGAGCTTCATTCCATCTTCGAAATTTGCATAAGCCCAATAAAATTCCATTTGAGTATAATCCTGTAAGTGCTCCATATCCATCCCCTCGTTTCTAAATTGTCTCCCAATCTCAAACGTTTTATCATAACCTGCAACCATTAATTTTTTTTGCCAAAGCTCTCCCATTGAAATTCTCAAGAACACATCAATGTCTAATGCATTATGGTGGGTTTTAAAAGGAGTAGCAGAAGCACCCCCTGCACAATTTTCTAAAACCGGAGTTTCAACTTCTAGGAAATTGTTCTCTAAGAAAAAACTTCGAATAGCTCCCCAGAATTTTTGTTTTTTAATAAACAAATCTTTAACTTCCGGATTCATAATAATGTCTAAGTATCTTTTTCTAAGTCTCTCTTCTTCATCTTGCAATCCATGGAACTTTTCTGGAAGAGGTTTAATTGATTTAGTTAATAATTCTAAACTCTTTACCAAAATAGAAATTTGTCCAGTTTTTGTTTTTATTAGTTTTCCTTCAACACCAATAAAATCTCCTGCATCAACGTATTTTTTTGAAAATTTCATTACTTCTTCAGGAGTTTCACCCTCTTGCAAAACAATTTGTACGTCTCCAGAACCATCTCTCAAATTACCGAAAGCAATTTTTCCTAAATCTCTTTTAGTAATCAATCTTCCCGCAGTTTTTACCTTTGAATTTAATTTCCCCTCAGAACATTCTAATGCAGTATTTTTTTTATCAAACTTATTCGGATAAGGATTAATCTTTTTCTCTTCTAATTCTTTAACCTTTCTTATTCTCTCTCCAATAATTTGATCTTCTCTTGACATTTTATCTAAAACTGTTTCCCCGATTTATTCTCATATTAATTCATAGAAAATTGCATTTATAATTATTTCTTTAAAATTCTAATCAAAACATTTAAATATATACACGTATTACACATATTACACATAATGGCAAATATAACTTTAGCAATCCCCGATGAACTTAAAAAGGGAATGAAAGAATTTCCAGAGATGAACTGGAGCGTTATAGCAAGAGCAGCAATAGCCAAAAGAATTTTATTATTAAATAAGATTAAAGAATTTACTAAAGACAGCGAATTAACTGAAGAAGATGCGATTAAACTTGGAGAAAAAGTTAACCAATCAATGAAAAAAAGGAGAAAATGAAGTTAGTTGTTGATGCAAACATTGTTTTTTCTTTTTTAATTAAGCAAAACAAAATAAAAATTTATTCAACAGAAGATTTAAATAATTATTTCTAACTTCCAAGTGTTCCCTTGTATCCACGATATTTTTTGAAACCTAATGCATCTAATTCATTATTTAGCAGTTCGTCAACAATTTGCTGATAAGTATCCCAACGAGAGACGTGGTTAAATTTTACTTTGTCAAAGTTTTCAATTAGATTTTGAACTCTTAAAAAAAGCGGAATCAAATTTCTATTCCTAACTTTATACTCCCCCATTAATTGTTTAACCACCAATTCTGAATCTAAATTACATTCAATTTCTTTATCCCCCACTTTTAGCGCAAGTTCAAGTGCCTTAATTAGTGCTTCATATTCTGCTTGATTATTTGTAACACTGTTTCCAATACCAGCACTATAACGAATTATAATCTCATCACCTTTTCTAACAATTACTCCAACTGCCCCCGGTCCAGGATTACCCCTTGCTCCTCCATCGGAATTCGTAGAAATCATTCTAAATATGCAATACCTTAAAATTCTTTAATCCTTGAAACTTCTCTGGTTTTTCTTCCACGTTTCTAATCTGTGCGTGTTTCGGTCCCTGTTTACAAAGTTCAATCATCTTTACAACATCATTTGTATCCCCCTCTAAGAAAACTTCCATTCTGCCATCCTCCAGATTTCTACAAAAACCCTTCACGTTAAGTCTTTCAGCATTCTCTTTAACAAAAGCTCTAAAAAATATGCCCTGCACAGTTCCATCAATATACAATCTAACCGACTTTTTCAT
>CAYLLQ010000060.1:0-3554 GCA_964384935.1 Candidatus Woesearchaeota archaeon | reverse complement strand
TATTGAGCTTAACTAATTTTCGGTTTTATTTTCTGGAACTCCGGACAACGCCAAAGTTCCAACAACTTTAAAAATAACAAATAACTAATTCTCTTATGAAAAGAGGCAAGGTTTTAATTTTATTATTAATATCCATTCTGTTAGTTTCACCATTAATAATCGCAGCAGACGCAAATGCCACTACTCAAACATCCGTTGAGGATAAAGCTTACGCATGTTTAAACAAACAAATTGATGATTTAACTTGTACTGAGTTATCTTCAACACAGAAAATTTTTGCATTGATGTCTACTGGAAAATGTCTTAACGAAGTTCGTTCTGATTCTAAAGCGGGATGTTGGCCTTCAAATGATTGTAGTTTAAAGACAACAGCTCAAGCAGTTTTAGCATTAGAAAGAGTAAGCGAATCAACAGACGAGGCAGAAGCATGGTTATTATCTCAAAACGATACTCCGTCGGATGTAGACTGGTTTTTACAAATTGAATCTAACGAAGAAACAGAGTGTACAATAAAATACTCTACTGGCGGTTCTTACGATTTTCGAATAAGAGCGGACAAAAAATTAAGCGGAACAGGGGGGAGTTGTTTATCTCTTTACACTGGCTCATGGTGGTACAGAATTTCTCCAAGTTGTTACACCACTGAATTTGAAGTTTCTTGCGATAAGGGTTTTTTAACAAATTTATTATTCAAAGAAAAAACCTCTTCAACAATTCACATTTCTGAACAAACATCTTCAACTTCTGCAGAGGGAACAACTCACGAAAAAGTTAATTCTTTTTGTTTAAAAGAAAATGGAAAATGCGATTACGAGGGAACTTTGTGGGCAGCAGTTGCATTAAGTGCAATTGGAGATAAAGAAGCAGTAAATTCTTACATGCCTTTCTTAATAACCCAATCTTACAAGTATCCAAAGATTCTTCCAGAAGCTTTACTTTATCTTCTAACCGATTACGACGAATATCGAAATACTTTATTACAAAAACAAAAGAATGGTAAATACTGGGACGAATCTGGCTCAAAGTTTTTTGATACCGCCTTGGCTCTTTTCCCTTTTCAATACTCTAGCTCTCAAGAAAAATCAAATGCAATTAGTTGGTTAACAGAGGTTCAAGAAAAAACTGGTTGTTGGGACGGAGGAAATGTTTTAACAAACTCTTTTATCTTAGTCTCTCTCTGGCCAAAGCAAATAGTTGCACAAACAGATACTAAAGATTGTTTAGATTCAAACTTTTTTTGTATGTCCGAAGCAAGTTGTGACGGTAAAGTTCTTCCTAGTTATTCTTGTACTTCCGGAACTTTCATTTGTTGTGATACTGCAAAAACTTTTGATGTTTGTAGAAATCAAGGCGGAGATATTTGTAACTCCGGTCAAGAGTGTATTCAAGGAACAATTGTAGACGCAGGAGATACCGAATCTGGAGAGGTTTGTTGCGCTAACAACGGAAGATGTGAAAATGTTCAAGCACAAACCGAATGTCAAACAAATAGTGGTTCTTGTAGATCCTTCTGTGGAGATACTGAAACTGAATCAAATTACGACTGTGGTTCAGTCAGTGTTTGTTGTACGCCAAAAACTTCTAGTGGAGGAATCAGCTGGTGGATTTGGTTCCTAGTTATTTTAATTATTTTAGTAATTTTAGCAATTGTCTTCAGAGAAAAACTTAGACTTTACTGGGAAAAATTAAAATCTAAATTTAAAAAATCTGGTTCTAGCCCAATGGTCCAGAGAAGAGGTCCAGGATTCCCTCCAGCTTCTTCAACAATTCCATTTAGGGGAATGCCTCAACGAAGAGTTTTTTCTCCGACCCCTCCTCCAACCCAGATTAGACGACCTGCTCCAAAACAAAATCCAGAATTAGATGAAGTTTTAAGGAAATTAAAGGAAATAGGAAAATAAAAAAACTTTATTAACCATTATTTATTAACTAAAATATGAAAAAAATACTTTTACTTTGTTTGACATTTTTATTAGTGTCAACCGTTTCATCAATTGAGTTCAATGTTAACCCCACTTATCCTCAAGGCGGAGCGATAATTACTACAATTTCTGGCTCCTTTCAAAAATCACTCTCTTTAGAAGATTTTACTTTTTATCGTAATCATGTTCGAGTTCCAATGAACTTCGATTTAAGAAAAATTGGAGACGAGTACTATCTTTATGTGGATTTAGAGAGTAAAGATGCAAACAATTATTCTATTCAAATTGCAGACGTAGAATATCTAAAAGGTTCGAAAGTAATTAAGGAAGATATTCAAAGGAATTTTACTGTAACAAACACAGTAGCAGATTTTACAATCAGTGAAGGTTTTATTATGACTGAAGACGATTTTTCTTTGACAGTACAAAACTTGCAAGATGAAAAAAGTACAATCGGTTACAAATTAGGAGAACAAGTCGGTTCGAGAACACTTTATTCTGGAGAAATAACTCGGTTTGATTTTTCAGTCAACTCTTTACCTCAATTAAAAATTCAATATTTAGAAATTAAATCGAATTCAACTACTTACCAAATACCCATTTATATTTTAGAATCTCCTAAAAATATCCAACCAGTTAAATTTGAATTTGACAAACATCAAATGAATATATCTTTGGATTTAGATAACGAGACAAGAAGAACTGTTTATTTGTCGAACACGGGAACAGAGACAATTTTTCAAATAAAACTTTCTCTTGATTCTGAATTAGAAAAATATGTTAAATTGTCTAAAGAAGAAATATTCAATTTATCCTCTGGATTTCTTTATCCAATTGAGATTTCTGTTTTTTCAGATGATTTACCAAGAAAGATTCATGGAAATTTAACGGCTCGTTCAAGTTCATTTACCGATTCTATTTTCTTAAATATAACTTTCAGTCCGGGATATCAACCTTCCGCTGAAGAAACTTCAAATCAGAAAACTTGTGTAGAAATTGGAGGATACCCGTGTTCTAATGCAGATCTTTGTAAAGGTGAAATATTTACCGCTAAAGATGGAAACTGCTGTCAAACATCTTGTCTATTAGACGATTCTGCTTCAAGTGGCTCATTTAAAATTTTAGGATGGATTGTTTTAGCGGTTTTAATTGGAGTAGGAGTTTGGTTTTATTTCAAAAAATACCGAAACGCAGAATCAGCTCCAAAAGGAGTATTTAAATTTCTTCAGAAAAAAGAATAATTTATTCCTTCTTTCCCTTTAGTTCTTTCAATTCTTTTTGCATCTGTGCTTCTCTCATTTGCACTACTCTAGTAACCTCATCATACATGTGCAACTTTCTAACAAAGTCGTTAAGAATTTCATTCCAGCTATTATTTGTTAGAGTTAAAACTTCCGGAGAAATAACTTCAATATAAGCAGGCATATACTTTTGAGTCAAAACTGCCAGAGTAGAAACCTCTTCAACTTCTATTTCTATCTCGGCAAAACTAGTGTAAAAATCTTTTGAATCTTTCATTAAAACTGGCTCATTAATTTTTTGTCTATTAATTATAACGTCCTTTTCTTCGCCAATTTTTTGAATAATTCCCGTTAAAGTTTCAGTTAAATGTTCTGGCGGTCTTCCAATTAC
>CAYLLQ010000059.1:0-3734 GCA_964384935.1 Candidatus Woesearchaeota archaeon | reverse complement strand
ATAAAAAAGGAATTGCACCAATTCTAGTTATATTAGGAATAATAGTATTAATTGGTGGTGGAGCCGTTATTTATTTTTATGGTGATAATATTTTTAAAATGGAAGAATTTGCAACATCAGGATGTGATAAAGTAGGAAATACTATTGAATTAACTGGTTCAGAAGCAACCACATTTACTTGTACTTATGATGAGTGTATTGTTAGTGCCAGAATTAATGTTGAAAAAGGTGCAGTAGCAGTTTATCAAGGTAAAGAGGATATTTTAGCAACAATCCATTATTCAGCTTATATCTTTGATGAAACTAAGATAGATATTGAATACTTCAAAACATTTCTAAAAAGCCAAGCATTTAGAGATGTAATAAACTCACAAATAAGAAGTGGAATTAAAACAGAATTAAAGGCTAAAAAGTTCTTGCCATTAGAAATTAATCTCCCAAATTTAGAAGAGCAGATTAAAATAAGGAATAAGATTAATTTAGCTTCTGGTAAAATTTCAGAATTAGACAATATCAATAATAAAAATGAATCCTATATTACTTCCCTCCGCCAGCAAATTCTTCAAGACGCTGTTCAAGGCAAATTAGTCAAACAAGACCCCAAAGATGAACCTGCATCAGAATTATTAAAAAAGATTAAAGCAGAAAAAGAAAAATTAATCAAAGAAGGCAAGATAAAAAAACAAAAACCTCTCGCTCCAATTTCCGAAGATGAAATTCCTTATGAATTACCAAAAAACTGGTGTTGGGTGAGGTTGGGGGAGATTTGTAAGAGTATCTCTGCAGGAGGAGACAAGCCAGAAGATTTTACAAAAGAAAGAACAAAAGGAAAAAACATTCCAGTGATTGCCAATGGAGAAACCAACAAAGGAATAATTGGCTATACAAAAGAAGCAAAGATATTTGATAAAAGTATTACAGTTTCCGGAAGGGGAACAATTGGATATTCTTGCATAAGAGATTTTCCTTATAATCCAATCGTTCGTTTAATAGTCTTAATTCCAAGTAAATATGTAGATATCAAGTTCTTAAATTATGTTCTTTCGGCAACACTTGAAGTGGGACTGGGTACAAGTATACCACAATTAACTGTTCCTATGATAAAGCCAAGAATAATTCTACTTCCACCCCTCTCCGAACAAGTCCGAATTGTAGAAAAAGTTGACAAACTCATGGCTTATTGTGATAAGCTAGAAAAGCAGGTTAAAGGAAATAAGGAAAATTCTGAGAAGTTGATGGGAGCTGTGTTGAAGGAGAGCTTTGAACAATAAAATAACCTATGAATAATAATAACGAATAACTTTGATAATAACCAAAAATATGTTTTATAATATAGAAAGGTTTATAAATGGTTATAAACATAGTTAAAGTTATGGAGAAAGATAATCTAGATAAATTATTTGTAAGTGGTGAAGAGTTAAATAGTAATTTACTTTTTGATTTACTGAAAGATAGAGTAAAACTTACAGAAGAAGGAGATGTTATAATTCTTGGAAAATTTGATCCTATACAGAAAATAATACTTTATTGTTTAGCAAAGAAAGTCTTATTTTCCAAAAAAAAGGTGGAAGAAGAGTCTTCTGGTCCAGCTGAAATTAGCAGCAAAACTGGCTTGGCCCAAGGAACGGCAAAAGTATATTCTAGAAAATTAGAAGACGAAAAAATTCTCGTAAATAAAGGAGGAAAATATTATATCCCTAATTTTATGCTGCATCAATTACAGGAGAAATTAAAAAATGAAAAGCAAAACTGAAAAGAGCATAGCTGAAAGAATTCTTGACTTGGGAGATTTTTTGAAAATACCAAGACTTGCTGAAGAAATTAAAAAGACTATTAGAGATAAAACGGGGCACATTTTTGAGCTACAAGATATCCGAGTAAATCTGTTATATCTTTTAAGAAGGGAGAAATTAAAAAGAATCAAGGAAGGCAAGACTTTGTATAAATATCATTTATAAAATGAGAGAACAAGAAATAATCTCTAAATTTGAAGCAATGGAAAAAGAAATAACTGAAATTAAACAAATAATTGGATTGCAAAATGGAAATAACAAAACACTCGCAAATTCCTCACGCTCAAAAAAGAAATCTGTCAAAGAATTTATCTTAGAAAAATCTCCAAAAGACGGTGTCCAGAGTGCAACTTGTATTGCTTATTACTTAGAAAACTTTGAGGATAAAAGTATTTTAACCTCAAAAGAAATTCAAAAATGTTTTAGAGATGCCAAATTAAAAACCCCTCCAAATGTTCCAGATAAAGTTCAAAAGGCTATTTCTAACGGATGGGTTGCGAAGGGAGATAAAAGAGGAGAGTTTTATTTAACTTCTACTGGAGAGCAGATTGTAGAAGGTGGTTTTAAGAAAAATGAAAATCATTGAAGAACTTAATTCTCTTAAAAAATTGGTCGAGAAAAAATCTAAAAATATCTCATCCAATGACGTGAAGGAAAAAATAAAACAAAATTATGAAATTTGGATTGTAATAGAAGATGAAATTAAAAAAGATTATTCCAGGGAGCACCGGGAAATTTCAGATAATTTCTCTAAATTGTACTCATTTTACCCCAAACATCACTTTCCAAAAAACGAAACCTTAAAATTATTAAGAAATATAATTGCAGAATTTGATAAAGTTAGACTTAGTATTTTTTCGAAAGGGATTCAGTTCAAGGAAGATTATAAAGAAAAAATATATGGTTTATTGAAAAATAAAGAATTTTCTCAAATTTTTAATTATCTCAAGAAGGCAGAAGAAACTATGCAGAAAGATCCAGAAACAAGTTGTGGAAAATCTAGAGAAGCAATAGAAGAATTGTTTAGAGTAATACGAGAGAGGGTAGAGGGAGTAAAAGTAAATAGTGGGACTCTAGGTCAACATGCAAGAGAACTCGAAAAGAAAAAATTAATTAGCTCTGGAGAATATCGATTTTTTACTTCAGGACTTTATGCCTTTCTCAGTGAAAAGGGAAATCATGCAAATAGAGAAAGAAAAACAGAGATAGACGCTCTTTTTGGATTTAAGTTAGTCTTAGTAACAATCGAATACGCTAAAAATTTGGCTCTCTTTTAATTATTTATACAATCTCCCCTCAATTTCCTTAATCATCTTCTTATAACCTGCAACTCCTCCGAAAAGTTTCATAATTTGAAGAGGCCTGCCGAGCTTGTTTAATGGGCTGACCTTCAGAACTTCGGGATTTTCTAAATTCTCTATTCCCTCGTCTTCATATTTATCTAGCAGAGCTTCTATAACCTTCCTTGCCTTTTCCCCATATTTGCTGAAATAAGCATCTTTCTGAACTTTTCTTGCTCTCTCTTTTCTTGTTAATGGCTTTTGCCCGTAAGCAACATGCAAAATTAAATCAAATGGATCGTATTCCTTCCCGTTTGGAATTTCTTCTTTTAAAGCATCAAGCAATAATCCCTGACTTTCTAGTTCATCAATAATTACCCTTTTCTGGTCAACAATATTCCATTTCTGAATAAAATCATCAAAAGTTCTAAACTTACTTTTAACATTTTTCTTTGTAAAATCTGTTAAAGATTCTGTTATCAATTTTCCATCAGGCCCATTATACTGGACAATCTCGTTTACAACTCTGACTTCTGTTCCAGCTCTAACATAATATTTTTTTACATTTTCTTCTTCTTCAGCATAAGCAATGCTCGGGCTTACAACTATTCTCTCCCCCTCTTCTAATCTCTGCTCTTTTGTTTCCTGTTCTTTAACTTCC
>CAYLLQ010000058.1:0-3843 GCA_964384935.1 Candidatus Woesearchaeota archaeon | reverse complement strand
TTCGGAAAGAGAACAGGTGTTACCAACCTACTATGGCCGTCTTAAGATTTGAGAGAATTCTCTATTTTTAAACGTTTCGTATCATGCGCCGGTCGGGATTCGAACCCGAGTCAACTGCTTGGAAGGCAGTGATTCTACCACTGAACTACCAGCGCATACTTATTAGTAAAAATGGGAGGTTTTAAATTTTTCCCAACGCCCGGGACAGGATTTGAACCTGCGACCCCCACATTTCACCTAACAATTAGGAGTGTGATGCTCTATCCAGGCTGAGCTACCCAGGCGTATTGCTATTCCTGGTCCACTCGTTTCCTGTACAAATTATTTGAAGTTGCTGTTTCGGAAGGAGCTACCCAGGCGTATTGCTATTCCTGGTCCACGATAACCAGGCATATATTTTTAAAGAATTCTCCTAATTTAAAAGTATGTTGGTTAAGATACTTGGAGGATTGGACATTTTGGCAGCGGCATTATTACTTTTGGGGATGGGTGTTCAACCAAATACAAAAATTTTATTATTTTTCGGAATAATTATTATGGTCAAATCTGGATTCGGGATGTTAAAAGATTTTGCTAGTTGGATAGATTTCTTATCTGGGGCAGTTATTCTTTTAATGATTTTTATTCATATTCCTTGGATAATCTCAATAATACTTGCAATACTTTTATTGCAAAAAGGTTTGTTTAGTTTTATTTAATGTCTATCTATTGATAAAATAAAATATACGTGCGGATATGCCGGGCCTCCTTGAAGTCCGGAAGCCGACCTATCTCACAAGAGAAAATGTTGTGAGCTAGAGTATCAAAGACAAGAATCAAAGTGCGGATATGCCGGAGCGGTCAAACGGGCGAGATTAAGGCTCTCGTGGCTTAGTGCCTGCAGGGGTTCGAATCCTCTTATCCGCATAATAAACTTGAGTGGGCTTACGAGCTTTCCCTACCGGCGCATTTTTACCTCACCCAAATACTTTTAAAACTCTGTTTTCCTATTTAACTAATGGAACAAACAAAATTTGGAAAATTTCACGATAAGCATTACAAAACTTTACTATTAATCCCATTAATAATTATTTTAATTTCAGCAATCTATATGATTTCATTTTATCAACATAATGGTGACTTTATTCAGAAGGATATTTCCCTAACCGGAGGAACAACGGTAACACTTTACCAAAAATTAGATGGATCAAAGATTATCGCCGACCTTTCAGGAAAGTTAAATAGTTTATCCACTAGAGATATTTCTGACATTATCACTAAAGAACAAAAAGCAATAATTATAGAAACTAAATCCGAGGGAGATTTAACTCAGCAAGTTTTAGAAGAATACTTAGGTTATGAACTTACCGAGGATAATTCTAGCTTTGAATTTACTGGCTCAGTTTTAAGTGAAAGTTTTTACAAGCAACTAGTAATTGCTATTTTAATTGCATTTATTTTCATGGGAATTGTGGTTTTTATTTTATTCAGAACGATTGTCCCCTCTACTGCAGTTATCCTCTCCGCATTTGCAGATATTTTTATGACTCTTGCAGTAGTAAACATGCTTGGAATGAAAATGTCCAGTGCAGGAATCGTGGCATTTTTAATGCTAATCGGTTACTCTGTTGACACAGATATTTTGCTTACTACTCGAATGTTAAAGCGATCAGAAGGGGATCTTAATGAAAGAATATTCTCCGCATTCAAAACTGGAATGACTATGACCCTTACATCTCTTCTTGCAGTACTCTTTGCATTGTTTGTTGTGCAATCTTTTTCAATGGTTTTAACACAAATATTTTTAATTTTAGTAATAGGATTATTTTTTGATTTAATTAATACATGGATTACCAACATTTCCATACTTAAATGGTATATAGAGAAAACAAAATGAAATTAACTTTTAAAATTTGGATACTCATTTTTGCACTTGTTTTATCTGCACTAACTATATTTGGATTACCTCCAACATTTTTAGAAAAAGGAGTAGTTATTACTAGTGTAGAAACAAATTCCACTGCGTTTGATAATGGATTAAGACAAGGGCAAATAATTACCGCTATAGATGACCAACCCGTGAATGATTTAGACGACTTCACAGAAATTTTATCTAAAAAAATCTATTCTGAAGAAAATGTAAAAACAACAATTAAAACAAAAGGTTTTGAAACAATTTTATTCACAAATAAGTACCCTCAAATTACGGTTTCAAATATCCCTAAAACTAATTTGAAATTGGGATTGGATTTAGTTGGGGGTTCAAGAGCACTAGTTCAAGCAGAGGGTGTTCAACTTTCTTCTTCGGAAACAAACGATTTAATCAGCGTGATAGGAAATAGATTGAATGTGTATGGGATAGCAGATGTAAATATTTTGCCTGTATCTGATTTGTCTGGAAATAATTTTATTTTAATTGAAATGGCTGGAGTAACTCCCAAAGATATCCAGGAGTTAGTAGGAAAACAAGGAAAGTTCGACGCGATGATAGGAAATGAAACCGCATTTATTGGTGGTGACCAAGATATTTCTTCTGTTTGTAGAAATGATGCGACATGCGCGAGTATTTATGAATGTGGTCAGGATAGTTCTGGAGGATACTATTGTACATTTAGATTCTCAGTATTCTTAAGCGAAACTGCAGCAAAAAGACACGCAGAAATCACAGATAAACTAGGAGTAAATAACACGGCTCAAGGGAGTTATCTCTCTGAAAAATTAGATTTGTATCTAGATGATGTTTTAGTTGACAGTCTTTTAATCGGAGAGAGTTTGAAGGGAAGAGTTACAACACAAATTTCTATTTCTGGATCTGGCCAAGGAAAGACAAGGGCAGACGCATACGATGCAGCAGAAGCCTCGATGCATAAACTACAAACAATTTTAATTACAGGGAGTTTACCATATAAATTACAAATAGTGAAATTAGATACCATTTCGCCAGTTTTGGGGAGTGATTTTATCCGTTCCATTTTTTTAGCAGGAATTGCTGCTCTATTTGCAGTCTCAATGGTTATCTTTTTTAGATATAAGAAAATTAAAACTTCTCTAGCATTAATTCTTACTAGTTTTTCTGAGGTTTTTATCATTTTGGGAGTAGCTTCATTCATTGGATGGAATTTAGATTTACTTAGTATAGCGGGAATTATTGCTGGAGTTGGTACGGGAATAGACAGTCAAATAATTGTTATCGACGAGTCAAAACAAGAAACAACGCTAAATCTTAAAGAGAAATTAAAAAGAGCATTTAAAATTATTTTGGGTTCATACTTTACTTCATTAGTTGCATTACTTCCTCTCCTTTGGGCAGGGGCAGGTCTTTTGAAGGGATTCGCAATCACAACCATCTTAGGAATCACAATCGGAGTTTTCATCACTAGACCCGCATTCACAGATATAATTAGGAAAATCGAAGAATAATGTTCCCATCTCAACATCTTTTAATTGGAACAGTTTTTGTTGTTTTATTATATTTAGCATTTCCTTCTATTGGTATCGACGGAGCAATAATTATATTGGCCTCAACCGTTTTAATTGATATAGACCATTATATCTATTATATCTACGAAAAGGGGAATTGGAATCCCTTAAAAGCTTATCATTGGTTTAGAATAAAACATGCTTCATGGTTGAGGTTATCTAGGGAGGAAAGAAACAAACATCGGGGCATTATTTTTTTCTTACATGGAATAGAAACACAGATTATCTGGCTTTTGTTAGGAATATTTGTACATAGATACTTTTTATTCGTCTTCATTGGATTCATGTTTCATCTTTTTTTAGATTTAGTTTACGCCAAAAGATTCCATGATAGATTAGATAAAGTATCTGTAATTTATGATTATTTTAAATTTAAGAAGTTAA
>CAYLLQ010000057.1:0-4133 GCA_964384935.1 Candidatus Woesearchaeota archaeon | reverse complement strand
TCTCCAATTTTATAAACTCCATAGGTAATAAATAGTGCTGCGAATACATCTATGCTGTAATGGACGTGCATTAATAGAACTGTTGCAATCATCACTAGAGTAGCTATTAAGAAAAAATATTTTAGAAATTTACTTTTCTCTCTATATAATAAAAATCCTAAAAAAGAGAATCCAACATGTCCAGAAAAGAAAAGACTATTTCTAAATACTATTAGTTCATATATTCTCGGGAGAGTAGTTATTATTGCATCTGATGGTTGTTTGAGGTGAGTGAGAGTAATAAAGATACTTCTGGCTAAAGTTAATAGACTTAAATGGATTAGCACCCTATGTAATTCTTTAATGTTAAAAAAGAATGGGTATAATATTAAAACTAAAATTATTATTGTCATACCATAAGCGAAAATTATGCTTAAATCTACTGTGGGAATTGCGTTTAATATCAAGTCAGATACTGCTACATCCCCCTTTTTTTCTGTATAACTTCCAGCAATTATCATTAAAATATTTGCTATTACCCAAAATAGAACTGATAAGCAGATGATTACTTTATAATTCCAGAATTCTTTTTTCCATTCATTAAAATTTTGCATATGTTCCTTAACGGATTATTATTTATAAATTTATCAGAATGGTTTTAGTAATTTCTAACTTCCCATATTACTGTGTTTCTATTTGGAATATCTCCTACTGGGACAGAGTATGTAGAAAATTCTACTACTGCACTTCCTCTACCTGTCCCATATGTATCCATTAATAATTCTACATCGGATAAACTACTGGGGTCTAATGATCTTTTTAATAGCATTAGTGCATTTAATCCAGAAATGTATCGCTCTTCTTCTTTTAATGCTTGGTTCATTGGTTTTTTTACCCTGGTGTATGTTAGTTCTAATCTCCCCGGAAATCTCATAACTTCTCCTTGAAGTACTAGGCTCATATTTGGCATACTTTGATTAAATCTTAAGATGGATAACGGTATTCCCTCTTCTCTTAATTTTTTTATTTCTTCATCTACTCCTTCAAATGGAATGTCGAATCTTGCACTTGTTCTTGGTATACCTGTTCCACGAATGCAAACTCCCCCCCTCCAATTACTTTTTAATAGTTCGTCTAAAGAGTTCCAGGCTAATGCTCTGTTCCCTAAAAGTCCTTTAGTGTATAAATCATAAAATTCTCTTTTGTTTCTTATTTCCATTTACCTAATTTCTAACTTAACTTTTTAAGAATTATTGTTCTCTTTTTCTAAATTTTCTTTGTACTGCTCTTTCTTTTTTTGATATTCTGAGTTTGTTGGGCATAACGGATTGAAGCAGAGGAACCAAGGCTTTTTACCGGGTTGGAGTGCCATTAGTATCGGATACTGACATTCTGGACAAATCTTATCTGTTTTCTTTATTGTTCTATTTGGAGGAAGAGAGAAGGTAGTTTTACATTCTGGATAAGCATCACATGCTACAAAGTATCTTTTGAATCTTCTAGAATAATTTATTGCTAAATCTCCCGTTTTACATTTTGGACATTGAATTAATTTATTAGCTATTTTCTGGTCTTCTCTTGCTTGTTCATTTGCATCAACTAATGCGCTTCCTATTTTTTTCTCGCTCTTTTCAAAGTCTTTTGCGATTTCAATTATTTTTTCTTTCGCTTGGTTAATTATTTTTTCCTCTTCTTTTTCTAAATCTTTTTGTTTGGATTCACTTACTTTTTCCATTTCGGCTTCAAAATTTCTTGTTAGTTCTTCGTCTATAATTATTGGAGAGTATTTTTCTAAAGTTGAAATTAGTGAAATTCCTATTGAAGTGGGTTTTATTGAATCTCCAATTACATATCCTCTGTCATATAAAGTTTCCAATATTGCCGCCCTTGTTGAATTATGAACTAAGATATTTCCTCCAGCAATAAAGTTTGGGGAATCTTTCTCAACAGAAAGATCATAAACAAATCCATTATAATCTACCTCTTTAAGACCTTTAATTGGAATACTATAAACTCCTTCTTTTATTTTAGGATAAATTAACTTTATACAGTAATTTAAGAATTTTTGGTTTGGTTTTTCTATATAATATGTCCATTTTTGTTCTTTGCCTTTTCCCTTTCTTTTTTTGTTTAATAATCCTAAATTAACTAGCCTTCTTAAAGAATTACTTGAATCATATCTTGATAATTTTAGGTTATTAATTATCTCTATTAATTGATAAGGCTTATTATTTATAGCAAGATATACTTTTGCAGAATTAGTTAGAATATTATATTTTTGTGAGTTACATTTTAGCCCCCTATAAAGTATTTCTTCTTTATAACTCTCAAATCCTATTTGATATGCAAACTTCTCTACTCTGTCTCTTCCACTAATAAGTATTGTCCAGCAATCAAATGATTTTCCATTGCATTTAGCTATTCCTTTGTTAATCTTGTTACTAATATCTAATTTATTTAATAAATTTGAAATCCATTCTATTAGGGACTTGTTAGCTAGAGTTATTTTAATTCTTGGTGTATCAGAAGAATTGCATTTTACTCCTTTTATATTCGTTTTAGCTAAGGGTCTTAAATGAACATTTCCATCTGCATCAAAAAATCCTTTTAAAAAATCACCTATAAACTCTTTGCTAATCTCTAATGGCCTTTTTCCTTCTATTTGTGGAAACATTTTAATAAAGATATATGAAATAAATGCGTTACAATCAACTTTATACTTGCTTTTCAAATCATAGCAATAAGGTTCATTTCCAAAGACATTTTTTATACTTTTTTTTAATAAATTTAATGCTTTTTTTTCTGTTGTTGTAAAAGATATTTGATGGGAACCATTATATTTGGGATTTGAATAACTTCCATCCCCATAATAATATCCCAAAGTCCATGCTAATGAACTAGACCATTTTATTGGAAGGCTTTCTTCTTTAATACCTTTAGCAGATTTAGCGGAAAATTTATGCTTTATTTCCTTATTATTAATTTTTATTTCTTTTTTTATGTCTTTAAACTCAAAAATAACATCCCCATAATTCTCAATTTTTGTTAAGCACACTAGCTTTTTAGTTAGATCTAGATTATTTGCAGCTATTGAGCATATTTCTCCTTTTTCTGTAACATAAACAAGATGCTCCCCTGTTAATTTAACTTTAGAATAATCTGTTTCTATTTCTATTATTTTTTCATTTTCTTTAATTTTTCTTTTTGAGATTAAATTTAGAGAACTAACTTTTATTTCTCCGTGATTATCTAAAGAAAGAGTTTTTCCATTAATCTCTCTGATTTGAATATCTTTTTCATTAGAAGTTATTTTTCCTTGTTCAAATAACTCTTTAACCTTTATTGGAAAACCATTAAAAGTCACAATAGTGTTTTCAGCTAGGCATTTTGTTCCAAGGTTTCTTTTTTCTAGTTCTGTTAAAATTGAAGATGGAGAGTATCTCTTTGGAGGTTGTGTTTCTTTCTCTTCTATTTTTGAATCAATTATCTCCACTTCTCCATTCATGTCTGGTATTTTTTCTTCTTTAATTTTTGTGGGGTATACCTTTAACCAATTTTTCTCTCTTATCACCGAACCTTTTTTTGAAAAAGTTAATCCGTCTACTATTGCGGTTACTTTTTTATCATCTATAATTGCACTTTCACAGAACAGTGCCAGGAATCTTCTTGCAATTAGATTGTAAATTTTTTCTTCATTTCCAGAAAGAATTTGAATTATTCCTGTTGGATAAATTGATGGGTGTGCTGGGTCTGTTTTTTTACCTTCTATTGGTTCTTCTCTTTTGATTAAACTTTCTACATTATATGCTTTTGCCATATCTTTCAGAATTTTTTTATATCCAATTGAAGCAGGTAGCTTTTGAGATGATGTTCTTGGGTAAGAGATTAATCCCGCAAGGTAGAGTGATTGTGCTGATTGTAACGTTTTACTTGGAGTTATTCCGTGGAGCTTGTATGCTTCTCTTTGTAAGTCAGTTAAATTAAATGGAGTTGGAGGAGGTAAAATTTGTTCACGTTTTTTTGTTTCTGCTTGAGCTTTTTTCCCATTTAAATTCTCAAACTTTTTTAATTCTGTTTTATTAAAAATATCTTTTATATGTTTTAATTCTAGTTTGTTTTTGTTATCTTTTACTGTGATAAAAATTTGCCAGTAT
>CAYLLQ010000056.1:0-4167 GCA_964384935.1 Candidatus Woesearchaeota archaeon | reverse complement strand
TGCTAGACTTAGAAATTTAACATATTCTGCTCCAGTAACTATGGAATTAACCGTTAAGAAAGAAGACCAGGTTGATTCTGAAGTTGTAGAAATTGGAAGAATTCCAATTATGGTAAAGAGTAAAGTATGTAATACTCACGGAATGTCTAAAGAAGAATTAATTGCAAATTACAATGACCCAATGGACACCGGAGGATATTTCATAATTAAAGGTAATGAAAGAGTTATGGTTATGGCAGAAGATCTTGCTGAAAACCAACCATTTATTGAAAAGAACAAAAAAGGTGGGTTGATGCTTAGATTATTTTCTTTGAAAGGAACATACAGAATTCCAGTTACAATCACCGAAGACAAAGAAGGAATTATTGAAACAACTTTTAGTAGATTTAGAGACCTACCCGCAGTAATTGTTTTGAAGGCTTTAGGTTTAACAAAAGAATCAGATATTGCAAAGTACATTGGAAAAGAAACAGATAGTGTAATTGTTAATCTTTACGAATTTGTAAATATAGGAACTCCAGAAGATGCTATGATGGCAATTGCTGAAAAGACAAATCTTCAAGGAACTAAAAAAGAAATTTTAGACAGAGTAAAGCAAAGACTAGATGCATATCTATTTCCGCATATCGGAACTAAGAAAGAAGACCGAATGAAGAAAGCGGTTACAATGTGTAAATTCATAAAACAGTTCTTGATTGCTAAAGAAAATCCAAAATTAGTAACGGATAAAGATCACTATGCAAACAAAAGAGTTAGACTTTCCGGGGACCTACTTGCAAGTTTATTTAGAGTGAATCTAGGTATTTTATTAAGAGATATTCAGTACTCATTACAAAAATCTTCAAAGAGAAAAAAATTCTATTCAATTAAGACAATTGCTAAATCTACCTTATTCTCTCATAGAGTTGAGTCGGCTATTGCTACTGGTTCTTGGACTGGTGAAAGAAAAGGAGTAACTCAGAATATGAGTAAGACAAATTATTTAGATACAATTTCTCAATTACAAAGAGTAGCTTCTATGTTGCCATCCGATCAAGAAAACACAATGGCAAGAACATTACATCCAACTCATTACGGAAGATTCTGTCCTATTGAAACTCCAGAGGGAACTGAAATTGGTCTTAGAAAAAACTTAGCAATACTTTCAAAAGTTTCTACAAGAGTAGCTCTTGACGATGCTAAATTTATAAAAGAACTTCAAAACGAAGGATTAGATGTAGATGGTGTTGAAGGAAGGGAAGTTTTCTTAAATGGTATGTTTATTGGAAGCGTAAAAGAGAGTAGAGAATTTGTATTAAAGATTAGAGAAAAGAGAAGACATGGACAGTTACCAATTCAACTTAATATTTCTGAAAATGAAGGATTATCTGCAATAACAATTTCAACTGAACCAGGAAGAGCATTAAGACCTTTAATTGTTGTAGAAAATGGGAGTTCAAGGTTAAAGAGTGAACATTTGGTTCAATTAGAACAAAATGAAATCAGCTGGGATGATTTAATCTCTAAAGGAATAATCGAATATCTCGATGCTGCTGAAGAAGAAAATGCTTTGGTTGCACTTTATGAAAGAGAGCTTAATGAAAATAAAACTCACTTAGAAATTGACTCAATGGATTTATTTGGTGTTGTTACTTCATTGGTTCCATATGGAAATCACGATCAGAGTTCAAGACTAAACAGAGGTTCAAAAACTCAGAAGCAAGCTCTAGGATTATACGCTGCAAACTATCATTGTAGATTAGACACAGATGTTTCAATTTTACAATATCCTCAAAAACCAATTGTAAGAAGTTTTGTATACGATACTTTGAAAACATATCCTGCTGGACAAAACCTAATGGTTGCAATTATGCCTTACGAAGGTTACAATATGGAAGATGCATTAGTGTTCAATAAAGGAAGTCTTGATAGAGGAGTTGGAAGAAGTTTCTATTTCAGACCGTACAGCACTGTTGAAATGCATTATGCTGGTGGATTAAAAGATGAATTAGGAATTCCAGAAAAAGATACTTCTGGTTACAGAACAGAAAAAAGTTATCAATATTTAGATGCTGATGGAATTACCTATCCGGAAGCTGAAGTTAGTGGTGGAGATGTTTTAATTGGTAAGATGTCACCTCCAAAATTCTTATCTGAAGCTAGAGAAATTTCAGTTAGAACTCAAAAAGAAGCTAGCGTTACAATGAGACAAGAAGAGAAGGGAATTATTGACGCAGTTTTCATAACAGAAGATGACGAAGGAAATAAAATTGTTCAGATTAAAACAAGAGATATTAGAGTTCCAGAACTTGGAGATAAATTCGCAACAGCACATGGTCAGAAAGGAGTTGTTGGAGCAATTATTCCTGAAACAGATATTCCATTTAGTTCAAACGGAATTAGACCAGACGTATTATTCAATCCACACGGTCTTCCTTCACGTATGACTGTAGGATATTTATTAGAGTTACTTGCAGGTAAAGTTGGTTGTCTAAAAGGAGAAATCATCGATGGAACATCTTTCAGTGGAGCAAGTAAAAAAGAATTAGAAGAGCAGTTAAAATCAATGGGATTCAGATACGATGGTAAAGAAACAATGTATAACGGAGTAACTGGACAAAGAATGGATGCAAAAATATTCATTGGAAACCTTTATTACCTTAAATTGAAATATATGGTAGGAAATAAAATACACGGAAGAGCTTCAGGCAAGGTTGCACTATTAACAAGACAACCAGTTGAAGGTAGATCTAGAGGAGGAGCATTAAGATTAGGAGAAATGGAGCAACAAGCTCTAGTAGCTCACGGAGCTTCGCTATTATTAAAAGAAAGATACGATTCAGATAAAGTTGTTTTACCTGTCTGTACAAAATGTGGAGCAATCGCAATTGATGATACAGCAAGAGGAAAAATATCTTGTCCTGTTTGTAGTTCAGAGGATATAGAAAATATTGAAGTATCTTACGCATTCAAATTACTACTTGAAGAATTGCAGGGATTACACATTCAAACAACTTTAAATTTGAAAAACAAATACGAATAAAATGATACGACCAAGGGAGTTATTAATGTTACCAAGCAAGGGTTTAGATTTAGTTGCAGAAGGATTAAAGAATCTTTCTTTGGTACTTGAAAGAGAATATAATCATTTATCTCAGGGAGATAATAATCCAAGGGGGATACAAAATACGGGATATGGAAGCAGAAAACTTACCCCCGTAGTTATTGGAGAAGCAATTTGTTTAGTGTCTAGTATGGGAATGAGAATATTAGCACATCCAATTGAATCGGGTAGAATGTATAATCAATTAAGTGGAGAACAACATGGCAAATAGAAATATAATTAGGAAAAAAATCGGAGAAATTAAGTTTTCATTAATTAGTCCGGAAAAGATTAAGAAAATTTCGTCTGCTAAAATTGTAACTCCAGAACTTTATGATATAGACGGTTATCCGGTTGATGGTGGTTTGATGGATTTAAGATTGGGTGCAGTTGACCCCGGAGTGAGATGTAGAACTTGTGGTGGAAGAATTAAGGAATGTTTAGGACATCCGGGAAGCATAGATTTAGCAAGATCGGTTATTCATTTGAAATATGTTCCTTTAATTGAAATTGGCTTGAGATCATTCTGTCATGATTGTGGAAAATTATTACTTGATGAAAAGAATTTGAAAAAGTATTCTCCAAGTCAAAGAGCTAAGAGAGCTAAAGATGCGAAGCAATGTCCCTACTGTAATGCGGAACATCCTAAGGTTAAATTAGAAAAACCAACTAGTTTCTATATCGGGAAAAAAAGAATTTTTCCAACTCAGTTGAGAGAAATACTTTCAAATATCCCCGATGACGAACTTAGAAAAATCGGGGTTGATCCAACTTCAGCAAGACCAGAATGGGCTGTTCTAACTATGCTATTAGTTCCTCCCGTAACAATTAGACCGAGTATTATTTTAGAATCTGGTGAAAGAAGTGAAGATGATTTAACGCATAAACTTTCAGATATCATAAGAGCTAATCAAAGACTTTGGGAAAACTTAAATGCTGGTGCTCCAGAAGTTATCATTGAGGATCTTTGGGATTTATTGCAATTCCATATCACGACATTCTTCGATAACACTGTTTCAAGAATTCCTCCTGCAAGACATAGATCTGGACAACCTTTGAAAACAATAACAGAAAGAATCAAAGGA
>CAYLLQ010000055.1:0-4218 GCA_964384935.1 Candidatus Woesearchaeota archaeon | reverse complement strand
ATAATAAAAGGATTTTTATAATGGATCTTCTTGTCTTAGTTATGAACAAAAAAGAGATGTTTGATAAAATTTGTAGAGATATAAAATCTGTTAGAATTCAGGGAGCTAGAAATATCGCTAAATCCGCCCTGAAAGCCTATCAATTAATTCCAACAGAAAGTTCAAAGAAAAAACTCATCTCTCTTCGTCCAACAGAACCAATGTTACAAAATGTTTTGGCAAGATTAGACAAAGAACCTTATGAAAAAATTTTAAGTCACTTTGATGAGGCTCAAAAAAAAATAAATGAAAAAGTTTTCAAATTAATAAAAACAGATGATGTTATTTTTACTCATTGTCATTCTACCAATGTTTTAAACGCATTAATCTACGCAAAGATGAAAGGGAAGAAATTTGAAGTTTATAATACAGAAACGAGACCACTATTTCAAGGGAGAAAAACCGCAGCAGAATTGGAAAAGGCCGGGATAAATGTGACCATGTTTCCCGATTCGGCCTTAGGAGTTGCTTTGGGCAAAGAACAAAATACAAAAAAAGTTGACAAAGTTTTCCTTGGTGCAGACGCAATTCTAAAAGAAGGAGTAATTAATAAAATCGGTTCCGAACTAATTGCCAGAATTGCTAAGGAAGAAAAAATTCCCCTTTACATAATCGCGGATTCTTGGAAGTCCACAAAACAAAAAGTTCCGCTAGAACAGAGGAGTCTTAATGAAGTTTGGAACAATGCTCCGAAAGGAATTAGGATAAAAAACCCCGCGTTTGAATTTGTGCATAAAAAATATATAACTAAGGTTATAACTGAATGACCCATAAATTTAAAAGCTAACCGAATCTGTCATAAATATGTTAGTTAAATGTAAGATGAATCTGGGAGCAAGTTCTATTCTGTTTAGACAGCTGTAAGGAGGATAATTTAAGATGAAGATATATGTAGGTAATTTACCTTGGAGCATGGATAATGAAGGTTTGAAAAAACTTTTCTCAGCTTATGAAGTTGAAGAAGCAAGCATAATTCAAGACAAATTTTCTGGTAGATCAAAAGGATTCGGTTTCGTAACAATTGCAGATGATGAATCAGCAAAGAAAGCAATCGAAGAATTGAACGAAAAGGAAATTGAAGGAAGAGCGCTTAAGATTTCAGAAGCAAAGCCAATGGATCCAGATAGACCAAGACCTCCAAGAAGAGACTTCGGAAATAGACCAGGCGGATCAGGCGGGTCTGGTGGACGAAGTGGCGGATTTGGTGGCGGTAACCGAAGAAGATTCTAAGGTTACAAAAAATTTTTTATTTTTTTATTTAATCTTTTTTTGAATATCAACGTTTGTTGATAGTTAGATTTATAACATTTCTTAGTTTAGTTATTAGATGAAGAAAAAAGAGTTAAAACTCTTGCCTGTTTTAGGCAAAGGTCTTTTGTTTTTTATTAAAACGCCCTATTATTTAGGAAAAGGAATTTACAATTTAACTAAAAATAATTCTGAAAGAATTAAAAAGAATAAAGTTAGAAAAAAACGAGAGTCTATCCCTCCCAAATATGAAGAGTTTCAAGTTGTAGATATTATGCAAGGAAATTATTCATCTTGGATGGAAAGTGTTGCAAAATCAGATAGTAAAATTGGAATTATCTTAGGGGCAAGAGGAACAGGTAAAACCGCCTTTGGAATTAAGTTTTTAGAAAATATTCATTCTAAATATAATCGAAGGTGTTTTGCAATTGGGTTTTCAGAAGACGATTTACCTTCTTGGATAAGCTCTGTTTCAGGAACTTCTGAATTAGAAAATAATTCCTTTGTATTAATCGATGAAGGGGGCATTTTGTTTAACTCTAGAAGTTCAATGAGTAACGCAAACAAACTTCTAAGCGAATTAATTATGATTGCGCGCCATAAGAACATTAGCATTTTATTTATTTCTCAAAATTCTTCTAACTTGGAAGTAAATATTTTAAGACAAGCGGATTTTCTAATTCTGAAACCATCATCTTTACTACAAAAAGAATTCGAAAGAAAAATAATTCAAAAAATTTATAGAGAAACAGAAGAACATTTTAAAAAACATGGAGACAAACCCGGAATAACTCACGTTTACTCATCAAATTTTCGAGGATTTATAACAAATCCTTTACCCTCCTTTTGGGGAGAAAAAATTAGTAAGGGATTCAGGTAAACTATTTTTTGAAATCTTCAATTATTTTACTTTTTTCTTCTAAACTAATTGCTTTAATTTTAACTAGAAAATCTATAATTGGCAAAGGATTTTTTATTTCTTCGTTTTCATTCAACCCCCTTAATCTAATCTTTCCTTTGTCAATTAATTCTCTAACAATAAAATCTAACTTATTTCTCACATTTGTAGCCTTAAAACAAACCTCATTACACTCTCCGAATGATTCTTGGAATTTTTTATTTAATATTTTTTGATTTAACTTTTCGTAGTTTGTTTCTTCCACAAGTTTTGGCATATCAAAATTAGGGCAATAACTAAACCACCCAAAATCAACTTCCGTTCCATCTATTGACGGAGTTTTAATCAAAGGAAACATTCTACAAACATATGGTCTTTTAGAATGAATCAAACACTTTCCTGGAACATGAAACGGACACGGTTCATTAAACATCCCATACTGAGGAAAAAAGTAAATTCCAGAAATTTCATCAAACATTAAATTAATAGGACGAATATCCAACGATACTCCAAGAATCTTTGCTTCTTCTATTATTCCTTCTACTTCCCATTCAAAAAAAGGCAAAGCTCCAATTACACTAAATTTAGTACAGCATGCCCCACAATTCTTGCAGGAAAATTTATCCACAAATTTAGATACCTCTTAAGTATTTATCCTTATGCATACTAATTTGTTTTAACTATTAACTTACTAATTGCAAATCCAATTATCATTCTAGGCAATTCTACAATTATACCCCAACCTAGAATTCCTCCAGAAATAGTTGCAGGAATAATGCCCCCTTTATCTAATAAAGCCATAGTTAAAGTAAGATATATCGTCCAATAAGCAATCATTATAACTGGTTTTTTCCAATCTCTTTTTTGTTTTACCATTTTACCTCCTTTTGTAATTTAATTTTTTTCACAAGTGCAATCATCACCACAATCCTCTTCACACTCACAATCATCACCACAAGAATGTCCCATACTTTTTTGGAACTCTCCCATTAAATTTTCCATTTCAGAATTTAAATGAATCATATTTTTATTAAGCTCATTTTTTGCAATTCCTAACTTTTCCATTTGCTCCGAGATTAATTTATTAGTATCTCCAATCTTTTTAGTAACCAAATTTTTATTTCCAATGTCTACAATAAGCTCCTCTGAAATTAACTTCGCTTTAACAAAAATACCCCTTCCAATTTGAGCAAGTATTTCTGTATCTTTCTTTCCCTTTAATCCTTTGATACCCTCATTCAAACTATTCAAATCTTCTATTGCTTGTTCAACCGCCTGTAACTGTTGCTGAACCTGATTCATATGCTGTTCAAACATTTGCAATTTGAAAATAACTTCTTGTTGTCTTTGATTGGGCTGTTCCATAACTAACTTGAGAATAAGTGGTTTAAAAGTTCTTTGGTAGGAATTATTCTAATCTTTAGGAGTTGTGATTTAAACAACCTTAAACCACTTTCTTAAAACAGTACTAAATATCATTACAAAGATTAAATAGAACCAGAACCAACTCATAAACCCGAAGAACTTTGGATTTTCTAAAACAATAAAAACATCTTGGAACCACCTAAATAATAAGATAAACGGAACGATTGTAAAAATTGTCGCCTTCATACTTAGACTCATTATATTCCCTGTTATTTCTAAATTACGAGCCATATTCTTCTTGTTTAGTTCCATCATTTTTTGAGGGTCGTGTTTAAATTCTTGAGCTTCTTTTTGTAACTCCTTTTGTTCCTTTTTTAATTCTCTAATTGCTTCTTGGTCTGTAGCATATTTTTGAACGAGAGTTGTAACTAATGAGATAATTAAAACTAAAATCATCATCCCCCCGGTAAGATTCCAGTTAAGCAATACTCCAAAACTCGGATCTAAAATCGCATGAACAGAATTTTTTATTATAGGAATAGAATTCCAAGCAAAAGCTAGAACCAGCGAGAATGCCATGATTCCAAACATCACTCCAAATACCTTACCCATTCCTTTATCGTCCATTCTTTGTTAAACTGAATTAGGTTTATAAGTTTACGCATTTC
>CAYLLQ010000054.1:0-4258 GCA_964384935.1 Candidatus Woesearchaeota archaeon | reverse complement strand
CTTCTAATGGAGGTTAAAATGAAAAAAGTAAAGGTTTTAAGAAATATATCTGCAAATAACAAGAAAGTTGAGATTTGTGGTACATGCAGTAAATAATTTATATTTGTTTTTTTTGATAATTAAGAAACAGTTTCATTTATGATACTGTGGTCAAATTAGGTAAAGTAATTTATATATTTAAGACAAATAATGTTTACGGAGGTAAAAATGAGAAAAAAAATAGTGGCTTTGAGAAACATATTTACAGCTAAGAGAACTAGCTGTACTTGTTGTGGATGTGGCGGACCCTCTGGTTAAACATATGTTTAATTATTTAAATTTTTTTTTGATTAATTGAAAATGGATAATATAGATTTTTCTTCATACTTGGAGAAGTATAACTATAGGTATTATAAATTTAATCGTGATTTTTATCTTTATAACTTTTTAAATGGAGATTTATTTCAAATAAACGATTCCGCAAAAGAAAGCTTTGTAAAGAGTAAGATTCAAAAAACAAAAAAAGTAACAAGTTCAGATAATGAAATTGATAGCTTTATTTTGAATGGTGTTCCAAAAATGCCTTTGGCTGAAGAGGTTACGCCTTTTCATATACAATGGCATATAAATGAAAATTGTAATCTTCGTTGTAAGCATTGTTATCAAGATAAATACATGCATCATGGTTTAGATTTAGATCGGATGAAAAAGATAGTAGATAATTATTTCATTGCAATAAATAAATGGGGTAATAGTCCTGAATTTTCTATCACTGGGGGCGAGCCTCTTTTAAATCCTAATCTTTTTCCACTTTTAGATTATATTAAATTAAAAGATAAAAATACGCGTATTGCTATTTTGACAAACGGTACTTTAATAACTTCAGAAATTGCTAAAAAGATTAAGAAAAGAGGCGTAAATCTTGTCCAAGTTAGTTTAGAGGGCTCAACAAGGGAACTAAATGACGATATCAGGGGAAGAGGTACCTATGATAAGATACTCAGAGCTATAAAGGTCCTTAAGTCTGAGAAAATAAATACTAGTGTACATATTGTTTTGTCTGAAAAAAATAAGAAAGATGTTAAAAATTATATTGAATTAGCTAAAAAAGTAGGAGTAGATATGCTTACATTTAGCAATCTTGTTCCATTCGGTTCTGGAGAAGCTATGAAGGATTTATTAATTGCACCGCAGGAACTTAAAGCATTGTATGGATTAATTAATAGAGAAGCAGAAAAATTAGAGAGATTACATAAAAAACCAGTGATAAGGAGAACAAGAACTTTGTGGTGTAATTTTGATGAATCGATGTGTAATTCAAAAATTGGTGGGTTGTGTCCGGTTGGTCTGAGTACTTTAACTATCCTTTCTGATGGAAAAGTTATGCCTTGTAGACGAATGCCTATAATTATTGGAGATTTGACGTATCAAAATTTTTTTGAAATTTGGTATGGTTCAGAAGTTTTGTGGAAAGTTAGAGATAAAAAAAAGATTGCAAAATGTGGTAAATGTAAATTTTTGGATAAATGTGGTGGTTGTAGGGGGTTGGCCTATGTTTATTTTGGGGATTATTTGGCTCCCGACCCCCAGTGCTGGTTAATTAATAAAGAGTTAGGTGATTCTCATGCTAGAAAATCCAATTAATTTTATTTTGAAGAGAGTGCAACCTTGCAGTTCTGTTTTAAGCGTAGGTTGTCAGGATTCGGGTAAAGGGGTTATTCTGAGTCGAAACGGTATGAGGGTTAAGTTTTTAGATATTAATAATTGTAATCTAGAAATTATAAGAGCAAATAAATTAAATAATGTAGAGTTTATAAATAAAAATATCCTAGATTTAGAAACTTTTGAGAAATTTGATATTATTCTTTTGAATAGATTATTTCATATCTTTAGTTATCCAGATCAGATAAAAATTATGCATCTTATAACTAATTATACTCAAGTAGGGAGTTATGTTCATGTAACTTGGCCAAATTTAGATAATTTTATTACAATAAAAAAATTTAAAGAATTATTTGCAGAGCATTTTAAGATTGTTTTTCAAAGAGTATTTAAGAAAAAAGATAATTTTAATCATGAGCATATAATTCGTTCCGTGATTTTAAGCAGATATAAATAATTTTAATATTTTTTCTACAGTATGTACTTATTGATGGGGATTTAGACACCAGGGGTCTTTTTGGAGTTTACCAAATACATTCCATGCACAAGCTTTGCATCCACCTTTACAAGATTTTATTTTACATCCGAGACATTTTTTTGGCGTTTTTCTCACTTCTTTAAAAAAGGAACTTTTATTCCAAACATTATCAAAGTCTCCAGATATTGTTTGAGAAAATAGTGGGCAAGGTTTGAAATTTCCATCTACATCTATTGCAAAAGATTCTTTTGCGGCAGTACATTCACTTTCTATGCCTATTGCATTCGCAATTGGGTCATGAATAATAATTTTTATTTTTGTGTTTTTGGATAATGATAGAAATTCGCTATACACTTTTTTAACTTCCTTAGGTCCGACAGATGGTTTTGACCTTCCAAGAGGCCTTTGTCTTAAAATATTTATTCTTCGTATATCATTTTCTTTGCAGAAATTAAATATTTTTTCAACTTCATCTAGGTTATCTCTAAAAATAGAGAATGCGATTTGTACATCGAATCCTTCTTTTTTTGCCATTTTTATGCCTGAGATGGTTTTATCTAATAAATCTAATCCCCTTATATTGATGAATCTTTCCCTTGTTAAAGTGTCAAGACTTATTTGTATCCTGTCAACATATGGCTTTAATGTTCTTAATTTTTCTTCTGTAAATAACGTTCCATTGCTTGCAAGAACAACGAAAGGATCTAGTTTATATTTTTCTTCATAGTTTTTCAAAAATAATACTAATTTGTCAAATTCAACTAAGGGATCTCCCCCGCTTATGATTATTCGGAGAGGGTTGATTTTAAGTAGGATGTTCATTAGCTTATCTGTATCTATTGTTTTTCCTAGTGCAATAGAGTTGGAGTAGCAGTGTTTACATCTAAGATTGCATTTGGTGGTAAATGTAAAAAAGACTTCAAGGGGCAGTTTCATATATATTTAATAATTTGTCTGTTTAAAAATGGTAGTTCTTATTTTGAAACAGTCTCAAAATTAACAGCATTCTTTATATATGCTAATTATATTTGATACTTAATACGCTATGGAGGTAAAAAATGAAAATAAGAAAATCTTCCTTGACTTGCTGAAAACGGTTATATTACCAGATTTCAAATATAGGGAGGTAAGTGAAAAGATTGATTTATTCTTTCCTCCAAAAGATAGTTTTATTTATTTAGATTCTTTCGAGTCCAGAGTTTTTAAGAGAATATTTTTAGATAAAGAGTGTGGAGAAGTTTTATCTAAAGAGTTTTCTACCGTAAAAATGATTAAATTTTTAAAAGAGCTTTCCTGTGCTATAAAATGACTAACAATATTGACACTCTTTATTATGATCTTTCAAAATTTTATAATATTTACTCATCTAAAAAAGATTATACTCTTGAATCAGAATTTATAGAATTTTTTATAAAAAAATATTTTCCTTCTGCAAAAAGTATTTTAGATGTTGGCTGTGGGCAGGGTGATCATTTGTTTCATTTATCTAAAAAAGGATATTTTGTTTCTGGTTTGGATAAAAGTGAGGAGCAAATAGCAGTGGGTAAAAAAAAATTTCCCCTTTTAGATTTGAAGGTGGTTGATTTTTTAGATTACAAAGTAGATAGGCAATATGATTGCGTTACTATGTTGTGGAATACTATTTTGTATTTTTCACCACCTGAGAAATTAATCGACGTTTTCAGAATAATAAATAATGTTCTTTCTGCAGGAGGTTTATTTATATTTGAATTTAGAAGTTTTTCGAATCATGTTTTTCTAAATGATTTTAAGCCTATGTTGGAAAGGTCTTTAGAGAAGGACGGTTACACTATGAAACTTTTTACAGAGAACAATATAGATTTGCTTCGTGGTGTTTTGGTTGAAAGAACAAGATCTGAAGTATTTGACTCTGCAGGTAAGGTCATTTTTAGTAAGGATCATAATCCTGTAGAATTAAACGTATTGAGTTTAGCAGATATAAAGATTTTTTTAGAGACTTCTGGTTTCGAGATATTAGATATCTTAGATCTTAATGCACTGTATACAAATAATTTAGAATTTACAGCAGATGAAAAAAGTAAAGGATATAGTATTGTTGCTAAGAAGATTTTAAGATGTAATTAAATTCTTTCTTTTTTAATTCTATTCTATCTTTAT
>CAYLLQ010000053.1:0-4304 GCA_964384935.1 Candidatus Woesearchaeota archaeon | reverse complement strand
TGAAGGAGACGTGCGAGAGTTAAAGATTAAAAGACTTATGGAAATTGAAGAAAGTCTTGGAAAAATTAAGAAAAAGAGTTGAAAAGTACCTTCTTGAATAACACGAAAATTTATAAATTAAATCTTCTGTATACAATAATGAAAAGAGGCGCATTGTTTTTTATTTTAGGGGTTCTATTAATTGGAAGCTTTGCGAGTGTTAGTGCTGTTAAAGAATGTCGATATGATTTAACAAGAGTACTGCCACCATATGGAGTAGATGATTATAGATGTGCAGGTAATGACGGAGTTTGCCAAGGATATTATTACCAAGGTCCCGCAGATGAACAGTATTTTGTTTCTTACACTGCAATTTATTGGAAAAGTACAAAAATGTATGAAAAATCGGAGTATAGTAATTCCTGTGTAGCATTTAAAGGGATTTCGAATGAAGGATATAATTATACACGAGGAAATTTAATTTCTGGGGCTACCTGTGGTGGAAGTTATGAAATTTGTAGAGAACCTGCTCAGTGTGGCGACGATATTTGTGTTGCTGAAGAACAATGTAATTATGTTGGAAGTTATTCAAGTAAATGTGAAAAAGATTGTGGTGCATGTACTGTGTCCCCACATTGCGGAGATGGAACTTGTAACGTTGGAGAAAATTGTTCAAATTGTGCAGGAGATTGCGGTGCTTGTATTGTTCCGACCTATTGCGGTTTAGATATTAATGACACAAGTCAAACAATTTTAAGATTGTATAACCAAACAAATTCGCACGGAGCAACTGCAAAAGAAATAATTTATCCAATAGGAGTTTGTTATAAAGATATTTTCGGTCACGAGTATTTTGATCTATCGAAAGGGACATCTGGATTTCATTCTGCAGACTTTAGAGGAAATTCAACTTCTAATGGAAATTGGATAATTGATGATATTGAGGTTGCAAGAGTTTTAGTATTATCCAATAATAATAAATACTATCAATGTCTGGCAGGGACTGTTGATGGATATGCTCCAGATAATCTCGGGACAGGAAGCCATAGTTGTGGGCCACATAGTGCGGACTTAAATAAAGATTGGAAAATCTCGTATTCAGAGTATGGTATCGTCTCTAATCTAAAAAAGTATGGTCCGGGGTATCATATTAATACAACAATTATCGATATTAATAGCAATAACCCTATCGGTTTCTCTCCCGACGATGGACCTTGGAAATGTACTGGAACAAACGCAATTGTTAATCTGTATGATACAATAAACTCACATGCTGAAATTCCTACATTAAACAATTATGTAAATAAAATTTGTTATGGAAATTTGGTCTGTACGAATAGAAATTCTTGCTTACCAGATGAAAAAGCAGTGGTTTCATTAAATCAAACAACAAACTCTCATTTATCTAACGATACAAACTATCCGATAAAAATTTGTTGTAAAGAATTGGCGTTCGCCCCCCAAACACCTGTTTGTGGAAATGGGGTTATTGAAGCAGGGGAAGCATGTGACGACGGGAATAGAAATGTTGGAGACGGATGTAATAATTCTACCTGCCAAGTTGAAGTGGGTTGGTCTTGCACTACTACTGCTCCGAATCCAAGTGTTTGTATTCCGAATTCAAATGCATATTGGTCAAAAGATGGAAGCCTAATTAGTGTTTTAGGAATTGCGGAGGGGTCGGTAAGTGTTTTAATGAATTTAAAAAACAAGGGTTTAACATCAGAAAATGTTAATTTTAGTATTTATCATGGACAAGTTGATAGTGCTCATTGGATAAAAAATATTTCTGCTACGGTTACCGATGGAAATAACGTTAATGCTACATGGACTTTTTCTATGTATGACATTATAGATAATGATGGAGAAAATTTTTATTTTAAAGTTGGAGAAGTAGTAAGTAATCCTCCGCTTAAAATAAGTATTTTACAAGAGTGTTTGAATGTAAATTTTTGTTCTCAGTATACTAGTTCTGCAAGCTGTAATCAAGATAAGTGTAATGCTGGAGAGTTAAGTGTAGAAAGTGATAATTCAAATATTAAATGTGGTGAAACATTTGACGTTAGTGGAACAAATTATAAATATAATTGTGGATGTGAATGGAATTCAAGTATTGGAAAATGTGACCCTACTTATGGGAGAACAAATACTAGTCAAATTACTTTAAACATATTTAACTCTGATTGGGTTGGTTCTTGTTTATTTGATGAAACTACAACAGATACTTGCGAAGATGATTTCTTAAGTTATGCTTGGGTTGGTAATTGGAGAAATGGTCAAGCATTGGATTCTGCAGAGATAAGTGGATTAGCATTAACTGCCGGTACAAATAATAGAGATAGAGATTTTGTTAAGATTGGGCAAACTTGGTACTATGATCCAAAAACAGCTGATGGAAACTTTGAATCTGCTAATTGTAAAAGTTCCTTAGGGGATAGAACCGTTCCATGCCCAGCACAGATTAAACTTCCTTTTTTCACGAGGATTAACTTTATTGTAAGTTTAATCTTAATTAGTTTTGTTTATATTTTTGTAATTTTTGGAAGAAAAACGCGATAAAAATCTTTTTAAACTCATTTCTCTGTGATTCATAATGGTAGAAAGTATAATTGAAGAAATAAAAGAAAATATTGAAGAAATAGCGAAGGTAAAGAAGAAAGCAAAGGTAGTTAAAACGGTTCCGGAAGAAATTGTTAAAATTTTAGATGAAGAAGAAAATATGGATGAAATTGTTGAAGAATTGACTGGGGAAAAATTAGAAAAGGCGGCAGAGGAAGAATCAAAAGAAAGTTCAAGTATAGAATCGAAAAAGAAAGCTCTTTTGGAAAAGGCTGCTAAGTTAAAAAAGAAGATGGCCGAGAATATTCCAAGTGTCGAAGAATTAAAAGAGCAAGTTAAAGCAAAGAAAAAGAGTGAGATGCTTATTCCATTAGAAGAATATGTAAAAGCAGGAATTTATCTTGGAACAAAAGTAGTAACTCCAGATATGAAACCTTTTGTTTATCGAAGAAGAGCTGACGGTTTGGCTATTTTTAACACAGACTTAATTGATGAAAAATTGAAAGAAGCAATAGAATTCTTATCTAAATTCGAAGCAAAGGATATTATCCTTGTTTGTAAAAGGCAAGCGGGTTGGAAAGTTGCTAGAATGTTCTCGGAACTAACTGGAATAAAAGTGTTCACAAAAAAATATCCTGCAGGAATTTTAACAAATACTCAACTTGAGGATTTCTTTGAAAATGAATTAACAATAATTGCGGATGCTTGGTTAGATAAAAACGCGCTTAAAGATACATTAGATGTGCACAAAAAAGTTTTGATGATTTGTGATACAAATAATTTCTCAAAAGGAGCAGACCAAATAATTATTGGAAATAATAAGAGTGGTAAAAGTTTAGGGGTTATGTTTTATCTCTTAGCTAGAGGATATTGCAAGGCTAAAGAAATGAATAAAGACATTCCGGACCTAGATTGGTGGGTTGGAGAAGATTAGTTAAAATAAGAATCTTTTAATAGTATTCTTTGTTAATGATTTAATGAAAAAGAAAAGTAAATTTGTTCTTAAGAGAAGACATAAGACTAAAATAAAACTCGGTGCAAACGTCATTTTGGGAAGTTTGATTTTCTTTTTTCTATTTGGTTATGCATTCAATGTTAGTTTCTTATTTGGGTTATTCTTCTTTATTGGATTTCTCTGGGAAACCTCTTCGGGAAGATTAAAAAAACAACCGTTTCTAGCGTTACTTTTGCTTGCAGGAAGTTTAGTTACTAGAATTGGTCTTGAACAATTTTTTCCAAAAATAATGAACTCCGGAACATTGTTAGATTCTCTTGTTGCACTTGCATTATTTACTGCAATTTTTTTTATTGGGTACAAAATTAAGAAACATTAACCTATCCTGAAAAATAACCACTGGTCGTCTTTTTTCTTTTTTCCGTCTTCTGGAAAGTCTGCTTTTACCAAACAATATTTTCCATGAAGTACCTTTCCTTGAAGTGTGAAAACCAACTTTTTTGGAGATTTGGAAACAAAAGAATAGTTGCCTTTATCCCAAATGGACACTCTTCCCATCCCATATCCCTCGGTGATTTGTCCTTCAAAATTTGCATAGCTTATAGGATGATCTTCAACTTGAATTGCAAGTCTCTTTAGATTCTTTGCTCTTGGTGGTTGTTTGGGAAGAGCCCAACTTTTCAAAACTCCTCCAGACTCTAAACGCAGGTCATAATGGTCTTTCTTAGATTCGTGAAATTGTATTACAAAGATTGGCATTAAAAACAACCCTCTGGTTTTTTTTGATTTTCCTCAAAGTGCGGAAAGGTGA
>CAYLLQ010000052.1:0-4417 GCA_964384935.1 Candidatus Woesearchaeota archaeon | reverse complement strand
TAATCTTGATTAATTTTATAAATCCCCTTGTTGATTCTTTTATATGAATAAAGAAACAATTTTCAGAGTAGTTAGTCTTTTTGTATGGATTCTTAGTTTCATCTTTTTTATTTATTCTGTTTTTAGAGGAAGTCTTATCGGTATATTTTTGTTGGTCTTTGTCTCTGGTTTAATTTTAATTTTTGAGTTGTATTTTCGAGTACAGCATAATGTTGATAGAAAATTCTTTGAATTAAAAGAGTATTTTACTGGAGAATTAAATAAGCTTGTTTACGAGTCAGAATTTAAATTTGATTATCTTAGTGGAATGTTAGCTAAGAAGAAATCTAAGAAGTAAAATGGAGTCTGCTTTTTCCTTGAGAGAGATTCCCAAGTTTTCTAAGAAACTCAGGGGTAGTTTTTGGGGAATTACTAGTTTTTTTAATCCTGCAAAATATCCAAACAAAGTTGAGAACTACCAAAAATTTAGAAATTCTTTGAAAAGGCAAGGTTTAAAACTGGTTTGTGTAGAGACTGTTTTTGATGATTCTAAGTTTGAGTTGAAAGATTCTGATGCAGAAATATTAATACAAATTAGAGGAAATAAAAAGAATATAATGTGGCAGAAAGAAGCGATGTTAAATATTGCTTTGAAAAATTTGCCTAAAGATTGCGATAAGATTGCTTGGCTTGATGCAGATGTTATTTTTCAAAACTATAATTGGGTTAAAGAAACTGCAAAGTTGTTGGAGGATTATAATGTTGTTCAGCCTTTTTCTTACTGCGTTCGTCTTAGAAAAGGAGATTCAATTGATAGTTTAGATTTGAATACTCTTAAGTTTGGTATTCGGGAGGGAGAATTTTTTTTCAGTTCTGGTTTTAAATATCCTAAAAATAATTTTGATTTTGAGAATTATTTTGAATCTGGAGATTTTGGTTTTGCTTGGTGTGCTAGAAAAGAGATTTTTGATAATATTGGTTTTTACGATAAGGCAATTCTTGGGGGAGCAGATTATCTAATTGCCAAAGCATTTTATGGAATTAATTGGATTCCTGTCAAAGATATTTTTTCTGTTCGATTTGGACAAGACTTTTTGAAATATTTCAATAATCTTTCTAGGGTGATTCATAAAAGTGTTTATTTTACTAGAGGTAATTTATTTCATTTATGGCACGGGGATTTTGTTAATCGTAATTATGATAAAAGATATAAAATTTTGTGGGAAGAAAATTTTTCACCAACTTTAGATGTTTCAATAGGGAAGAATGGGCTTTTAGAATGGAGTAGCGATAAATTTGGTTTGCATGATTTTGTTTTGGATTATTTTGCTTTGAGAAAGGAGTGCATATAATTTATCTTTGAGGTAAGATATATAAATAAAGAATAATTATTTTTATTATGGGTGAAAAGAGAGGTAATTATTTTAGGTTTTCCTTAAAAGCTTTTATTTTGATTTTTGGAATTGTTTTATTTTTGGGTTTAATAAATGCGTTTTCTTCTTGGACATCTCCAAAAGTAGATGACTATCGTTCGGGATATAGCCCTTTGAAAGGCAATATAACTTATCCCAGAATAATGTGGGAGTTTGACTATCCAAATACAACTACAAATTATATTCAAAATCCTGTATTAATTGATGATATAAACAATGATGGGGTCATGGAAGCATGTACTGCGGGAGGGGATGCATATGTTCGATGTTTTATTGCATTAAATGGTACTGAATTATTTAATTATTCTGTTGGAGGAAATCCTAGAATGGTTGCTGGGGCAATAACTAATTTATTTAATAATTCTGAAAGACAAGTTATTCAAGGAAATAGAGCAGGTTATTTTGTTATTTTAAATGGCAGTACTGGAGGGCTTATTTGGAATGTGACTCTTCCGGCTTCCGGTGATTCTTTTATTGGGAGTGCAAAGGAGTATAATGTTACTGGGGATTCTGAAAAAGAGATAATTTTTCAAACAACTAGGGGTATTTATGTTTATTACAATAACGGTACTCCGATTTGGAATTACTCTTCGGTGGGATATATGGGTTCTTTGCCTGCAATTGGAGATTTATACGGAAATAGCGAGATGGAGTTTGTTTTTACTGAAGGAGATAATGTTACTATTCTAAATATCAATGGTAGCTTTGTTAATTCAATTCATTTATCTCCGGAAATGGTTTCTTACGATTATTCTGCAGAAGGTTTGGTCTTAACGGATTTTAATCTTGATGGATTTTTGGATATTGTTGTTGGATCAGACAATGGACATTTGTATGGAATAAATAACAGTGGAGATATCATTTGGGATAAACTGGTGAGTACTTCGGGGATAAATACTGATATTTCAGTTGCAGACGTTGATAGAGATGGTAAGCCTGAAGTTCTTTTTAATTCATATGACATTGCAAGTCGAGCTATTAATGCAGAGGATGGAAGTCTTTTATGGGCAGATTATACATCTTCTCCCTCAACAAGTACATCTACCATTGCAGACATAGATAATGATGGAGAGTTAGAAGTTGTTGAAGTTTCTTCGTTTGGATTATCTATTTTAAACGGTAAATTTGGTTATCTTGAAACTTTTTTACCTCTTTTAACATCGAATCATCAGTCGCCACCTTCTTTAGCAGATGTTGATGGAGATGGATTTGTTGAGATTTTTGTTAGCGGAAGAAACTATGTTGGAGTATATCCGATGGAATCTCGAAATAAAATAGTTGCAATTTCTGGAGGAGGAACTGCTCCAAATACGGGTTATAAAAATGTAGATATTCTACATAATAATTCTCTTAATTGGAAAATTAAAGGTAAAAATGCTTTAGCAGATAATGACATTATTGAATATCTTGGAACAAATATTACTCCAAATATACAAGTTGTTACTAATATAAAAAATGTAAATTACTCTCTTGTTGGAGATGATATTGATTTAGATGGAGATATAGAAATTATCGCAGTGAATAAATCTGATGCTTTTTGCATAAATAATAACGGTAGTTTAAAATGGTATTATGTTTTTCCAAAACCGGTTGTTGGTGCCCCCGTAATTGCTGACCCAAATGACGATGATGTTAATGAAATTATTTTTTTAACTAATGATACCTTGTTTATATTAAACTATAGTTCAGGTTTACAATTATGGAATTATACTCACAGCACTGCAGATAGCATTAGTGATAAATTATATGTCCTTGATGTAAATGGAGATAATCAAAGTGAAATTTTTTATCTTTTCGAACAGTATTATGCTAAAAGTTTATTACTTTCTTATAATAAATCCGCTTTTAATCCGGATGTACTTCGTACTCATTCAAATCCCCAAGATGTTCCAATTTCTGATTTTAATCATGATGGTTCATTGGATTTTTTCCGTATAAATTCTTATGGATCTCTTTTTTTGAAGAGTCTTTATAATGGCGAGGGATTTGTAACTGGTTTATTACCGGGTAAATTATCATTTACTTCTCCGATAAATTTAAATGAGGATAATTTTAGTGATTTTGTTGTTGGGTCAGAAGCATCAACTTTTTACGATGATTGGGGGGGATATACAGATTATCTTCCTTACCAGGGGGATTTTTCAGGTATAACTACTTTAATTTATAATGACTCTCTTAGGCAACTTATTTCTTATTGGAATTATTCTACCCAAAATGTAAGTGGGGGAATTGCTACTTCAGATATCAATGATGACGGTTCTAGGGAGATCATTTTTTCAGATATTTCTAATACCCTTTTTGTACTTAACTCTTCAGGTAGTCGGTTATGGAATTTAAGTTTGGGGGAGAGAATGATTTATTCTCCAATGGTGGTTAGAATTGATGATTCTAAAATAATTATTGCTAGTTCAAATGACACTTTGTTTTTTATAAATAGCTCTGGAGGAATATTTTACACCTACAACTCTAGTTCTATTTTTTCTTACTCCCCCATCATGTTGGATATGAATAAAGATTGTCAGGTAGAAGTTATTGTCTCGGATGTCTCGGGCAACATAACTTCTTTAGATTTTTCTGGAACAAGTAACTTATTACCTGGAGAAATAAATATTACCATTGCAGGAATAAAATATTTCCCAAAAACAACTGAAAATGGGATTTGTCATGGAGTCAGATTTGATGTTGGTACTTATGGGGTAAATGAAGTTACTTTTTCTTTGGATGGTTCTGCTCAAGGAGAAGTAACTATGTCTAATTTAACTCCTTCGATTACTTATGATGTTAAATCTACTGATGGAAGTAGTGAAGCTCATTCTTATGTTGTTTCAGATTCAAATGGGGGTCTTAGTTTTTCTTACATTGTTTCTAGTCTTAAATCGTTTAGTATTTCTCCTTACTCTGCTGTAGTTGTAAGTTCCACTTCTTCATCAGCGCCATCACTATCTCCTAAATCTGAGGAGTTAAGTAATGGGTATCAAAAGATACTTGGTGTTTATTGGAGAGTT
>CAYLLQ010000051.1:0-4897 GCA_964384935.1 Candidatus Woesearchaeota archaeon | reverse complement strand
CGCCGAAGGCGATTCGACCGAAGGGAGAACCTTTAGGGTGCGGAGGATGTCATATAAATTAAAAAAAGAAAATGCTTTGATGTTGGTTGAACCTTCGGAGGAAATTTCTAAAGCGTATGCTATCAAAAGCGATAAGTGTATTCGGGTAGCAAAATTAGCTTATGAAGCAGGAATTTATGAGAATGCAATAAGTGAAGCATATTATTCTATCTATAATACTTTAACTTCTTTATTTTATAAGTGTGGGATTAAATGTGAGAATCATTCGGCTTCGGCTATTTTACTTAAGGATTTATTTAATTTGTTGGATTTATATGATACTTTTTTTGAGTTTAAAAAAGACAGAATAGATAATCAATATTATCTTCCTATAAAAGATAAAGAACCAATTACCCAAGAAAAGTGTAAGGAAAGGATAAATGTTGCTCAGAGATTTAATATTGAATTGAGGGCGATTATTAGTAGAATAAATCTCAAGGAGATAGATTTTTATAGAAATAAATTTGATGACTTATAACTGATAATTCTTAGAAATTTTTATAAACCTCTTTTATCTAAATTCATTAATGGAAAATGAGGTGATTGTTGAAGAGCATTCTAACTTTAAGAAAATTAGTTTAATTTTAATTGTTTTAATTGTTCTTGTCTTGGTTGTTGGAGGTTATTTTATCTATTCATATTTTTCTGGTTATAGCGAGGTTAAAAAAGATCCTTTGGAAGTTTTGAGTGCTCATGATCCAAATGCTGTTTTAGAAGATTCTTCTAATTCTATTCCTTCTTTGCCTTCGGATTTGTCAATAGATGTTGAAGGAGATTCTGACCAATGAATAAGTTAAAATTATTTTTATTTTTGTTTGGTTTTTTATTATTAGTAAGTTTTGTTTCTTCTGAACAAGTTTGCCAGTTTAGTTTTTCTAATCATGCATTTTGGGACCAATTTACAAATCTTGCTGGAGGGTTTAAGGCAATTAGTAATGATAACCAAAGTGTTCGTTGGTATGGTAGTGCAAATTCTAATGAAGGTTACTCTGTTGGAGAAACTACTTTTGGGTTTTCTTGGAATTATTATTCTGGACCAAATGCGTATCAACTTGCTCAATATGACGGGGGAAGTGCAAGGTACGGCAAATTCGTACGTTCTGGAAATACTTTTAGTGGAGAGATGACTTGGAACGGATATAATTCAAAATCTTGTCCTTCGGGATATAGCGAAGAGGATTGTAAAACAAAGTATGGTTGGTTTGATTCTAGTTATTCTGTTAGTGTAAAATGTTTTGATAGTAAAGATTGTATCGATTCGGATAAGGATGGATACTTTGCTGTTTCTCCAAATTGTTCTGCAGGCGATGATTGTAATGATAAAAACGCTTCAATAAATCCTGGAGCAGAAGAGATATGCGGAAATGATGTTGATGAGAATTGTGATGGCGATTTAACCTGTCTACCTGATTGTATTGATAAGGATGGAGATGGGTATAATAGTTCGATGAGTGATGGAAGCACTTATAATGAGACCCAATGTGGACCCTTGGATTGTGATGATAATATAAATGATGATCCCGAGGATGGAAGATGTGCCAATATAAATATTTTTAATCTTAATAATTATTGTGGTAATAATTTTTTTAGTGATTGCGCAGCTTGTGCTAGTCAATATTTTAATTCAGATAGCTCTAGAGATGAATATTGTTGTAGGGGTCTTTTGGAATATGGAACAGGATCTCACGCTGATGAAAAAGTTTGTTGTAAATCTCAAGAGACATTTTACGTTGATGGTTTTGGTTCACCCGGGTGTTGCGATTCTACTAATATCCTCCAGTCTATTGATTTTGAGTCGGGTAGGTATAAAAATCTTTTTATGGGAAAAGGAACTGGCGAACATGCTGATCAAAAAGTTTGTTGTGACTCTCAAAATAAATTTTATGTAGGGGAATATGGTTTACCTAATTGTTGCCTTTCTGAGTATAAAAATCCTTTTATTGATAGTGGAGTTGGAGAAAATCAAAATAGCCAAGTTTGTTGTGAATCTCAAGATAAATTTTTTTTAGGTTTTCATGGTGCACCCAAATGTTGCAACGTAAATATTACTCCTGGATCTACTAATATTAAGTTTACTACAGGTAATAAGAATAAAGAAATTGTTGGAGGTGCTTGTTGTCGTGAGCAGGATACAGCATATTTTAATGAACTCGCGATGGCTTCATTTTTAAAGGATGGAACTTACTATTTTAGTTGTTGTGATTCAACTAAATTTCATTTGATTGATTTAGGTTCCTTTGTTGTTTCTGAATCAGCTAGAAGTTTTAACATTCTTCCTAATTCGGGACAATATTGTTGTTCTAAGGGATTGGATTATTATTATAAAGGTGGAACTTTTACTGGAGACCTTGGTGGGCCAAAATACTATTCTTCCTCTTGTATAGATACTTGTGAAACTTCAGAAGACTGCTTTCCAACTTGTAGAGGTAAATATATATCCAAATATAGTAAAAAATTTTATTCAGAGATAGTCCCTAAAGAATGTGGAGATAAACTTAATGTAGATGGGGGCGCAGTAAATACTGGGCAGTCAAGAGAATGTGTCTCAAAAGAAAGTATACCCTTAAAAACTAATTTAGGAACTTACTGTCAGGAAAAAGTTGTTGATGATGTACTAATGGGCGTGATTACTTGTGATAAATGTGGTTCTACCTGTAAAGACATAGGAACAATACAATTTTACGATTGTGTTGAGGGAGAGGGATGTATTCCTGGCGGGACCAAATCTTGTTCTGATAATCAAATTTGTAGTCCTTTTTTTGATAAAAAAAATAGTCTTAGTGTGGCAGAATGTATAGATGCAAATAAACTAGATGGTCAGGTTATATCACTTCAGCTTTCTTCAGATTTATCCAAAACTTCTGCGTATCTAGGGGATAATGCTTTATATGTAAGAGATGGTGCAGGAAAAGAAGTTGAAATTGGGAGAATAAATAAAGATACGCGTTCTATTCTTTCTGGTTTAGATGGATTAAAAGAGGGCATTTCTTATTTAGCAGATTATAGTGATTCTTTAGATCCTGGAGAAATGATTGAAGGTGTAGAATTGTTTCAGCATGGTAATACTGGAAAAATAGTTGATGATAGTGGACAATCTTATTCTGCAGAGGATTTAATGAATTTATACGACAATGATCCTGAATTTAGAGCGGATTGCGATAAACTTAAGGGAAAGATAAAAGGAGTTTTTGTTTCTGCATGTCGTGCTGGTGCTTCTTGTCCTTCAAGTGATGAAGGGAGTTTACTTGGAAATACTATTGCAGGTATATTTGATACAACTGTTATCTTATCCAGAACAGATGTAACAATTGTTGCATATAGTCCTTGGAGGGAGTCTTTATTTGAGATTGGTTCGAGTACTTTTTACCTCGAACAAGTTGTTAAACTCGAGTTTCTTCCAACGCCCGAGAACAAGCCTACTGAAACTATCAGAACAAATTCACCTACTAGCCCTAGTACCGATCGTTTAAAGGATGGGTGTCATGGGGATTTTGTAGCCATTGAACCAGATGGAACTTTTACCGATTTTAAAGCAGGTCTTTCCGGCTCAATAACCGTAGATCAGATTGAAACAGAAGTAGTTATTCCTCATGAAAAAGTTGAAGATAATACTGTTGATAAATTAAAAACTATTTATTATCTGGCTAGTCCTAGAAATATGTATCCTGGTTTTGAAGGTATTGCATATCAGACTACAACCTTATCTGGAGAAATTAAAGATGTGAATATAAAGATTGAAGACCCCTTTAATGAAACTGGCGAGAATAAATCAATTTATGCATTAGCGGATGAATTTATGGTTTGTGACTCTTATATTGAAACTGAAGAAATTTTTAATCTTACTTCCGACAATCTTGGAATTTCTTTTGAAGGATTAACTCTTGGTTTTAAGAAGGGTTCTATTAATGACACTGCTTCGTTAAGAATACGAAAACTAATTATTAATTGTTCTTCTTACTACGAGTATTTAGAAAATGAAAATAAACCGATGAGTGCCGAGTTTTTTCAGAAAGTTCAGAATTATTATGATTCAGGATTAATAACTAAAACTTCTTATTTGGAGTTTAAGAGAAAGTATGATTTACAAGCAGTGTGTTTTGAAGATCGCGATTGTTATTCTATAAAACCTTGTCCTTTGGGAGATTTGGGTTGTGAAGTTAGTTGTAAAAATTATCGTTGTGTTAGCGAGTATAATTACGGGGAATCAATTTGTAACGGAATAGATGATAATAAAGATGGCTTTATTGATGAGTATTGCGATATGGATAAAGATACTTTTGTAAATCCAGATATGACTTGTGATGGTGGATTTGTATCGGAGAATAATAAGATTTCAGTTCCATTTAAGAAAGAGGATTTGGTTTTGAATCTAAAAGAAAATTCATGGAACTTAGTTGTTGTTCCTATTAATGGAACTATCAATGCGTCTTATTTTAGAGACAGATTTGCAAAAAATAACTCCCAAAGATGTATTGTAACCGAGAACTTTTTAACCTGGGATACAGAAAAACAAGATTATGTTTCAACTAAAGAAATAACTAATGGAAAAGCTTATTGGATTTATTCTCTGAATAATTGTTCTCTTCCATTATATTCAGATTTTAGTGCAAAAACTTTCGAAGCAGAATTAAATTCTGGATGGAACTTTGCTCCTTTTGTAAAAGATTTCCAGAATGTTTATTCTAAAACTACCGACTTTTACTTTTATGATTCTCTTCAAGGGCAAACTAAAGATACAAAAAAACTTAGCTCTCTATCGGGTATGGGAATAAATTGGGACCCATACAAATTGTATCCGTGTTTTCCTGTAGATTTAGATGATTTTAATAGCACTATTGGAGGAGTAAAATGAATAGAA
>CAYLLQ010000050.1:3576-4906 GCA_964384935.1 Candidatus Woesearchaeota archaeon | reverse complement strand
ATAATATGGACATTGTAAACTCTCCTTCTGCTTCTTGGGAAAATTACAAAAATAATTCTAATCCTGTTGTTGGAAAGTTTGCAGAACCAAAAAAAATTAGCGATTTATTGATTGAGCATAGAACTGCAAACCCGGAGGGATACGATCCGTCAGATTCAACTGATGCAAAAATAAATGAGGCGATTGGTTTAGTTTCCGGAATTACTGGTGGAATTGGCGCACCAATTGCTGCAGCTTCTTGGGCCTTTGGTTATAGTGCCGTTACAACTACTGCATTTACCACAAACACCGTTGCTAATGCTGGAGCATTAAGTGAAACTACTGGAATTTTTGGGTTAGTTCCGGGACCATTAGCTACTTTTGGTTCGGTCCTTGCAGCATTTGGGGTGGCGATGGCAGTTTCTTCTATGCTAACAATGGCATTTGGACTTAAGGGACAAGCAGCGATGATTATGGCAGTTGCGGGTGCAGCAGCAGGAATGGCTTTAGCAACAATAACCTATATTTATGGCTCTGGTGCGTGCTTTGGTCCACAAATAGTTATTTGTGCAATAATATTACTTATCCTGGTAGTAATCGCAGTAGTTTTGAAGTTATTTAAAATTGGAGATATAAAAGAAATTGTTGTTTCTTCGAACTGTCTTCCGTGGGAAGCTCCGACAGGTGCAGATAATTGTGGTGTTTGTAATAATGATCCTTTGAAACCGTGTTCAAAATATAGATGTGAAAGTTTGGGACAGGCGTGTAAATTATTAAACGAAGATTCTGAAAATCCAAGTTGTGAAAAAGTGGTGGATGATTTTAAACCTCCAGTAATTTCTCCAGGTTCTGTTGCTTACGGGTATAATTTTGTAAACGAGCAAACATTTAATGTAAATCTAGAAAGAGATAATGGAGCGTGTATTCCAGAGTTTGCTAGTGTTAAATTCCAGTTGAACACAGATGAACCCGCTCAGTGTAAATTCGATTTCATTAGAAAGGATAGCTATACGGAAATGGAAAATTATCCGTTAGACTTAAACGCTTACGTTTCTAACCATAGCTTTTCTTTAATGATGCCGAGTTTATCTAGCTTAGAAGTTTACAATCTTTCGGGAGATGTTAGAGAAATGTGGGGAAATATGAATTTGTATGTTAGATGCCAAGATTATTATGGGGATGTTAATACGAAAGAATATTCTGTTAAATTCTGTATCGAGTCTGGACCGGATTTAACTGCGGCGTATCCTACAACATATGGACCGGAAGAGGGGAGCTTTGTAAAATACGGTTCAACAGAAACTCCTTTGACTGTTTATCTAAATGAACCTGCCGAATGTAAATATGATTT
>CAYLLQ010000050.1:0-3476 GCA_964384935.1 Candidatus Woesearchaeota archaeon | reverse complement strand
TTAATTATTCAGACAGATGAAGAAGCAGAATGTTCTTATTCTTCTACAAAATGTTTATTTAATTTTGATAACGGAACATCTATGACCATTGGATATTCAAAGGAACATAGTACCAATTGGAAAGCGGGTGCAACATATTATATTAAGTGTATGGATGTTTGGGGAAATCGACCAGACGAATGTACGACTAGATTATTGCCCGATTTCTTTATCTCCTTGATACTAAATAAATTTATAAACAAAAATATGTTAAAAGGAATATGGTAAAAGAGGGGGGAAATAAAAAGAGGGGGCAAGTTACTATTTTTGTGATTGTTGGAATAGTTATCGTTGCTATGGCTATTTTAATTTATATCTTTTATCCAAAAATTTCTTCAAGTTTAGGATTTGCAGATGAAACACCTTCTGCATACATTCAAAATTGTATTCAAGATAAAGTTTCTGAAACAGTTCAAAGTTTAAGTTTACGGGGAGGAGAATTAAATCCGGAAAATTATTTCTTGTATAAAGATACAAAAATAAAATACTTATGTTACACCAACGAATATTTCTTAACCTGTGTTATGCAAGAGCCGATGTTAAAAAGTAGTTTCGAAAAAGAAGTTTCTAAAGAAATTAAAGTTAATGTGGAGAGTTGTATGAATAATATGAAAGATAACTTTAGAAAAAGAGGATATGTTGTTGAAGGTGGCGGAAATTCTTTTGAAGTGGAATTCTTACCAGAGAGAATTGTTGTTAGATTTAATGATAGTCTAACTTTAACCAAGGGGGAAGATATTAAGAAATACGACTCAACTCAGGTATCAGTTACAAATAATGTTTATGACTTAGTTGCGATTGCAAATAGCATTTTGAATTGGGAAGCGACTTATGGAGATTCAGAAACAACAGAATATATGAATTACTATCATAATCTAAAGGTTGAAAAATATAAACAATCAGAAGGAACAACAATTTATATTTTAACAAATAGAGACACAGGAGAAAAATTCCAGTTTGCTTCAAGAAGTATTGCTTGGCCACCGGGATATGGAGGAATAACTGCATGAATAAAAAAATAATTTTAATGTTTGTTTTTGGAATGTTTCTATTTAGTTTAACTTTTGTAAGCGCTGAAACATCTTATTGTGCGGAGAGAACAATTACTGGTCTTTGGTGTCAGAATGTTCCTTTGAGTCAGGTGGATCAAAATTTCCAGAGTTCTCCGACATCTTGTGAGGCGACTAAATATTGTGGATTGGGTTGTTGTTATGATAGTAACGAGGGAACTTGTATGAGAAATACTCCAGAAATAGTGTGTACCCAAAAGCAAGGAGTTTGGCAAGACAGCGCTTCGTGTGAAGTTCCGCAATGTGATTTAGGCTGTTGTTTAATTGGAACAGAAGCTGCATTTGTTCCAAAACAAAGATGTAAAAAATTATCTTCTATATACGGATTAGATATCATTTTTAGAACAGACATAACTAACGAAGTTCAGTGTATTCTAAGTACAACTTCGGATAAAAAGGGTGCGTGTGTTTTTGAAGAAGAGTTTCAAACAACTTGTAAATTTACTACAAAAAAAGAATGTTTAGATTTGAAACTAGAAAATGTTTCTTTCCATGAAGATTATTTATGTTCTGCTCCGGAATTAGGAACAGATTGTGCGAGAACAGAAAAGACAACTTGTGTTGATGGGAAAGATGGAGTTTTCTTTTTAGATAGTTGTGGAAATGTTGCAAATATTTATGACGCTTCAAGGATTAAAGACCCGCTTTACTGGACAAAGATTCTTGATGTTGGGGGAAGTTGTAATTCTGCTGGTTCAAATGCAGATTCTGCAACCTGTGGAAATTGTGATTATTATTTGGGGAGCACTTGTAAATCTTATGCAAGAAGTACTGATAAAAAAAGACCGCAATACGGAGATAATATTTGTAGAAATTTAAGTTGTAATTTCGAGGGTAAAAATTATCAACATGGTGAAACCTGGTGTGCGGATTCTAAGGGTTTGAAAAATACTCTCCCGGGTTCGAGAGCGTTTAGAATGGTTTGTTACAATGGGGAGGTTTCTGTAGAACCTTGCGCGGATTTCAGGCAAGAAGTTTGTATTCAATCTGATATCGATGGATTTTCAACTGCTGCGTGTAGAGCAAATAGATGGCAGGATTGTGTTAATCAAGAAAAGAAAAAGGATTGTGAGAATTTAGATAAACGAGATTGTACTTGGATTAGTGGAAGTACTGTTCAGTGTGTTCCTAATTTTGCCCCGGGATTTGATTTCTGGTCAACAGATGAAGGGGGGCAGGCAGAAGAGATTTGTTCTCAAGCAAGCGTAACTTGTAGTGTTACTTGTGAAAAAGGATTGAGTGGGAGTACTACTTGTGAAAGTACTCCAAAAGGTTGCGGAGACGAAAAAGGATTGAATGCTGCATGGGAAGCAAAACAGAATTTAGTTTGTGGTGGACTTGGAGATTGTGGAGTTAAATTAAATTACATGGGGCAAAAAGGATTTAATGAAATTGGAGATTAAATGAAAAAAGAAGGGATACAAATGCTTGAAAAAGAAAAAGAGGTTAAAAAAATTTTGGAAATTCTCTCTCATGCAGATAAAGGATGTGAATATTGCTGTGTGGACCTATTTGAAGAATTTATAAAAAAATTTCCAAAAAATAAAAAACAAGCAGAAGATTTTTTCGAAAAAAAATTCAAAATTTCAATTAAAAATTTTAAAGGGAATAAAAATGCAAGAAGAATATAAACGATGGTTGAAACAGGCAGAAGCAGACTTTGATACTGCGGAGTATACTTTCAAAGGCAAAATTTATTATGCTTGTGCAAATTATTGCCAACAATCCGTTGAAAAAGCTATTAAATCATTATATATTTTTAAAAAAAGAAAACTAGTAAAGACACATAGTATATTAAAGATGGCCAAAGAGTTAAAAGTTCCAGAAAAAATGTTAGTCGGAGTCGCGTCTTTAGAACCGATATTTAGAGAGTCAAAATATCCGGATGTCTCGGATAAAATTCCTGCAGAAGAGTATGAAGAGAAAGATGCCGTTGATTTTCTGAATATAAGTGAGGAGATATTAACATGGATAAAAAAACAAGTAAAATAATAAAAATATTGAGAAAATTCAAAAAGAAGATAGAAAAAAATCTATCGTTAGATAGTTTAATCTTATTTGGGAGTAGGGCAAGGGGGGATGAAAGAGAAAATTCGGATGTTGATTTAATTATTGTTTCAAAGGATTTCGAGGGTAAAAAGTCCTTTAAGAGAGCGGTTAAGTTTTATCTGGATTGGGATTGGGATTATAATACGGATATAATCTGCTTAACCCCCAGAGAATTAGAAAATAAAAAAAATCAAATTGGGATAATTCAGTCAGCATTAAATGATGGAATTGAGATATGAAAACAAATAAAATAATCAAAAAAATGAAAGGAGGAAAAGTTTAAAAATTCAAGAGATTTAACAAAAAAATGGAACGAAT
>CAYLLQ010000049.1:0-5143 GCA_964384935.1 Candidatus Woesearchaeota archaeon | reverse complement strand
TTGGAAATCGCCTATTCCCAAAGGGAAACGCTAGGGGCGTCTGCCTCTTGTCTTCCGCACTTTGAGGAAAATCAAAAAAAACCAGAGGGTTGTTTTTATTGTTCATTTTGTTTCAGGCATTAATTTAATTGCGTCTTCGATGATATGCGATTGATTTCTATATTTTCCCATTTTCAGAATTCGTTTTACCTTCTCTAGAGTTTCCTCTTCAATCGTTGCAGAGATTCTTGTCTTCACTTTATTTTGCCTAGAAAGTTATCACCTCTCCCCAGGAAAGTATTACTTAATATTATTTAGTATGTTTTATATTACAAAGTATTACTTATAAATCTTACTGAAATTTATCTTTTTAATATATTCTGAATTATAATCAAATTTTAAAACCCCCTTCGTTTCTTTAACTCAATGAAATACTCCGTAAATAGAATTTCTAGACTTTTATCTTATTTATTTTTAGGATCTATTTGTTTTGCTGGAGAACCCGTTCAAGACTCTTCTATTAATAGTAAAGCAGAGGTTACTTCTCAAGGAATTGTTTCCGATATTCGAGCCTTTCCGGAAGAATACTTTCAAGCAGTCGATGTTGAATCTGAAAAAGCTCAGGAAAGATTAGACCCGCGATTAACTTCATGGGATTATATTAATAGGGAGTCACGAGATGTTTTATGGGATAGAGAAAGAGATCCATTTTATGAACTTGATTCGGAAAAATCAGAAGACTTGGCAAGAGATATTTTTAAAGACGGATTGAGAGAATCAATAGATAGTCTCCCCACCATTGGAAGAATAGTTCATAACGTCCGAGGTTTTATTAAAGAAACATTCCAATTTAGCGTTTCTCCAAAAACAAACTACAGCATTCCAGAAGGACTTCCTGCAGAAGCAGAACAAGAGCTGAGAAAAAAAGCTCTAGAAGATAAAGAAGCAGTTACTGTTAGCACTAGAGGAACATTAAAACAAAAAGTTCACGGGGCATTCGGGCCACAGACAGATTTCCGTACCGGTTTTGATGTTGGTTCCCTGAGAGAAATAGAATATTTTGTAAAATTAAAAAATCCAGATTTAATTGGTAGTCGTTTAACTGAGTTGAGGTTAGGATACACTCTGGGAATGGATGAATCTACTCTTCGTGCAGAGGTAGGTAAAAAAATTGGAGAGGGAGTTTATTTAACTGTAGAAGCCGAACAGCCAATTGCCTCAGGAGACGATTCTAATTATGGACTTAGAATTCAAAGAGAATTACGCGAACACGACTCGGTTTCATTGAGGGTTTCTACGAGTAGAGAACACGGGGCTTATGCGGGAGTAGAATATCGTGCAGCTTTGCCGGGATGTAAACCCGTAAGAGATATCAAAAAATTTTTCTTAGGAAAAAGATGAGTGATTTTCATAAACAGATTTATTCAAATAACTAGTCTTCAGTTTCAACTCTAGGTGCAAGAATAAAACTCAGTTCCATGTCGCTATTTCTAAAATCAACTCGTAATGGATGGTCTGCTGCAAATTTTAAAATTGATTTTTCACAAAGTTTCGCACCCTTCATAAATTTTTGTAAATATTCCAAACTATATCTAGATTTACAATTTTCTGCTTGAATTATTGCTTCGTCTCCTGAAAACTCTGCTCTCGCTGAATTCAATCCCTTAGCTTCTACAATAAATTTTCCATCTTCAACTTTAAAACTACAAGCATCAGCAACAACCGCACAGTCCTCAATCGAATCAATTAAATCCACAGAACTAATTTCAACTTTAGAACTAAACTCTAACGCGGGCATTTCTTTATCGTCTGTCTCAATTTCAATTAAGTTTAAACTGAACTTTCTTTGAATTCTATCTGTAATTTGTAAATCTAAAAGATTATCTCTTTTTTGTAAAACTAAACTTCCAGATGAACCACATCTTTTTAGTATCCTTTTGAAGTCGTCCAGATTAACGCCCAACACCTCTGAATCAAGTTCAAATCTTGAAAAAGCCGTTCTTGGAAGTTTGAACCCAACCATTGCAACATTTGCAGGGTCCATAGCAGTTATGCTCATTCCAAACTCGTTTATCTTTATTCTAACCTCTGAAACTAAATCAGAAATTATATCTACCGCTTTAGATAGCAAACTAGGATTTTGTAACTCGACTAACATACTAATACCTGTTCAGACCATTTTTTAAGCATTGTTATACTAAGAAAGAGGGTATTTATTTAAACTTTGGTTTCCAAACTAAACTATGGACTCAGACCAAAAATCTTTCAAAGAAAAAAGAATCAGAAATCTCACTCATTTGTACTACTCCAGACCCGAGATACAAGCAGCAATTTTCAAATTTTCAAAGAACAGAGAAATCTGCCCCAGATACTTTGAAGGATTTGGAAAGAGACCAGACACATTTGAGTACAAAGGAGATATTTTTGAGTTAGTAAAAAAAGGCGCGACAAGTTTCCATTGTTCTGAAGAGCTTTGGAAGAATCCGCTAGATCTCTCAACAGAACTAAATGAAAAGCAACTAAACGAATTAAGAATCGGCTGGGATTTCTTGCTAGATATAGATTCTAAATATATTGATTATAGTAGGATAATGGCTCAACAAATTATCAAGTTCTTAAATTTTCACGGAATAAAAAATATCGGAATTAAATTTTCAGGTTCGAAGGGGTTCCATTTAATTGTTCCTTGGAAAGCCTTCCCCCAAGAAGTCAACGGTGTTAAGACCTCTGACATGTTTCCTAAATGGCCAAGAATTTTATTGCAATACATTAGTCAAAAAATAAATCCTATGCTGGTTAAGGAAATTACAAAAATAACTTTAGGAGAAAGTGCACAATATATTCGAGATTACGAAGCTTCAAAAGAAGTTATTCCTGATTTAATTCTGGTTTCTCCTCGCCATCTATTTAGAATGCCCTATTCTCTTCACGAAAAAACCTCTCTTGCAAGTATTGTTCTAAATCCAGAAAATATTGAAAAGTTTGAACTTAAAGATGCAGACCCAATGAAAATTTCTTCTGAAGACATTAAAGATTTTATTCCCGACTCTAGAGAAAATGAAGCATCTGAATTGTTAATGCACGCACTCGATTGGGCAAAACAAAATGAAATTGACAATCCAGAAGAAGCTCAAACCGTAACAGGAAAATATGCAGAGTTCAAACAAATTGAATTAAAGAATTTAACGGAAGAACAATTTCCTCCTTGCATAAAAAAGATTTTGAAAGGTGTTGGAGATGGAAAAAAACGAGCGCTTTTCGCACTTATTAATTTATTTCGTTCTGTAGGAATGGACAAAGTCGAACTTGAAAAAAGAGTTTATGAATGGAACGAAAAAAACGAAGTCCCTCTAAAAAAAGGTTACATCACTTCCCAACTTCAATGGGGATATAGGAGAAAACCAATTATGCCCCCGAACTGCAAAGAATTTTACCAGGGAATAGCCTGTTGTGTTCCAGACGGTCTTTGTGCGCAAATAAAAAATCCAGTAAATTATGTTGTACGGAGAAACTATATACAAAATCTCCCTCAGAAAGTAGGGAAAAAAGTAAACAAAAAACAACCCGTTTCTAAATGAGTTCTTAAAAAACAAAGCTCTTGCCAGTCATTAAAAAAAGAAATTAATCTAAAATTGAGAGTTAATCAATGCCTTTTGTTGACTACTCCAATCACTATCTTTATGGGTTTTAATGTATTCCGCCCAGAATTTAATGAATTCTAATCTCTCGATAAAATTCTTTTCTTTATCTGTTTTAGCATTTCTTATTTTATTTAAATTTGGAGTGTACTTCATTTTATTAAATCAAACTCCTTTTCAGCTTTAAATAACCTAATTAACCGAATTAGTTCTTCTCTATTAAGATTATCTTTAAATAATTCATAAAGATGTTTCGCATCTTCTAAATCTTTTTCATTACCTTGCTTCCCAAGATTTAATTTGAATGCTATCTGCATTTCTAAAGGAGAGATAAAAAGAATATCTTTTTTTAATATCACTTTTAGCTTATTACTGAGTGAATAAAAATCTTCCTTAGTTTTTATTAGCTTAAATTCCATATTGGGAATTGCCTTTCCAATTCTTGCAAACCTTATTGCATGTTCTTTTAATAAATCAAATGCTTCTACAACATCCTCCGTATTTATACATTCAAACTTATTTTGGTATATTTTATCCCAAATACTCTTAAAAGAATTAAAATCTAATTTTGGGACTAACAAATCAATATCCTCTGTTCCCCTGCTTCTTCCAGTAAGAATAGAAACATATCCCGAAACTAAGACATATTCTGGAAGTAACCTTGTAAATTCAATTACAAATTTATCTAACTCATTAAGTTCTTTATCTATTAATAGTTGTTTTTTATCTGGCAGATATATCATATTTAGAAGAGATAGTAAAACTTTATAATTCTTTCGAGCCCCCGCACATCTCTTCGGGTAAAAAGATGAAAAAATAGGTATCGATTCCAAAGCTCTCGTCATTTATTAAAAAATTAAGGCGGGGTTTTTCCCCGCAAATAAAATACTTAATAATGTCCTTTTTTCTCATATTCCTTATGAGTTTCATGAATCTCTAAGATAATTTGTAAAATTTCAAATTCGTCTTTACTTGTGTTTGTGTAAAATGCTCTCGCCTCTTTAGTAATATCGATAAGAAAAAGGTTTGTTATCCCAAATTTATTTTCAAAATATTTGTAAATAGGAAGTTTTTTGGAGATTGGCGCCCCAATTCTTTCGGATTTTAAGAATCCAATTGATTTTTGAATAAGGAAATACAAACTTTCATTAGTTTTGTTACCTTGTAAAATCTCATTCTCAATTTGAGTTTTTACTTTAAATAATTCTTTACTTAATTGAACTATTTTTCTCTTCATACACTAATCGCCTCTGAAATTAATTGGTTTAGTTTTTTACTATTTGCAAAAATCCAAATTATCTTGTCTTTGTCAAACATTATTTTATTTGATTTTTCCAAATAACTCAAGATAAGTTGAAATGTTTGATATTGAACTTTTTTTGGAAGAGAATTCCACAAGTGCATTCTTGTAGGATAGTCCTCACTATCTTGTATCGCTTTTTCTACCATTAGAATAGTATCTAATTTTGGATAATGTAATATTTGTTTCATTGTATAAACTTATACAACGAGGTTTATAAACTTTT
>CAYLLQ010000048.1:0-5485 GCA_964384935.1 Candidatus Woesearchaeota archaeon | reverse complement strand
GATAGATTAGATAAAGTATCTGTAATTTATGATTATTTTAAATTTAAGAAGTTAATTAATTAATTTTTATCCCTTCATACTCAAACTTAAATGGAATTACTCTCAACTCAGGATAAGTTCCCTTAGATTCTAGCTCAGTTAAACCAGCAAGCAGGTACGATCTTGTGTCAGGATCTTCTGTATAAAAAAGTACGCATCCTCCTCCTCCCGCTCCGGTAGCTCTAAATGCGGAGTAATAACTCCTAAACTTTTCTTGTAAATCTTTCATACAATCGGTTTCAATCGAGGGATGTAACCTTCGCTGTAAATCCCACGTTTTTTGTATCAGTGCGGGGTCAAATTCATCCGTTTCTAATAAAGAAGTTTTCATTCTTTGGGTTAATAATTTCATTTCGTCTAAAAGAGGAATTGTTCTTTCATAATTTTCTGGACCAAAAACTAAGTCGTGAATGTTTGCTGATAGGTGAGTCTGTCCAGTATAGACTAAAACAAGGTTCTTTTCTAGTTTATCTGCACTTTGTTTCGGAATTTCTATTCTTCTAATTGCTCCGTTCGACATAAACTCAAAAAAATTTACTCCTCCGTAAATAGCCGCTGCTTGGTCTTGAAAGCCAGCCCTATGATTTAAAACCCCGTTTTCAAACAAATGAACCCTTCTTATTAAATCCATCCTATTGCTAAGTAAACTGGGATTTGAAGCAGCTAAGTATGCAGACCTTATCGCCCCCGAGGTTCCTAGTCCACTATTTTTAGGAATACCCTCCATGGAAGTAGTAAGATTGTCTCCATCAAAAATTGCAGAAACTCGACAGTTAATAGCGGCATTAAGGACCACTCCCCCAAAATCTTTTCTATAAGGGTCCGAATCCGGCCAACCACCCGAAATATCTATTCTAACCGGAGCAGTAACTTCAATTTTTGACATATTTCATAAAAAATAGATTAGTTTTTAAGGTTTTATATTCTAATAAATACTCTTTATTAACATTGTTTTAACAAATAAACAAATATTTAAAAAAAGGTCCGTCTATTTCTTAAGATGCTTAAATATCTTAAGAAATTAAAAGAAAAAGGAATTGTTAGTTTAGCTTCTCTTTTAATCTTTCATCTTCGTTGGTTTTTCTATTTAAAATTTAAATATTTTTCAAAAGTTTTAGAAAAAACTTCTAATAGGAAAAGAATTATGTTTTACCCAAAGAAACCTGATAAAAGATTTGCAATCTATAAAATTTGTCATTTTTTGGGATGTTCCATGACGGACAAAACGGAAGAGAAATACGACTTAGCAATAAATCTAGGATTATCCGTTCCAGAAAAAATATCTAAAGAAACAAAAACACTAAATATTAATTGTGTGGATATAACAAAAAGAAACGTTGAATCCGTTTTTGCAAACGCCTTTGGTTATAAATTATCAATAAATCCTCTTACATTCAAAGGTAAATGTGTAAAAAAACCAAATCAGAATGCAAGTGGGATAGGCACGATAATTCAATGCCCCATTTCTAAGATAGATAAAAACTACTCTTATCAAAAAATAATCAATTCGGAAACAAATTCAGGAAAGTTATTAAATATGAGAGTTCCCATTTTGGATAAAAATATTCCCTTTGTTTATTTAAGGTTTAAGAAAAAAGAGGAATTATTAAATGATACAACTAGCAAGGGGGTAAAGATAAAAAAAGCAACGGATGTTTTTTCAAAAGAAGAGCGAAAGAAAATAATTTCCTTCTGCGAAAAAATTGGAATGGACTATGGAGAATTAGATATACTTCGAGATAAAGCAGATAAAAAAATTTACATTATAGATGCAAATAACACACCATTTGGCCCGCACTATCTTCCAAAAAAGGAGACGGAGAAAGCACTAAACCTTTTATCTAACGCTTTTGAAAAGGAATTTCTGTCAAAATAGGATTTTTAATATAAACAATTATAAATCAATACAATCTTTTTAAAATATGATAAATAAAAGAATTAAACAAATCTCGCAAATCCTCTCTTTTTTAGCGACAAATCCATTAAATTTTTTGGTCGCAGGATTTAACGCTTCCACCGAAGATGCAAAAAGAAAATACATCTCAAATACCTTTGGATTAAAGGACGGATTGCCCACGGTAGATTTATTAGGTCTTTTCCCTACAATAAATGAGGAGGTAATTACCCCCTATACTTATCTTACTGGAACTTCGGATATTACGGACCTTTTAATTTTAAAATTACTTTCTAAAAAATATAAAGATTGTTCTTATTTAGAAATTGGAACCTGGAGAGGGGAAAGTTTAGCAAACGTCTCAAAAGTAGCAAAAGATTGTATTTCCCTAAATCTTTCCGATAAAGACTTAAAAAAAATTGGATATTCGGATAAGTACATTTCTCTTCAAAGATTTTTCTCTAAGAATCTAAAAAATGTCAAGCATATCCAAGCCGATTCCCACACATTCAATTTCTTAAAATTAAATAAGAAGTTTGATTTAATCTTTATTGATGGAGATCATAGATACGAAGGGGTAAAAAAAGATACGGAAAATGCATTTAAATTATTAAAAAATAAAGACTCTATAATTGTTTGGCACGATTGTAAGGAAAATTCCGAAATAGTAAATTGGGCAGTTTTAGCTGGAGTTTTAGATGGATGTCCCTCTGAAAAGAGAAAAGGCTTGTATGCAATCTCTAACTCTAAATGTGTCATTTACTCCTCTAAAAAACTGCCAGCAAAATTTTTGACTACCCCTCAAATACCTCAAACAAATTTTAGTGTAAAGATATCTGCAAAAAGAATAAATTAATTCTTCTTTGGTCCCGGCTCTGTTTTTAACTCATAGTAAAATCTTTTTAAAGCTTGTAAAGGAAAGATTATACCATTTATTAGGACTAAGTAAGGGATTAAGTTTAAGATCCCAAAGAAGAAAATGCTATTAAAGGTCATAATTCTAAAAAATTCCCAAAATTCTTTTTTAAATTTATTTTCCTTAGTATCTAAAGATTTATTTCTGATTTTCATCTCTTCCATCTCTTTTAACTTTCCTAGATTAAGATACATCTCGTACTTTTTTAATCTCATAAAATTATTAATCACCATGGAGTACACTGTGATAAAACCAATTATTAAAAACAAGATTTTTGGCAACGGAGTTGGATTATTCATATATGCTCCAATAGCTAAACCCATAACAATAAGCGGGTTTGCAATGATATGTCCCAGATAGTCTAAATATAGCCCCCGGGTACCATAATTCTTTCCAACTTTTTTATATCTTGCAATTTCTCCATCACACGCATCTAAGATAAGGTACAAGTGATAAAGGACGACCCCCATAAGAGTATACAAATATCTTCCTGGCATAAAAAAGAATGCAGAGATAATTCCAATAATTATCATTAACGCGGTTATTGGGTTTGGCATAGTCTTTGGGAATAAAAACAAAATGGTCCATGTAATTCTTATAGAAATCCAACGAGCAACCTTTTCTCTCCAACCAGAATTTTTATCCACTTCTCCACACTTTATTCTCAGCTCTTTGATAGTTTCCATATGATATTAAGAAATAAACTTTTTTTAAATCCTTCGATACAAAGTATATATTTATTCTCTATTAAGTTTATAAACGGGAAATATCTGACATTTTTAATGAAAGCGATTATCTTGGCTGGAGGGCAAAATAAAAGATTAAGTGGAGAAATAGATATCCCTAAGTCTCTTCTAAAATTTGAAGGAGAACCAATTTTACTTAGACAGATAAGATTTCTTAAAAATGCTGGACTAAAAATAGAAGACATTTTTGTAATTACCGGACACAAGCACGAAATGATCGAGGAAGTACATAGGAATACCCTCTTTAACGAAAAATTTAAAGAAACGGATAATGGCTATGCGGTTTATTTTGGGTTAAAAAGAATACTCGAACTTAATTTAAACAAAGAGGAGGAAATAATTATATTTGATGGAGACTTGGTTTATGATGGAGAACTAATAAAAGAGATATTTGCGAGCAATAAAAAAAATTTACTTGTAACAAAAGAAATGCCTTATGAAGAAGGAAAGATTAAAGATGAAACTCTAGTTGTAAACGAAAGCTCTGAAGTTTTAAAAATGATTATTCCTCCAAAAGGAACATTTCTTACTTCAGAATATAAAGACACTAAACTGTTTGTATACTCTGGAATAATAAAGCTTTCAATTGAGAAAGCAAGGGAATTATTCATCTCTTTGACGCCTGAATTTTGGAATACATGGTATACTCTACCTCTCCCAAGAATAATTAACCAAGGGGGATTTTATAATCTACCTCTCCCAAAAAGTTTGAAGTTCTGTTTTGATGTAGACAAGAAGGAGGATTTAGTTTTCTTAAGAAATCAGGTTGAAACAATAAATAGAATGTTTGTGGCCGGACCAGTAAATGTTTCTCCCAACGTAAAAAATGCTACCGTTTATTCCGAAATAGGACATAGAGAAAATGAATTTACTTTATTGTTTAAAGAAATAAAAGAAAAATTGCTTTATGCATTTGGTGTACCGAATAAATCAGAAAAGTTTGGAACCGTGGTCATTGGAGGTTCTGGAACCTCTGCAACAGAAACTTTACTTTCTTCGATACTTCACAAAGAAAAAAAGAATTTAGTTGTTGCTAACGGAGCATTTGGAGAGAGAATTGCAGAAATTTGTGCGGTTTATAAAATTCCTACCGTTGTTTTAAACTACGGTTGGGGAGGATATCCAAATTTAGAAGAAATAGAAAAAAAGCTTATAGAAGAGAAAGACATTGAAGCAGTATCCATGGTCTATATGGAGACAAGTACTGGAGCATTAAACCCAATAACTCAAGTAGGTAAACTTTGCAAACAATATAATAAAATATTTATCGTTGATGCTATAAGTTCACTCGGAGGAGAAAAATTAGATATGGAAAAAGATAATATTGATTATTGCCTTACAAATACAAATAAATGTCTGGGGGGCTTACCCGTACTGGGAATAATCTGTTATAAACATTCTACTTTAGAAAGATCTTTAGATATTCTACCTCGTTCTTACTCTTTGGATTTTTTTAAACACATAAAATATTCTAAACAAAATCAAACTCCATTTACCCCGATTATCCCTTTGTTTTATATGTTAAATCAAGCTTTAACCGAACTGGTCCAAGAAGGAATAGAAAACAGGATAGAACGTTATAAGAAAAATGGCGAACTTTTAAAGAATAAATTAAAAGAAATGGGCCTTCAGTTTCATTTAAAAACCGAGTATATGTCAAACTTAATGGTCAATGTAATTATTCCTTCAGGACTAGATTATGAAATTATTCATGATGAAATGAAAGAAAAAAAATATATTTTCTATCCTGGAAAAGGACCTCTAGATGGGAAAGTAATTCATATAGCAAATATTGGTACATTAAAAGAAGAAGATGTCTTAGAATTTTGTAAAGATTTGAAAGAGGTTCTTATAAAAGCACATTCTTTAATCTTAATTGATATTGGACTT
>CAYLLQ010000047.1:0-5523 GCA_964384935.1 Candidatus Woesearchaeota archaeon | reverse complement strand
TCCCTTAACAGTTTCAGCTCCGTGAACAAAATTTTCTTTTACCTGCACAAGATTTGGGTCCTGTTGAACTTGAGTGTCATCATCTTCATCATCCGAGTCATCTTCTTCATCATCTTCTGAATCTTCTTCTGTTTCTTCACCGTCACTTTCTTCATCTTCAGAATTTTCACTTTCATCTTCAGAATCATCAGTTCCTTTAATTTCTTCATCTCCAGAACTTTCTATTTCTTCTTCGTTTTCCTCTTCATCCACATTTTCTTCTTCATCTTTTGCCATTATGCTACTTCCTCCATTAAACTTTCTAACATCTCTAAAATATTAGTTAATCCTCTAACAACATATCGAGGACTTTCTGGAGAAGATTGCAACCACAACATCGAGCATCCACTAGTAGGAATTGGTCTATAATCTAACCCCATTTCATCTAAACGTCTTTCCAATTCTGAATGTTCCTTACAAGCTTCATTATAAAAATAAGTTATATGATGTTTTGCCATTATGCTACTTCCTCCCCACGTTTATCCATATATTCCATAAGTTCGTCCTCGGTTAATTCCTTAGTAACTATTTCTTGCCCTTTCCATTTACACTTCCTACATTCCCAATCATCTCCTCCACCCTCTTCATCATCACTTCCACTTAAAACAACTCCAACATCATCAGAATGACATTTAGGACATTCCTTAATCTTAAAAGTTTTAGTTCCAGAACTACCTACTTTAGATGAACCTTTTTTTTCCTTTGAAGGTTTAACTGCACTCTTCGAAGAACCAGAAGATTTTCCTTTTTTTGAATTCTCATAATCAGCAGGAGAATCATATCCTTCAAGTATCCATGCCGGTGTTGCCAATTTACCTTTAGCCATTTTAATTAAAATACCTCTTTATGGATTTATTAAATGCAAGGTAAATTAAGATTAAAATATTTAGGATTATAAATATAAAATTAATAATAAGAAAAGAATTTTTTATAGTCATTAAAACAAATGCAACTAAAGAAGCAATGCTAAATGAAATCGCAGATATTCTTGCCCAATTTTTTAATTTTAACAAATTCAAACCTAGGAAAATACAAAAAATTCCTACAATTAAAAGGGAAATAATTCCTACAAGTTGTTGATTAAATGAAAGACTAAATAAAATTCCAATCCATGGAACTTTTTCAGGCATAAAAGTAATTAAAGAAAATAAAAAAGATTGAATAATAAATAGCAAACCTACAATTATAAAAAATGCAGAAACCAAATTAATTCCAAGAGGTATCTTCTTAATCTTTATTTTTTTATTTATTTTTTTCATTTTAATTATTTCCCTCCTTTTTTGGATAAGAACATAAAACACTATCTGGGTCTTCTACTCCATGAAAATAATCACAAATTGAAATATTTTTCACAGCACACTTATGATCTTTTTTATCTACAACACTCCACGGACACGTATCTTGTTTCCAACTAACTTTATCTTTTGAATTTAAATCAATATCCATATTTGCTCCATTTAATTTTTTCATTTTAAACATCTAACTCCGCTTCATGAGCGTTTTCTTGTATAAACTCCTTACGCGCTTGAACATCATCACCCATCAACATTGAAAAAACCTGGTCCGCTTCAACAGCATCTTCGATAAATATCTTCTTAAGTTTTCTTGTCTTAGGATTCATAGTAGTTTCCCACAATTGTGAAGAACTCATTTCCCCCAAACCTTTGAACCGAGTAACTCCCCCATCTTTAACACTTAACTTTTCAATAATTTTCTTTAATTCGTCTTCAGTATAAACATAATAGTCTTTATTTTTTCTAACTCTAAATAATGGGGGCATAGCAGCGTAAACATTTCCACTTTCAATAAGTTGAGGCATAAATCTAAAGAAGAAAGTTAAAAGTAAAGTTTTAATATGATCTCCATCAACATCTGCATCAGTCATAATCACAATTTTATTGTATCTAAGTCGAGTAGCATCAAACTGGTCTCCAACCCCAGTTCCAATCGCAGTAATTAAATTTGCAATTTCTTCGCTAGCAAGCGCCCTAGCAGGATTTGCTTTTTCAACATTTAATATTTTACCTTTCAAAGGAAGAATTGCTTGAATTTCTTTATTACGAGCTTGCTTGGCTGAACCTCCCGCACTTTCTCCTTCCACTAAGTATAATTCCGTTTCAAGAGATTTCTTTCTAGAACAATCTGCAAGTTTACCCGGAAGTCCTCCAAGAGAAAATGCATTTTTTCTTCTAACTAAATCTTTAGCTCTTTTAGCAGCAAGTCTTGCCTTCGCAGAGTCCATTGCTTTAGAAACAATTCTTTTAGCGGTAGAGGGATTCTCTTCTAAAAATTCAGTCAAAGCCGGAGTAACAATTGAATCAACATAACCTTTAACTTCAGAATTTCCAAGTTTAGTTTTTGTCTGACCCTCAAACTGTGGATTCGCAAGTTTAATACTTACAATTGCAGTAAGTCCTTCACGAACATCATCACCCATTAAACTATCATTCTTTAAACCAGCTTTCTTTTTTGCATAATCATTAAGAACTCTTGTTAAAGCAGTTTTAAAACCAGAAACATGTGTTCCACCCTCTACAGTATTAATTGTATTAACAAAACCAAAAATATTTTCCTGATATCCTGCATTATATTGAATAGCAATTTCTACAACCATATCTTCAGAATCTCTCTTAAAATAAATTGGTTTGTGTAATGCCTCTTTACTTTTATTCAACCATTTAACAAACTCAATTAGACCTCCAGCATAAAAAAACTCTTCTTTCTTATCCCGAATTTCATCATATAAATTGATTCTTAATCCAGCATTCAAAAAAGCAATTTCTCTAACTCTAGTTTCCAAAATTTTATAATCAAATACAACGGTAGAAAAAATTTCTGTATCTGGAAAAAAAGTTACTTTGGTTCCAGTTTCTTCACTAGGACACTTTCCAATAACAGTTAATTTTGTTTGTGGAGCTCCTCGTGAATATTCTTGAAAGTAAATTTTTCCATCCATTTTAATCTCTAAAAGTAATTTTTGAGAAAGAGCATTTACACAAGAAAGACCCACCCCATGCAAACCTCCCGAAATAGCGTAAGATTTTTTATCGAATTTACCTCCAGCATGTAATTTAGTTAAAGCAACCTCACAAGCAGGAACTTTAAATTGTGGATGGATATCTACGGGAATACCTCGTCCATCATCAACAACCGAAACCGAACCATCTTTATTTATAGAAATATCAATTACTTTTGCATGACCAGCCATAGCCTCATCTACAGAATTGTCTATAACTTCGTAAACTAAATGATGAAGCCCTTCTTTCCCCGTAGAACCGATATACATTGCGGGCCTTTTTCTAACTGCTTCAAGCCCTTCTAGAACCTTAATAGATTCAGCGTTATACCCATTTGAGTCTGCCATTTTTAATCTTTTTTTTGGATAGAAACCATCCTTAACATAATAAAATAAAATTAGTTTATAAAGCTTTCTGCAATTTTTATCGTCGATAAAACAAAAAATAACGTTTAAAAAGAAACTAAAATAAATTAATTATTTTTAAAAAGATATAAACAAAAAACAAAGAATGAATCTATTTAATAACCTAAAAATACAATTCTATCAGGGAATAATTCTGTATCTAGTATTGATTAAAACCCATTCACTCACAAGCATAATTAAAATAAAAATCAACAAGAAAAAATCTAATTCAAGCGAAACTTTCGTTTTATCACTTTTAGCAATTTCGGAATAAACATTACTCAACTCATCACTAGATTTTGGATAATAAAATTTTCCTTGAGTCGAATTGGCTAACACTTCAAGCTCCACAACATTAACTCCCAAAGGCCCAATAGATTCATTAAGATTTAAAAAATAACCTTCTTCAGTTCCAACACCAATAGTCTGAACCATAACATTGTTATTATTTGCATATTTAATCGCTGAAGCAACACTTATCCCCAAGTTTGAACGCCCATCTGTCAAAAGAATAACTACCTTAGGTTTTGCTGCATTCATAAGTAAATTAGTTCCAGTAATAACTGCATCTCCAATAGAAGTACCTCCAGAAGTAAGAATTTCAAGATTCCTTATAGAAGATTTAACCAAATTTTTATCAATTGTTAAAGGCTGATTGACATAGCTCGTACCAGAAAAACTTACAACCCCCACTGAAGAATAAATTGGGAGATCATCTACAAAATTAATAGCAGCTAATTTAGAAGCCTCGAACCTCGTCGGAGAAAAATCATTGGCAAGCATACTTGCACTAGAATCAATGACCACGACATAATCCGCATCAACAGTTTTACCCGTATAAAATATTGTAGTTCCAGCAATAGAAAAAATAATTGCAACAAAAACAATAACTCTCAAAAATAAAACAATGAAATTAGAATTTAATCTAACCTTTTCAGAAACTCTTGCCAAAGCAACAAAATTAGCAAACTTAATAGCCCTCTCTTTTGAATATTTCAAAGAGAGAAAATGTGCAACAATTATTACTGGAACAACTACCAAAGCCCATAAATAAAATGGATTTCTAAAAACTATCTCCATTTAGAAGCTCTCCGATTAAAAAATTTAACCATCTCCTTAACAAAAGGCTTATCCGTCTGCAAAAATAAAAAATCAGCACCATACTTTTTAAGAAGACCTTTCAACTGAGAAATATTTGAATTAACCTCTCTAGCATAACTCTTTCCCAGAGTACTTGGATCAATTAAAAGCGTGCTCCCCGAATAAGGATCCTCCAAAATAACCTCTCCAGTTCCTACAGGTAAAGTCATATCCCGAGGATCACGAACCATCATCAAAATCAAATCAAACTTTTTTGCAGCAAGTTTCAAAGCTCTATCGGAATTTAAACCATAAACAAAATCGGAAACAAGAATAACTAATGCGCCCTCAGTTCCTTTATTAAAAACATAATCCAAAACACCTCCAATATTACTATATCCTCCGTAATTAGAAACATTGCTCAGTTTTTTTGTGATGTTGTAAAGTTGGGGCATTCCAGGTAGAGGTCGAACTTCATCTATAATCTTATTAGAAAACAATATCAATCCAACAGAATCTCCAGCCACTAAAACACTCTGACTTAATGTAGAAACTAGTTCTGCAATATACTCTGCTTTTAATTTACTAGTAGAACCAGTAAGCATCTGTGAAGATACATCAATTAAAAAGATAATCTCGAGATTTCTCTCCTCAACAAACTCTTTAACAACTGTCTGACAAACTCTTTTACTTGCTTTCCAATCAATTCGAGAAGCATCATCACTACCCGGATTATATTCACGATAGTCTGCAAATTCTAACCCAGATCCCTTAAAAACACTTTTATAATTTCCCAAAAATTTAGTATTTGTAAGACCCTTAACCACCAAATCCAATCGAGTCATAGAAAATCCCGTTTTTATTTTTAGACTAGCCATTTTAAGGAACCTTTACTTTTGAAAAAATCTCATCGATAATTTTATCAGTATTAATATTTTCTGCCTGACCCTCGTAATTCAAAAGAATTCTGTGCCTCAAAACAT
>CAYLLQ010000046.1:0-5530 GCA_964384935.1 Candidatus Woesearchaeota archaeon | reverse complement strand
TCTGTTTGTATTTGAGAATAATCATAATTTGCTAATAATCCTAGACCGGAAGGCAAAAGTAATCCGATAAGCATCCCAATTACTCCAAGAATTAAAGTCCACTGAAAATCTTCAATTGCCATTTTTCACCAGCTTCCCTTCAAAAGCACTTTTTAATATAGATTTTCTCAGCATCTCTGTCTTTTTTAGAGATGCTTCAACAACTTCTTCAACTTTATCTATAACTGAGAATTTTGATTCTATTTCTTGGACGATTTGAGATTGTTCGGAAAGAGATTTTGGTAAATTAATTCTGGTTTCCTTTATATCCTCAATATGAAAATTTTTAACAACTGCCCCCTTAATCACTTGATCAATATTTATTCTCTCTATATATCCTCTTAAGAAATACATTAAAAACTTAGAGCTTAATTTATCTTTGATAGGTTTTAATAATGCCACACTAACGAAAAGATCAAATTTTTCATCAGTATCCACAATCGCCGTTCTACCTATAGTTCCACTTTTAGTTATTAAAACATCTTCTTTTTCAGGATTACATCTTTTATTTAATATTTTATGTTCTTCTTCTGAAATATGTTTACACTTTGAAAAATCAATTTTGTAATTTCTGATATCCTTTACAGAAATGAATTTTACTCCCTCAGAAGTATATTTTGGAGTAAAGTGGGTTCCATCATTTATTTTTATACAAACATCATCCAATCTTTTTTCTTCCCACCCTTCTTTCTTTTCAAACGCCTTTTTCAAAACAGCTTTCCTATAAATCTTAAGTTTATCTTCTACAGATTTCAGAGATTTAACTGCTTCATCTAGTCGTGTGAATTGGGTTTCGATTGCTGAGACTATGAGAGATTGCTCTTCCAAAGAAGGATATCTGATATTTAATTCTAAAAGTTTCTTGGGTTTAACATGGGGGATAGCAGAACCTTTTATATCTTGATTTAAATTAGAAAAATTAAATGAAAGAAAATAAGTTATATATTTTGTGTTCATATCTTTCTTTAGTCTTAATCTTGCAATAGTGGAGCCTACTGCTCCCTTTAATCCAGTTCCAACCAGCCCAGAATTTGCTCCATCAAACACCATTAAAATATCTTTTTCATTTGCTTCTGTAAATTTTTCATCCTCTGTGAAAAATTTAGGTTCTTCTCCTCTTAAAGTATCAATTAGGAGATAAGGGATAGACTTTTCAGTCTTATGATTAATTATTCTAACCTTTTTCCCTTTGGCTAGTTCAAAGATTTCACTAAGCGGTTTTGTTTGTGTCATCGTTTTGATTATTTATTATATTTATTAACCATTTTGATTTTATTGCAGCCATATTTATTTCTTCTTTTTCTAAGGGCACATTATGAGCTACCATGTTTCTAATAGGAATAAGTTCGTCTACCCATGGAAAGAATTTTTCTTTATTTCCGATCCATTTAAAATTAGTTTCCCAATGTTTAGTTATAATTTTCTTCAATTCTTCTAATCCTACATAATAAAGAGGGTGGTCTCCTCTTTTTTTAACCCAAGGATGTTTAGACTCAGCAATTCTTATCTCTTCTGCATGATTAAAAACATCTTTTGATACAAAATCTTCTTTCCACCATTTTTTCTCTTTTCCGAATGTTTCAAAAATAATTTTTCTTAAAACATTTTCAATAACATAAATATCTACATAAGCTCGAATATTTTTATTTGCTTCTGACAAGAACTCTGATGTGTAATTTCTCTTTACTTCGTTTATATTATTTCTATTAGATCGTTTAACTTTGATTACTTGAACTTCTTTTTCTCTAAAACATTCTTTATCTTTTTCATCTAATAACCCCCACACATGAAAGCCATCTTTTCTCGCCATTATTTCTGCAGCAGCATTTAATGTTACCCCATGCTGACTTGACAGCTGAGAAAGACGAGCCTGTATAGCATTTTCCTTTCTATCTGGAAAATTCTTTTTTAATTTTAGAAGAATCTTCGGGTTTAATTTCTGCTTGCCCATTTTAAACTACCTTCCTATAACTCTTTCCTTCTTTGATTAGTAATCCTTCATCTTCGAGTTTTTGCCAGATCCCAGATATCTTTCCTGCAGCAAAATTTGTTTTCTGTTGAATTATATCTCTTTTCTCTCCAGTTAAATCATAAACCTTTTTTTCATCAGCAGACAACTTATTAAGTTTAGCAGAAAGTTTGTCTTTTACAAGAAATTCTAGTAGCTCTCTTATTTTTTTGATATCTTCAGTCATTTTTCCTTCCAGCCTTTCATTTGGCAAACATTCTGAATTCCTAGTAATTCCTGAATTTCAGTAGAACCAAATCCGGCATTCTTTAAGATTGAAACTTTTTTATCTTTATCATCAATGTTCTGAATTGTTAATGCTAGGGCTATTTTATCTAGCTTCTTACAAATTATATCGAATTGTTTCTGTTCCATTTTTCTCCTCCCTTTTCTTGTTTTTATTTTTTAATGTAGATTTTGTAACCCTCACCAAATTTGCATTCTTTCCAGTAATATCCGCAATCTCGCTTGGAGAAAGCCCTGCATCGGAGAGTAGTTTGACCTGCTCCCTAAAATTCTGGCCTTTTATAGCTATCGCTGCTAAAAGCCTTTTTATCACGTTCATCTCATCAAATAGTTTCTTCTCGTCCATCTTCTTTCTCCTTACTGTCTCGCTTAAGTATTGCTTTTTCCTTTGAAGCATGAGATTTAGTTATCCCAATTATTGATGCAAGGTCCTCATCTTTGTTTACACCCTTTCTAACTAGGTAGGCTACCTTGTTTTTAATAGACATCTTCTCGGATAGGGCCTCCCTTATATCAAGTAATAAACTTGCTATAAGGTTTAGTTTTCCAGATTCATCTACTTCTTTTTCATCTATCATGAAAATTAATAGATTGGTAGTTTTTAAATATTTGTATAGTCTATAATAAGCATAATTTTATAAGTTATTCGGTATTAGATCTACCATTTTAATTTTATCCCCCAACATTCTCATTTAATTGAACTAAAATTTCCTTGAAATTTTTACCAAAAACCCTATTGGCTTTTCCCAAGCCCCCCATTTGATTAAATGGAGCATCTTCAAAATCATCGGGGAGAATTTCAACAGAAGTTGAAATATGATCTTTTATTCTTTCAAGCCACAATAATTGGTCCTGATTAAAACTAGCTCCCTGCTCTTTTTGTGTTCCAACCCATTCAGCAAATCTTTTATCAACACTATCCAAATAAGGCTCAAGCTCCTTTGTTTTTCCCAGTTCAAAACTTAATAATTGTATAAAATTAGCAATGGCTTTATCAGAAACCCTTCCCCTGACTTTTCCTGCTTTTAACTGGTAATATGCCTGCCAAAGTTTAGAGGGAGTTAATGAATAAGGTGGAAGTTTAATCCTTTCATACAATTCTTTCAAATCTTTCCAATGCAATTTCTTTCCCTTACTGTAAAAAATTTGTATTGCAGTTAGCTCTTTTTTATTCTTTTCAATAAAATCTCTAAAATGTCCAACAAGTTCTTTTGCTTTATTTGTGGCAATTTCGGAATATCCAGATGTTTTTACTTCATCAACAGAAGATTCATCAATTATAATGTCTGATTCTTTCTTTATTTCGGGAATTCTTCCAATTAGTCTAGAATTTGAAATAAATTCTTTTAAAGGGATTTCAATTCTTATTTTAAAAACTTCTTCAATCTGTTTAATGCTTGGTTTATCTCCAAATTCTTTTCTTGCCTGTTCTAAAATCTTTTCATCATCAATAGACTCACTAAAATTCTGCGCAAAGATTTTCAAACTTTTTCCATTAGTTAATTTCTTTATTTCTTCTCTTTGATCACTAGTTAATTTCTTTTCTAATCTTGAAAGCCTAGATATAAGTGTAGAAATAATTTCGGGAGTTGGCTTTCCATATTGTAATGTTTTTAATATTCTTTCCAATGGAACAGCGGGGTTTTTATCAAGAGGTTTTGTGTCATTTAATTCTTCTTGTTCTGTTACTCCAACAGCATCAACAATAACAAATCTTTCTTTAGACAATGCATCAGGAGTAACTGCCATAAAATCATCATTATTCATAACTCTTACTCCTCTGCCCTTCATCTGCTCAAAATAATTCCTGCTTCTAACTGCTCTCATAAAAAATACAATCTCAAGAGGTTTAATATCCGTTCCCGTTGCAATCATATCAACAGTTACTGCAATCCGGGGATTAAACGAGTTTCTAAACTGGCTTATAAGGTTTTCTGGGTCTCCCTCTGTTTTGTAAGTAATTTTAACGCAAAACTCATTCCCTTCTCCAAACTCTTCTCTTATGATTTGGACAATCTCCTCGGCATGATTATCATCTTTAGCATAAACTAAAGTTTTAGGCACATGTTTTCTTCCTGGAAAAATATCAGTAAATAACTTTTCCTTAAATACTCTTATTACCTTTCTAATCTGATCTCTTGAAGTAACCTTTCTGTCTAGAGCATTCGCATCATAAACTACTTCATCTTCAAGAATTTCCCATGTTTCTTTTCTAGTTCTTTTGTCTCTTTTTCGGATATTTTCTCCTTTATTAATCTTTGAGCCAGCTTCTGTAATCTTTGTTCTGATATTGTAAACTGTAAAATCTACATTTACTTGATCTGCAACTGCTTTTTCATGAGTATATTCCATAACTAAATTGCTGTTAAAAAAACCAATTGTACTTTTTGAAGGAGTTGCAGTCAGTCCGATTAAATAAGCATCAAAATAATCCAATACCTGTTTCCATAAATTATAAATTGAACGATGACATTCATCTACTATAATAAAATCAAAAGTTTCTATAGGGAATCTCTTATTATACTTGACCTCTACAGGTTTTATAGGCATGCACGATTCATAAGCAGACTTATCCTCTTCAGCTTCATCCAGTTCCTTTCCCATAAGCATAGAATAAACTCTCTGGATGGTTGCAATACAAACCTTATCAGATTCTTTAATTTTATTTGAGCTTAATCTATTAACATTATACAATTCTGTGAACTTCCTCCCATCTCTTGGGACTTCGAAATTTTGAAACTCTTGTAGGGTTTGTTTTCCTAAATTTTTTCTATCTACAAGAAATAAAATCCTTTTTGCTTTTGCGTTGGTTACTAGTTCATTACACAGATTTACAGCCATAAATGTTTTACCTGAACCTGTCGCCATTTGAACAAGGGCTTTTGGCCTATCTTTCGCTAATGAATTTAAAATATTATTTACTGCCTGTTCTTGGGTTTTCCATAATTTTTTATTATCCACAGAGGGAATTTTCAAAAGCTTATTTCTTAAAGTATCCTTCGGATGTTTAATCCACTCTCCCATTCCATCAGGAGTATGAAAACTAAAAATCTGTCTGCTTCTCGGTTTTGGATCCCATAAATTGGTAAATCTTATTTCATTCCCGTTAGTTTCATAAATAAATGGCAAAGGTAAATCAATACTTCTGAATTCGCTCGGAAATTCTTTTGCATATCTATTTGACTGAATTTCCTTTCCAATTAAGTTAACTCCTTCTTTTTTTGCTTCTATAATCCC
>CAYLLQ010000045.1:3901-5650 GCA_964384935.1 Candidatus Woesearchaeota archaeon | reverse complement strand
AGAAAACAAAAACTGGATAAGGGAGAAATAATTGGTTAGAGAAAAGAGAGATAAATATGTTAAGAATAACAAATCTAAAATCTGGCTATAACAGAAATGAAATATTGCAAGATAAAATAACCTAGCAAAGAGTTTAAACACTAGTTACTCTATAATTAGTTGTAGTTTAGCTTTAGAATACTCTAAAGTAAATTAATATGTAGGAATAGAGTATGACCAGAAGTGGAACAAAAAAGTTACAAATTGAAAATCTACCATCACGAATTATCTTCCCCTATATCCAAACTTATTGAAGGGAAGCCAGAACGATTAAATGGATAATTTCCATTGTCAATAGAAACTATTGTGCATTACTAATGAACAATATTGTTCAAGAGCATTGCATAAAAATGGGCTATTTTGTGCAACCACGAGGAACAAAAGCTTCTATTCTCAATAGAAGATAGTGTCTATTGGCAATAGAAAGGTTTAAAAATAACAAGATCTAGAAATTAACATGATAACTAAAGAAATAATAAAAGAAGTTATAGCATTACAGAGAGAATCATTAAATAACGCAGAAATAGGAACTCCCAGAGAAGAACAGAAAGAATTAACGATTTTGGATTCTTTTGCTTTAATAATAACGGGGGTAAGAAGATGTGGAAAAAGCACATTATTACATCAATTAATTAAAAAACAAAAAAAGGCATATTACCTTAATCTTGAAGATCCTCGTTTAGAAGGGTTTAGTCTAAGTGATTTTAATAAAATTGAGGCAATTATGGAAGAGATGTATGGAAAAGGTGGCATTTATTTCTTTGACGAAATACAAAATATACCTCAATGGGAAAAATATATAAGGTATTTGGTAGATAAAAAGGAAAAAGTAATTATAACTGGCTCTAATGCAGATTTATTAAGCAGAGAATTAGGAACAAGGCTAACTGGAAGAAATTTAAGATATGAATTATTCCCATTCTCGTTTAAAGAATTTCTTAATCTAAAAAAAGCAGAGCCATCAATAGACTCATTTAAAGAATATCTTTTTCAAGGAGGATTTCCAGAATTTCTTAAAAAGAATACACCAACAATTTTTCATGATCTATTGTCAGATATTATTATGAAAGATATTGCGGTTAGATTTAACATAAAAAATACAGAGATGCTAAAAAAGATAGCTATTTTCTTAATTAGCAATGTTGGAACAGAGTTCTCTTATAATTCTATAAAGAAAATGTTGGACATAAAGTCAGTTCAAAGCGTTATTGATTATGTATCTTTTTTTGAGAATGCCTATTTAATGTTCAGTGTGCCTCGTTTTAGCTATTCATTTAAACAACAACAAATAAATCCAAAAAAGGCGTATTCTATAGACAATGGCTTCTCAAATAATAACTCTGCTTCTTTTTCAAAAGATTTAGGAAAGATGCTTGAAAATATAGTTTTTCTCGCCTTAAGAAGAAGATACGAGAACATATTTTATTTTCAAGAGAAAAAAGAGTGTGATTTTATAATAAAAGAAAGGGAGAAGATTACTAAGGCAATACAAATTTGTTATAATTTAACCGAACAAAATAAGGAGAGAGAGTTTAATGGGCTTCTTGAGGCATTAAATAAGTTTAAGCTTAAAGAAGGATTAATTCTCACATATAATCAAGATGATCATTTTGAAATAAAAGGAAAGACAATTAAAGTTTTGCCCGTATGGAAATGGCTTCTCAAAAAAGACAATCTCTAATTATCTTCAATAACTAAAGAAATATCTTC
>CAYLLQ010000045.1:0-3801 GCA_964384935.1 Candidatus Woesearchaeota archaeon | reverse complement strand
AAATTCTTGAATCGGCAACTGAACAGTCTCTGGGACAGACATACATCCAGATAAACCTACAGCTAATGAAGCAGTAGCCATTAAACCACCAACTAAATTTCTTAAACTTTTCATAACTTATCCAAAATTCAAATATTTATAAACATTTCTATTTGTTACAACTAACCAGTTACATCAATAATAACTAAAAAACTTATAAACAATAAAAATTAAAGAAAAGAATGATAGACAAAATAACACAAGAAAAGATAAAAAAATACTTTACTCTAACTACAAAGGCACTAGAAGAAGTCAAAAAAAATATAATTAAAGAAAAAGAAAAACAAGCAAAAGAAATAATTGATATGGTTTCTAACTATCTTTCAGACGCAAAACATTTCGAATCAAAAAAGGATTTAGTAAACTGTTTCGCAGCACTGAACTACGCACACGGTTGGATTGATGCGGGAGTGCGATTGGATGTTTTTGATGTAAATGACGACAAACTATTTACGGTAAAGTAATCCCAAATCAACAAACTCTTTTTTGTTTCTTTCAAATAACTTATTATCCACAAAACCAAAAACTCCTTGCAAACCATCTTTAAACTGCTTAGAACTTATTTCTTTGATTACTTTTTCAATCCTATCTTGAAAATTAAATCTATCTGAAACTTCTTTTTTTATAAATCTTTTATCTTTTATTTCTGAAATCATAAGAAAAATGTCTCTTATATCTGTACCTCTACATGAGATCATTTTCATAGTAAATAATGCTTCTAGATTTATTATCCTAAGTTTCAATTTCTCGGTTATTGTTTTTCCTCTTAAAACTCTTACCTTTGAATTATCAAATACCCAGTCACTTGAGAACTTAGATTGTGTTTGTCTATCTAAAACTTCATTAATCAATATATCAATACTCACTTTAAAATTCTCTTGAATTATCTTTTCAAATCTAGCAAATTTTCCATGATAAGGAACCTCCGAGGTTTCATTACTCTTCTTATACCCAATAGCTAACAACTCTTTTTCTATTTTCTCAAATTCATCTTCATAAATAACGATATCACAATCTACTGAAAATCTTGGCAGAGTATAAGCATTTACAGAATATCCCCCAATTAAAACAAATTTTCTATTTTTAAGTTTCTTTAATGTTTCAAATATCTCTTTCTCTCTTAATTGGAATAAATCAGCCATATTTCTCCTTCATATAATTATAAGCATATAAATAAATGTTATTCTTTTTAGCCATAGAAATCGTAAACTGCAATTTTTCAACTTTTAAACCTTCTTTTTGGCTGAATTCTAAGTTATTAACTGGAATTAAAATGATATATTCGCCTATTGTACTTCCAGAATTCAAATAATTTGGTATTTTGTAAGAATTAAAAAACTCTTTCCAATATTTTAAATCTTTTTTTAATACTTTAATAAAATAAGGTGATTTTTCCCAACTTCTTTGAATATAAGAAAAATCACTCCAAATCTCTACTGCAGATAATCCCGTAAAACAATAATCTTTCTTTGCACTTTTAATTATTTTTTGGACCTTATATTCTAAGATCTTTTGAAATATCTTCTCAGGACCTAAACAAACATAGGTACCTCTTTGCTTTTTTATTATCCATCCCGCATTTAATAACAACGCAAATATCTTTTTCTTCATGCTTTCACTTACAACCCAGTCTAATTCTTTTTGGCTGAATTCTTGTTTTAACCCATATTTAGCATAAAATAAAGCATAAGCTCTTAATCCATAAGGCGGAATTTCAAATACAGAAGTATTATTTCCTTCAAATTCCTTTCCAGTCAGAGTTATTTCTTGAGCTATCATAGTTACCTAATAGGTAACTACTATTTAAATCTTACGATTGCTCATCAGAGACAAAAGAAATGAGAAAAGATAAACAAAAATAATGGAAGAATTCTTAGAACAAATAGAAAGAGAAAACTAATCCCAAAATATAAAAACGCACTATTCTTATTTCTCCTATGAAAAAGGTGAGAGTTCTAAGTTTAGGCGGGAGTCTAATAATTCCAGACGATGTCGATGTTAAATTTCTTAAAGAATTCAAATCAATAATACTAAAGAATACAAAAAATTACAAGTTCATAATTGTCTGCGGTGGAGGAAGTATAGCAAGAAAGTATATTTCTGCACTAAAAGAAATAAAATGCGACGAAACAAAACAAAGTTATGCGGGAATTTCTGCAACAAGAATGAATGCTAGATTCATGAATTACTTCTTTGGAATAGACCCCAAACTCGGACTTCCCCACACAACAAAAACTTTAGAGCAATATATCAAAAAACAAGAGATAGTTTTTGTAGGAGCTTTAGAATATAAACCAAAACAAACCTCCGATTCAACATCTGCTCAACTAGCAAAACACTTCAAAACAGAATTCATAAACCTAACAAACGTTCAAGGACTTCACGATAAAAATCCGAAAGAACACAAAGACGCAAAATTCATTCCAGAAATAACTTGGAAAGATTTTGACAAAATGGCAAACAAAATTGCATTCAAACCAGGGCAACATTTTGTCTTAGACCAAACAGCATCCAAGATAATTCTAAAAAATAAAATACCCACATACATTTTAGGACCAGACATGAAACAACTAGATAATCTTCTAAACAATAAAACCTTTATCGGAAGCGTAATTAAGGATTAGATATTCTTAATAGGAAGGTTGCTCCACACAATATAAATTATTCTGACGACTACAATCCCAATTAGCACTAAAAATTGAACGGGAATCGACATAGTAAGTATTTCCTACAGTACCATAAAGAGTACTAAGGGAAGAAGAAAAATTGTTACAATTAAGATATATCTTTCCAGAAGAAGTTAGCCCAGTCCAAACAGACAGAGTGTCCGAATTGAAAAGTCTATTTAAATTCCAAGTAAACCAAGCGTCATTTCCAGCAGTATCAATTAAAGTCTGTCCATCTTTTTGATAATAATTCCTACTTGCATTTAATATCCAATCAGTTCCCCCCACATACCGATTAGTTGCCCCGATCATGGCCTTCCAAATTCCAGTTCCACCGGCAGGTTTTCCATTTACAGTATCATTACACTTTACATCTGCTCCGACAGTCCCTCCAAGACTCCCACTAAAAGTACGAGAAGTTACAAAAATTCTTAATTTCTCTACACAAACATCATTAAAACATTCTTTTGAAGGATCATCGCATTTAGTTCCTTTTCCAGGACAAGTTCCACAACCACTATGGGATAGCATAGACTGCCCGCAAGGAACACTCGCAAAATCATTAATACATGCAGCCCCTTTTGTTCCAACAGGACAATTCGTACCACAACCATCATTCACAACAGTATCACTACAAATAGTACTCGGAGCAGGACATTGAGAAGGAACACAACCAATTCCACTCGAAGGTTTTTCCCAAATATCCTTTACATCAGAAGTTCCAGCTTTTAAAACAGGAACAACAGAAACTTTAGTAACATTTTCAGGAGCAATTGTTTCCAAAACCAAACTAAACTTAGTTGCTTCAAATTCTTCCAAACTAGTATCATTTTCAACAACCTCAATTTCATCATTACCCTCGACAACAAACTTAATCCCTTTCAGTTCCCCTTTTCCCTTTTCTCTCTGAACATTAACAACTAAATTTCCAGCATTAATAGAAACGCTTAAAATTTTCAAATCAACAGAAACACGACCGAGAGAAACCTCATCTCCACTTTGATTAACAACATTACGAATTAAAACCCATGTGATACTCGCTGCAACAAGAACTAACGCAACCATAAAGATAGTTCCGATAACTACTGATACACCT
>CAYLLQ010000044.1:0-5773 GCA_964384935.1 Candidatus Woesearchaeota archaeon | reverse complement strand
ATTATAGTAATTCTTAAAAGGTGGATTTTCGATATTTAACTATGACTCCCTTTGTTGGAGAGGTGCAATGTCGAAAGGAACGCGTTTTGCATGATGCTAATTATGGTTGGAGTGTTAAAGAGCTTGCAGATGTTTTGGGTAGAGTAGGTTATCAGGGAGGAAAGGATTTTTTCTCTAATACTCCTTTTAGAGATGAAAAATTGGAACGAGAGCTTTCTCCCGTTTTGGAAGAGCTTATGGAAAGGACTGTTAATAGAGGAAAATTTATCCAGCTTAGATTTGAGGAGGAGGAAATTCCAGAGGATATTGATATTCCTTTAAGAGCAAAAGTGTTAAGAAAAGATAGGGGATTTTTTTCTTTAGGTCCTAGATTGCTTTCATTTGTTTATCATACCATTGCTAGTTTGGAACTCACCCGTTTCCCTCGTCCTTATTCTGTTCCGCACGTATATACAGACCATCTTAGTTATTGTACTGCTAAATTTGGATTTAATGAAAAATTTGTCTGTCATCCCGGCATGAATCTTTCTTCTTGGAGGGATTCTTTTAGGGGGAGGAAATCATCTTAATTCTTTTTCTAGAATTTCTTTTGCTTTTTGGTAGTTTGCTCTTTTGTTTGAAAGTTGCATAACCTTCCCAATTAAAAAATTAAGAGCTTGTTGTTGACCGGACATGAAATCTTTTACTGCCTTTTTATTTTCTTTTATTGCTTGTTGTGCAAATTTCTGTATTTGTTTATCGTCAGAAATTTGAGAGGAAGATGCTGCTGATTTTTTTGGAGACTCGGATTTTTCTTTCCAATTTCTTAGAATATCTTTAGCATTTAACTCAGTTAATGTTTTGTTTTCTACTAATTTTAGAAGTTCTATGAAATGTTCTGGTTGTACATCTATTTCTTCCAATGTTTTTTTGTTGTAGTTTAGTACGCTAAGAAGTTCTTCGGTAGTCCATCTTGTTGCTAAACCGGGATTTATCTTTTCAATTACTTTTTCAAATAATTCAATTAAGTCAATATTCTTTGTCAAAATTTTTGCCGATTTCTCGGGTATTTTATGTTTCTTAATTAAACGTTCTAATTTTTTTTGAGGTGTTTCTGGAATTGTTTTTTTTAGAGTTTCAATTCTCTTTTTAGTTATATTTAATACGGGTAGGTCTGGGTCGTTAATGAATCTGTAATCTTGAGCGTCTTCTTTAGAACGCATTTTTTCTGTTGTCTGTTTTTCTGCATTGAACCTTCGAGTTTCTTGATTTACTGGGAGTTCTTTTGTTTGTCTCGCTATTTCAATATCTATTGCATTTTTTATGTTTGTGATTGAATTTACATTCTTAATTTCTATTCTTGTATGGTCTGTTTCTGGAATTGAAACATTCACGTCTGATTTTATTCCTGCTTTTTTATCAATTGCTCTTATATAGCTTAAAGTTGTGATTAATTGTTTCAACCACTCTTCAACTTGCTCGGAAGATTTGAAATCAGGGTCGGTTACAATTTCAATCAGAGGGCTTCCGCTTCTGTTGTAATCTATCTCTCCTGTTTGAGGATTCCATGCTGCAGGGTCTTCCTCTAAATGACACCCTCTTATTTTAATTCCCAGAAATTCTCCTTTTTCTCCAGTAGGAATTGCATATGGTCCGGATAATGTATTTTGATAACCTTTGGGTAAGTCTGGCCAAGAATAATGTTTTCTTTGGAAGGGTGTTTTCTCATTTATCTTACATCCAAGAATTAGCGATATCTGAATTGCTTTGTCTATTGCAGATTTATTTGGAAGCATCGGTTTGCATCCGGGTTGAGCTGTACATATTGGACAAATGTTTGTATTTGGTTTTGCGTTTTTTGCTCCGTGTTCTGCTTTACAAGTGCAAAAAAGTTTTTCTTTTGTATCAATGTATCCGTGAATTTCTAAACCAATTTTTGCAGGCATAGAAAAATGAAAGAAAAGATATTTATTAAGTTAATGATTATTTCTTCTTATTATGAAAATGTTTAAAAAGTTCTTTTTGAGTAATAGATTATGAAAAGGGGCGGAATTAGTTTTATTTGTTTAATTTTACTTTTAGGTTTCGTCGGAGCTCAACAGATTTCTTCGGAACAAATTTATGATCTTAATGGAAAGGCTTTATCGGAGAATTTTGTTTTGAATTTAGGAAATCAATCAAATATTGAACTTGTTAATGTGGAGATTTCTCTGAACAATTTAAAAAAATTAAATTTAGTAAAAAATTTTATCTTAGACGGAAGTACCTTTTTTATTTCATTTAATCCGGAATTAAAATTAAATCAATTAATCGTTAGTGAAAGAGGATTATCTTTAGTTGAAGCTACAGATAGTTATATTGTGGAGTTTAAAGAGCCCTCTATTTTAGAAAAGAAAAACGGTTTAGAAAAAGAAATTTATACTTTAAAAAAAGAGGTTTCTTCTGAAAATGTTCGAGTTGTATCTTCCGTTAGTAACTTGGTTCAAAAAGAAAAAGAAATTTCTAGTTTTGAAATGGATTATAAATCTCAACTTGTTAATTCTCATAATCAAGCGATTAATCAATTTTCTTCCTCTTTAGATGGAGGGTTAGATACTTTCTTTTTGAACTTTTTTTTACCTTTTAATTTTTTAAAACCTCTCTATAGTCCTTCGTTCGTTGTGGAGGAAGAGTATTTTTCAACATTCAATGGAGTAACTCTTAAAAATTTGGATGTTGTGGGTGCAGAGAAGATTAGAAAATTAAATTTTGTTAAATCTGTTGTTCCTAATAAAAAAGTTTATGTCGATTTATCTGAGTCTGTTCCTTTAATTCAAGATGGAATTCCTGCAGGGCAACTAGATTCTGATGGAAATGATTGTTTGGTTAGTGGTAAAACTTGTTTGGATGGAAGTGGAATTAGCATAGGAATTATAGATACGGGAGTGGATTATACTCATCCGGATTTGGGTGGATGTTTTGGGGAAAATTGTAAAGTTGCTGGAGGATATGATTTTGTTAACCATGATGAAAACCCTATGGATGATCATGGTCATGGAACTCATGTAGCAAGTACCGCTGCTGGAAAATCTACAAGTGGAGGAGGTAATGTGGCTGAAACTTTTGAAGTTGCAATTAATCTTTCTCTGGGGGAGTCTTTCTTCTCTATTCCTATTGAGTCAGATTCTTCTTTTAATATTACTGAAGCTACGGATGGAGCGTGTCCTTATGCTCGTTTTTGGAGAGGGGCCACACAGAGTTATATTTCTCAGATAATTCTTTCTTCTGGAATTGGATATGATATTTATTGTAATAGAAATGTTTCATTTATTGTTCAAGGAACATCTTTATCTAATTTGGATACTAAACTAGTTTCTGGGTGGAATTTGGTTGGTACTCGACAAGGTATTAATGGGGCGTCTATTAAGTCTTTGATTAATGGATGTGATTTGGTGGGAAATATTAATGTTTTTGAAAATGGACGTTATGTTACTAAACTTCCTTCTGATTTAGTTGAAGTTGGTAAAGCATACTACCTCTTTTGTAATTCTCCTGGCGTGTGGGATTCAAAAACGGAGGTTTTATCTTCCGGTTCTTTAAATGGTGTTGCTCCCGGGGCAACCATTTATGCATACAAGGTTTTGGATTCGGAAGGAAGTGGTTCTACTTCGGAGATTATCTCTGCTATTGAAAGAAGTGTTGATCCAAATCAAGATGGAGATTTTTCTGATAAGTTGGATATTATTAGTTTAAGTTTAGGTGGAGGGGGGAATCCTGATGATCCTATTAGCATTTCTATTGATAATGCTGTTAAGGCGGGAGTTGTTGCGGTTGTTGCAGCAGGTAATGATGGTCCTTGGAAACAGTCTATCGGAAGTCCTGGAACTGCAAGAAATGCTCTTACTGTTGGAGCAATAGACAAGAATAAAACTATTGCGGAGTTTAGTTCTAGAGGGCCGGTTATTTGGGAGGGGGGTTTATTGAATAAACCTGATGTTGTTGCTCCTGGTGTAGATATTTGCGCTGCTCAATGGGATAGTGCTTGGGAAGAGAATCAGTGTTTGGATGATAAACATACTTCCATTTCTGGTACTTCTATGGCTACTCCTCATGTTGCAGGAGCCGTAGCTATAATTAAACAATCAAGACCAGAATTAGATTCTTTTCAATTAAAAAGTTTGATTAAGTTAACTGCTAAAGATTTAGGTTATGATGTTAATACTCAGGGTTCTGGATTAGTAAACATCCCCGCTGCACTTAATTCTCCAATTATTTTTTCGGGAGATTTATCTTTTGGAAATTTAAATTCTTTTGTTGGAGAAAGAGAAATTACTATTTCTAATTTGAAAGATTTTTCCGTTGAGGTATCTTTATTTGTTTCTAATGTAGAAAGTGAGTCTGGAGACTTTTTTGATGTTTTAACTTCCGATGAAACTAGTTTTATTCTTGAAGCAAAAAGTTCTAAGACCTTTTCTCTTGTATTGGATACTACTGACTTATCCCAAGATGGTTCTTTTAATGGAGACTTGGTTTTATCTGTTGGAGAAAATGAGTTTAAAGTTCCTTACTCTTTTGGAATCTTCTCTAAATTAAATTTAAATTTTCCCGGGCATTACCCTTATTTTAGAATTTATAATGATGGTCTAACTAGTGTATATGGATTGAGTCAAGGGGAAACTTTTTTTGGAGGAGAAACTTCTATTTTTGTTAAATCTGGAACTTATACTGTTTATGCAATAAATGATTTTGTTAATGCTAAAGATCCCCGAAATTATCCTGAAACAACAGAGTATATTATTGGTAAAAAAGTAGATGTTCCTTTTAGAGAAGAAGAAAATCTAAATTTTGGTTTGAATGATGGGAGAATTTTTACTTTTTCTGCGAAGGATAGATACAACAAGGATTTAATGCTCTATGAATGGCAAAAGGGAATTGGAGTTTATACTGGAGAGCCTGGAGATTGTGATAAATATTCTGGAATTGACGAAAGTAGTTGTCTAAACAACCCAGAGAGACTTGTTTGCAGAGCAAATGTTTTTGATAGTGGTTATGTTAGTTGTGAGGATTATACTTTATCTTCTACTTTTGGAACTAGTGATGTTTTAGGAGATAGAAAAATTTATCTTTCTAACAATCCAAATGAAAATGTAAATGTTGACGTTTTAATTAAATATTGGGGGGCACCATATGTCAAGTAGATTTTTTGAAAAGTTTTCTTTTATTATCTTGGTTTTTTCTCTCTTGTTTTTAACTGGTTGTAATCTTCAACCTACCGATGAGGACGGATATTTTTATGGTATTGCTTTAAAAAATATTGATGATAATACTCCTACGGATTATTCTTTTAGCGATTCCGATTATGGAATATATACCACTTTATATAATTTACCTGGATTAAATCCTTCTTATTACCAAAGCATTTTGTTTTTTATGTCAGAACATGATGGTCCTACCTCCACACACACTCTGGTTGCATCCCCAATTACTCAAACTTTGAACATTTTTCAGATTCCTTCTTCTTTTTGGGGAAATTTCTTATTGGATAGGGAAGTTATGATTAATTATCTGGAGGGAAATGATTGTACTCAGTGGTATTTGAATGTTGGTAGCGGAAGGGAATCTATTTACGGTGGGGAGATTAATTCTATTTCTGAAGAAAATAAAGAATATTCTTTTGGAGGGCCATACACTCCTACCTCTTTTTATTTTAATGAGTCTAATCCTCAAGAATTGGCATTGAGAAAGGATAGTTTAATTTCAGGAAAAAATACTATTCTTGATAAGAAAACTTTTTGGAATTTTGATTCTTGCTATG
>CAYLLQ010000043.1:1917-6010 GCA_964384935.1 Candidatus Woesearchaeota archaeon | reverse complement strand
TGTTTTATCTTATTTTCCATCCATGCATAAGATTTGCATTTTTCATCTTTTTGCATTGCTACATAATCTTGCATTGCTAATTCATCGCAATAACTAAAAACTTTTTCAGAAATATCCATCGATAATCTTGTTTTTCCCTCTTCATTAAGATAATTATCCAATAATTCATAATTTCCTTGGGTATCCCTAATTTTATTCTCAATAACATTAATATTTTCTTTTACATCAGCAGAAATGTCTGGAGAAGCGAGAGTTTGAACTATTTTTAATTTTTCAGAAGCTGAATTTAAATTTTTCTCAGCTCCAGCTAGATTTCCTGCTTCCAAATTAGAAATAGCAGAGTTGACTTCTTTTTCTCGAATCTCGAGCGCTAAGTTTGCTTTATTATCTCCAGAAGAAAAAAATAATTTAGTATTATCGATAAATTTATTAAATCCAGAATATGTTTGAGCTTGTTCTTGAGCTAAGACCAAAGGAGAAACCAACAACACCACGAATAAAAGTAAAACTATCACCTTTTCTTTCATGAACTAGCTTGCAAAAGATTCTATATAAATATTACCTTTCTTAACATTTTGAATAGCCCCTCCAGCGACATGCTCATCAGGGTACATTGAGAAATCTAAAATTCTGTTTAAATAATAAATCCCAAACAATTAATAATGTACGAGCACGTATAAACCAATATTTTATAATTTGTGCCCCCATAAATAAGAAGGTATTACACGGGCACTGATAGTAATATTTATAAACTTGTGTGCCCCCACAGTATTATGGTTTATACAGAAATAAAAGAAAGAAATGATAAAAAATACTATTATAGAGTTTTAAATGTACGAAAAGGAGACAAATTTAAAAAGAAAAGAGTCTATCTGGGTGTAGATTTAGAAAAGAAAAATATAACTGATGCAGAAACGAAAGCAGATAAAGAACTTTCCCTACTCTCGGAATTATTAAATAAAAAAGAATTAACTTTTTTGAATAATTTAAAAAAAGAATTCTCGAATGAACCAAAAGCTACAGAAGATAATCGATATGAGGCATTTACTTCTTTATTTACTTACGATTCTAATGCAATCGAAGGAAATAGTCTGACTCTTGAAGAAACTTCTTTTTTACTTTTTGAAAGGAGAGTTCCGAGTACAAAATCATTGAGAGAGATTAATGAAACACTCAATCACAAATCTGCATTTGATTTTATGCTTTCCTATAAAGAAAATATCTCGAAAGATTTTATTTGTGAATTGCATAAATTAGTAGTTCAAAATACTTTAAAGGAAGAATTAATTGATGAAATAGGCAAATATCGAACACTTCAAGTTTGTATTAAAGGCAGGGATTGGATGCCTCCAAAACCCTCGGAAGTTCCAAACGAGATGAAAACTCTTCTCACTTGGTATTCTAAGAATAAGAAACATTTACATCCAATAATTATTGCTTCATATTTTCATATTGCTTTTGAAACAATACATCCTTTTGTTGATGGAAATGGCCGAGTTGGGAGGTTGCTTATGAATTTTATCTTGCATAACTTCGGATACCCAATGATTAATATCCCCAATAAAATAAAGTTTAGATATTATGAGTCCTTGCTAAAAGCTACAATTGATGGAGATTTAAGGCTGTTTGTAGAGTTGATTTTAGAGTTGTATGCAAAGATGAAATTAAAATTCTAATCCTCTCCTTAACAAAGTTAGCCAAGTTTGAATAATAGCTCCACCAGCGACATCATCATCAGGGTATTTTAGTGGGATGTCTGTTTAATTTATTCTAAGAAGAATTTATATCCATTAGCGATAATCTTATTCTTTGACTTTATGGCATTAAAAGCTTCTAATTGCTTTTCATTAAGCTCTTGGTTATATTTTGCTTCGATTAAACTATCTTTTGTAATAAAATCTATCTCTGCTGAATTTTCTAGATAATAATTTGGATTTTTATCTTTAATTTTTAAGAATACGAGGTTTTCATAACTTGCCCCTAAATCTTTAAATTCAATTATAATATTTTTTATTCCTACATCTCCAATATAAATTTTTTTAGGAGAGGTTACTCTCTCATTAGCAGATTTAGAATATCTATCAACAACATAAAATAAATATGCTTTTTCAAAATAGCGAATATATCTCTTAACACTATTCACTGAAATATTTAATATTTCTGCTAGTTTATTATAACTCGTGGGTTTTCCAACTCTTTGGCATAACAATACAAATAATTCTTTTACTGCTTTGTCTCCAGATATTTTATAATAAGCGATTATATCTTTATACACAATGCTTTCGACTAACTCATTTAAATAAGCTCTATCTTCGGTTAAAACATAATAAGGAATTCCTCCAATTCTTAAATAATCTTTAAAATAACTTTCTAATTTTGCTTTATCTGCTTTTCCTATCTTTGCTCCCTTAAATTGTAAAAACTCTTGGAAAGTTAAAGGCATTACTTCTATGGTTTTAGTCCTACCCGTAAGATGAGCTTTTTTGTCTCTCATCAAAGTAGCAATTGATGAAGAACAAATAACTTTTAAGGTATCATCATCGTATAAACTCTTTAATTCCTGCTCAAAGTTAGCTCTAGATGTAACTTCATCCAAAAATAAATAGAAAAATTCTGTTGCAGACTTTTTATGAATCTTACGATATTCTTCAACTAATTGATAGATTGAATACTCTAGGAGATTAAAAGAATCCAGTCTAATAAAAAGAATGTCCTCGGACTTTGTTTTATTAGCTAATAGTTGTTTTATTGTCTGCATCAATATTGTAGTTTTTCCAATTCTTCGAAGTCCTGTTAAAAATATAATCTCTTTACTTTTTATATTTTTAAATATCTCATTTAAATAAATCTCTCTAGGTATACTTTTTTCTTCAAATTTTCCTTCCCACCAAGGGTTTTGCTTGTAAAGTTCTGACTCTATATCCATAATTATTCTATAATTTATAGGTTTATAAACTTTGCTATGTGGTAGCATAGTTTAGCCTATTTCTTTACTATGGTGTAGCATAGTTACTTTAGCTCAAAATCATGCCCATTTGGTGTTTAACCGATATACTCTAACGGGGATATTAACTCTCGACAAGAGTTATAAGGATGCAAGATAAAAAAGAAGAAGAGGACTATTTGAAAACTAAATATTTATTATGATGTTTTTTCTATGTTTAATTCATAAATAGCCCCTCCAGGATCCTCGAAGAGGTCTTGCCCCCCTTAGGGGTCCTCGTACCCTTTGGGTATCGAACCTTGTTCAAATCAATAGCCCCACCAGGATTCGAACCTGGGTCTATGCCTTCAAAGGGCATCATTCTTGACCACTAAACTATGGGGCTCTAATAAAACAATCCCCAATTAATTTATAAAATTATCTACTTTCATCAAATATCTGCTTATAATAAATTGTCCTATTAATATCCTGTTTCTTTGGAACAATCCATCTAAAAAAATTCCTTACTTTAACCGGTTTATATTTTTCTCCAGAAATAGAAGCAGCCAATTTTCTATACTCTTCACTTGCTTCAGATTTTGGACTTTGTTCCAATAAAGAAATAAATTTAGATTGCGCCTTTAAAACGTTTATATCGTGGGGGATAACCGCCAAGACCGGAACTTCAGAGGTGTTCTCGATATCTTTTAATGAAAGTTCAAAATCTTTATTATACACTCGATTTAAAATAATTCCGTCAATTTGAGTTCCTCTTTGCTTAGCAATTTTTATAGCTTTAAGAGTCATGCTTAAAGTAGAATAATCTGGAGTTGTGACAATAAAAATTAAATCAGAAGCAATCATAGCAGCGAGGGTTTCTTCATTCAAAGCCGGAGAAGAATCAATCAGAATGTAATCATAACTTCGCTTTAAATGCCTCAATTTATTTCTAAGATTCATCGGATTAGTAATTCCTTTAGAAAAAATATTTGCGGGAAGAACATCTAAATTTCCTATTTCATAAACCGCATCAGAGGGATTTATTTTATCATCCATCACGTCGTGTAAATGTTTTTGAGGATTAATCAAATTCAAATGGATTCCTAAATTAGGAGCAGAAAAGTTAGCATCCACTAACAAAACTCGTTTACCAAATTCCGAAAGAGCAGT
>CAYLLQ010000043.1:0-1817 GCA_964384935.1 Candidatus Woesearchaeota archaeon | reverse complement strand
TTCTTTTTCTAAAAGAAAAACCCAACAGCAATCTTTAAAAACAACAATTTTATTCAATTTGTATGGTAAAGAAAATAATTCAAGCAGTAACAGAAGAAGAAAAACCAGTTGAAAAACCAAAGAAAATTAGCCAAGAAGAGTATGAAAAAAAGCTAGTTGAACTTGCAAAAACCGGGTTAACTGCAGAGAAAATAGGAGAAACCCTAAGAAGACAAGAGATTCATCCAAAAGAATTCAAAGGAACAATTTCACAAATTCTTAAAAAAGAAAACCTTTATGTAAATCCAGACTTAAAAAATGTTCAAGAAAAATTAGAAAGAATAAAGAAACACAACGAAACGAATCATCAAGACAAACGTTCAAAAAGAGAAAAAGATAGAGTTTTCGCACAAACTAGAAAGTTAAAAATTTACCACAAATTAATATAATTAGATTCTTACTAGCGAAAATCATTCTTTCCAATTAAAAAGATGGAAAAAGAGGAGAGACTTAACGAAACAATAAAAAAAGTTGCAAATGAATTTTTAGAGATAACTGCAAATAGAGAAATTCTAGTTGTAAGCCACTTTGATACCGACGGCATAACCTCTGCAGCAATATTAACCAAAGCACTCAAACGACTCGATAGAAAATTTTATGTAAAAATAATAAAAAATCTAACTAGAGAATTTATTTATCAACTCCCAAAAGATAAAGTAATTTTATTTTTAGACCTCGCTTCGGGAAGTCTAAATCATTTAGCAAATTCTAACTTAGAAAATATATTTATTATAGACCATCACGAGTTAATTCAAGAGATTCCAGAAAAAGTAAGAATAATAAATCCTGAATTAACCACAAAAGAAAAAATTAGCACGTCAGGGCTAAGTTATCTATTTTGTAGAGAGCTTGATCCAGAAAATAAAAACTCTGCGAAATTAGCAATTTTAGGGATGATTGGAGATACATTGGAAAAAGAAATAGATAAATTAAATCATGAAATTTTAAATGAGGGGGAGATAAAGATAAGAAGAGGTGCACTAATTTATCCGTCTACAAGACCGCTCAATAGAGCATTAGAATATTCTTCCACACCATTTATACCAGGAGTAACTGGAGACGTGAGAGGAGTTTTAGAACTTTTAAGAGAAGCGGGATTAAATCCAACAAATCAAGGTTATCCAACACTATTAGAATTAAATGCTGAAGAAATGGAAAAATTAGTAACAGCGATTTTGTTGAGAACTCCAAAAACAAAGAATAACGAAATAGTTGGAGATATTTATTTAATAAAATTATATGGAAAATTAGAAGACGCGAGAGAATTGAGTGCAAGAATCAATGCCTGTTCTAGATTGGGAAGTTCAGATTTAGCGCTACAACTTTGTTTAGAAGTTTCTTCTGCAAAAAAGAAAGCAGAATCATTACATGTAAAATATAGACAACACATTGTATCAGCGCTAAAATATGTTTCAGAAAATCCAGCAATAGAAGGAAAAGGATATAAAATAATTAATGCTAAAGCAAATATCAAAGATACGATAATTGGGACAATTGCAAGCATTATTTCAAATTCAAAAATTCATGAAGATGGAACAATAATAATTACCTTAGCATATTCTGAAGAAAAAAAGATAAAAATTTCTGCAAGAAATGTAGGAACAACAGGAAGAAACGTAAGGGAACTTTTAGCAAGAGTTGTAGAGAATCTAGGGGGAGAGGTGGGCGGACACGAATTCGCAGCAGGATGCTTGATTAACCAAGAACACGAAGAGATATTCTTAGAAAATTTAAAAAAAAGTTTAGACCTCGAAGTAATTAGAATTTAAACAAAGACA
>CAYLLQ010000042.1:0-6023 GCA_964384935.1 Candidatus Woesearchaeota archaeon | reverse complement strand
AGTGGCTCAATCGAGTAATTTATGGGGATAATATTCTAACAATGCAAGCCCTTTTGACTGGAGATCCTCAAACTGGAATGTCTTCAATGCGAGGAAAAATCGATTTAATTTATATTGATCCCCCTTTTGATAGTAAGGCAGATTACAGAACAAAAATACATCTTCCTGGAACGGATATTGAACAAAAACCAACAGTCATAGAACAATTTGCTTATTCTGATACTTGGAAAGATGGAACAGTTTCATATTTACAAATGATGGTTCCAAGATTAATTTTAATGAGGGAGCTTTTAAGCGAACAGGGTTCAATTTATGTTCATATCGATTGGCATGTTGGGCATTATGTTAAAGTAATTATGGACGAGATTTTTGGAAAAGAAAGTTTTAGAAATGAAGTTATATGGCAAAGATCTCATTCGCATAATGATCCGAATAAATTTGGTAACATACATGATACCTTGCTGGTTTACGCAAAAGATGATTCTCAGGTAATTTTTAATGCAATTTATGAGCCATATACTGAAGAATATAAAAATAAATTCTTTAAATATTTAGATGATAAGGGTAGAAGATTTTGGCCTAATGTATTAACGGGTCCTGGAATAACTAAGAATGGCGAAACGGGAAAAACTTGGAGAGGTTTTGATCCGACTTCTAAAGGTAGACACTGGGCTAGACCTCCTACTGAATTAGATAAATTAGACAAAGAAGGAAAAATTTTTTGGCCAGAAAATGGTGGGTGGCCTAAAATTAAACAGTATATGGACGAGTCAAAAGGAAGGCCTATCCAAACTATTTGGTTGGGGATGACTAATTTAGTCGGGTTAGGAACTCGTGAAGAAGAAAAGCTTGACTATGGAACTCAAAAACCAGAAGAGCTTCTAATTAGAATAATCCAAGCTTCATCTAATCAGAACTCAATTGTTGCAGACTTCTTTTCGGGTTCAGGAACAATGGGGGCAGTTGCAGAAAAATTAGGGAGAAAGTGGATTATGTCTGATTTAGGAAAACCTGCTTGTATGATTATGAGAAAAAGATTAATTGATCAAGAAGCAAAGCCGTTTTTATATCAATCAATAGGCGATTATCAAAAGGAACAATTTGAAAAATCTGAATTTAAAACAATAGGGGATTTATCACAAGTAATTGTTAATTTATTTGGAGCATTACCCTTTCCAGAAGAAAAAGGAATTCCTAGCAATTTAGGGTATATAAAAAATGGGAAAACCTTGGTCTATGTTGATTCCCCAACTAAAATGACTGGTTATAACTCCTTAAAAAGAGCTCAAGAATGGAGGGGACAATTAGGTTATGACAAGGTCGTTGTTTTGGGTTGGAATTTTGTCGCAGAAATTAGTCAAGTATTACCCCGATTTCAAGATGAATTGGATAATGAAAAATTAAAAATATTAGTTATACCTCATGATCTATTAGAAAAGTTAAGAAATAAAGTAAGTTATGACAATCTGATAAAATCGGGGAAAATAAAGTTCTCTTCTTTACAATACCTAAAAATAAAACCTATCAAGAAAAAAGAGTATAATAAAGAACAAGATGAAATAGAAGTTGTATTGGATGATTATATTTTACTTTCTCCAGATGTATTGCCTTTAGACCAGGAAAATAAGGAAAAATTGGAGAAGGTAATTCAAGACGACCCCCTAGCCTTAATTGAATATTGGAGTATTGATCCTGATTATGATGGGGAAGTTTTTAGGAGTAAGTGGCAGGATTATCGACAAAATAAGGATAATGATAGTGATGAATTTAAGGTAGTAAATAAAGCAAAACTAATTGTTCCCAAGGTCAAGAGGAAAAGAAGAGTTTGCGTTAAAGCTGTTGATGTTTTTGGTTTTGAAAGTGTTGCTGTTGAGGAGGTTAAGTAAAGATGACTCAGATAAGTCTAGAATTACTGACTATTTTAACTTCTTCAGGAGCAATAACTTTGATGGGGATAGCGATAGTTTATTTTGGAAACTTAATCTTAAAATCTAGAAGAGAGCTTTGTAAAGATAAAACTTCTCAAATTTTAGAAGGAACAATCTTTTTACTGAACTACTTACTAATACCTATTTTAATTATTTATAATGTTACGAATAATTTAGAATTTTTTAGGACAATAAGTTGGGTTATTCTATTATTTGTACAATATGGGTTCATAATTCTTCTAAGGATTCAAATGAGTTATAGGCAGAAAATTTTTAATTATTTAAATTGGATAATGGTTGTTTTATCTTTTCTAATAAATTATTATTTTATAAATCAAAATAATTTTATAAATCTTATCGTATCTATTTTGTTATCTTTCCTAATTTTAACTTTGACTTCCGTTGTTTATGGTTCCAATATCGAAAAACCAAATTATAATTCTCTTATAAAAAATTTACCCTATAAGAAGATAATTATTGAAAAAGTTAATAATAAATCTAAAGGTGAAAAAAGATATTTTGAAGAAATAGAAGCTCAAATAATTAAATTGGGAGACGAATTCATAGAAATTCATAAGAAAGGAGAAAGTGATAATAAAACTTTCTTATTAAATAAATCTAAAATAAATTCTATTGAAAATTAAAAATGCCGGCAAAAACAAAAACTGGGACAAGAGAAATACCTTTAGAATTTGCTAAGGTAGTTACACAATTAGTAAATAAAGAACTAGAAGAAGAAACTTTATTTGAAAAGGTTTCTCCAATAACAAAAGACTTACTTAACTTCTGGAATCCAAAAGGAGGATTTGCAGAAGTCAGAACTTGCCCAAACTTTCATAAAGGACAATGGCAAGCAATTCTGAACACAATTTACATTCATGAAGTTCTAAAAGTAAAAAATGTGCAAGAGATGTATAGTTCTATTTCTCCAGAATTATTAACTGAAATGGACTTTTTTAGCTTGAAAAAAGAAAAACATGAACATCCAAAATATTGCATAAAAATGGCTACGGGAACAGGTAAAACTTGGGTGATGCATGCTCTTTTAATTTGGCAATATCTTAATGCAAAGTATGAAGAAGAAAAATCTGGAAGATTCTCAAAAAACTTTTTATTGGTTGCTCCAGGTTTAATTGTTTATGAAAGGCTATTAGACGCTTATCTCGGAAAGCAAAAAGAAGATAAAACAAGAGATTTTGAAACCTCAGATATTAAGAAATTTGAAGAATTATTCATTCCACCAAACTATCGACAAGAGATTTTAGGTTTTGTTCAGTCAAGTGTTGTTAAAAAAGAAGAAATTGGAAAAAGGGATGACGGAATGATTGTTATTACAAATTGGCATGTTCTTTCTGAAGAAGTAGAAGAACAAGAATCAATTCAACCACTAGAATCTCCAGATTTAATCATTAAGAAACTTCTTCCAAAAACTCCTGGAACAACTGCAGGGCATTCTTTAGAGGTTTTAGATAATGAATATTTTAGGGGAAAACAATTAGAATTTTTAGCTAATCTTAAAGATTTAGTTATGATTAATGATGAAGCACATCATTTAGGCGGAGATGATCTAAAAGTAGATTCAGAAGAAAAGCAATGGCAAAATGCAGTTATAGAGATTTCAAAGACTAAAAAGGATAAATTTTTACAAGTAGATTTTTCAGCCACCCCTTATACAGTTAAAGGAAGCGGACAAAGTAGAACAAGGCATTTTTTCCCACACATCATAACTAATTTTGAACTAAAAGAAGCAATTCATTTAGGTTTAGTCAAAATTGTAAACATCGATAAAAGAAAAGGTGAGGGGGCAGAAGACTTAGATTTTAAGGCAGAAAGAGAAGATAAAAAAGTAAAGGCACTTTCTGGAGGTCAAAGAGTTATGCTCAGAGCAGGCTTATCAAAATTAAGAATTTTAGAAGAAGCATTTACTAAGTATGATGAAACTAAACATCCAAAGATGTTAATTGTTTGCGAAGATACCAATGTAGTTCCTTTTGTTAGAGATTTTTTAAAACAAGAAGAAGGATTCGCAGATGATGAACTTATGGAAATTCATTCAAATAAGAAAGGGGAGGTTACACAAGCAGAATGGGCAGATATTAAACAAAAATTGTTCAATATGGATAAAAATAAAAATCCAAGAGTAATTATATCTGTTCTAATGCTAAGAGAGGGTTTCGATGTAAATAATATCTGCGTAATTGTTCCATTAAGATCAAGTACTTCTTTTATTCTTTTGGAGCAAGTTATGGGCAGAGGTTTAAGACTAATGTGGCGAGGAAATCCCCAATATGATGAAATGAGGGAGAAGAACAGAATAAACCTTTTGAAAAAAAGAATAGAACCAGATAATTATATGGACTTATTATATATTATTGAGCACCCAGAATATGAAAAATTTTATGAATCCGAACTGTCTCCAGAAGATATTGCAGAAGTAAAAGAAGATTTAGATAAAGAAAGAGTTATGGGTGATTTAATAAATGTTAAATTAAAAGAAGATTATCAAGAGTATGATTTATTCTGGCCAATTATTATCCAAGACAAAGAAGAAGAATTAAAACCAATTGATTTAAATTTAGATAATCTTGACATTTATCCAATTCATTTAAGCGAATTAAAAAAACTTTTTGGCACAAAGGGAGATAAATTTATTAGTAAGGAATTAACAAAAGAAACCAAATTTGGAGAATATGAAGTTACTGCAGAAATATTTTCTGCTAAGAGTTATCAACAATTTATTCAAAAAATGGTTAATTCTGTTTCAGTTATTAGTGTTCAAACAGGAAAAAGAAAAGGTAGTGAACAAAAGTTTCCAATTATGCAAATAAATACTGCTAGAATCGCTAAATTAACTGATGAATACATCCGACACAAATTGTTTAATGAAGAATTTGATCCATTGGAAGGAAATAATTGGAGAATATTACTTTCAACTGGTGCTAAAATTATAGAACATATAAGGAAAAATATTTCTAAAGCAATTTACAACCTGCAAAATAGTTTAGATGTAAAAGAAGCAAAAATAATTAAGAAATACTTCTCAGAAATAAAAGAAATAAAGATGAGGGAAACTTACGCATTAGAAGTTGCCAAAACCATATATCCTAAATCTGCTTATCCGTCCAATAAGGGCGGATTTGAGAAAGCATTTATTGAGTTTATTGATGCAGATTCTAAAGTTGAAAGATTCGTAAAAATAAGAGAATACGATTATCAATTTGCAAACATTATCTATGTCCGAGAAGACGGGCTTTTAGCACACTACTTTCCAGACTTTATCGTTATGATCGGAAAAGATATTTATTTGGTAGAAACAAAAGCTGAAAGGGATATGAATAACTATAATGTTAAGCAAAAACAGAGAGCTACTATAGACTGGTGCAATAAGGTTAATGAGCTTTCAGAAGAAGATAGAATGGGTTGTAATTGGCATTATGCTTTACTTGGAGAAAAAACATTCTATTCTATGTCTGAAAAAGATGCAACAACTAAAGATATATTAGATTACGCAAAGATGACAAAGGCAAAAATTCTTGGAACTCTAGGAGATTATTTGGGACTCAAGGAGTATTAACATGTCCTTCAAACTATCGCCCTCAACATTGAACTTAATGCACGAATGCCCTAGATGTTTCTGGCTTTCTACTCATAAAGTTTGGACAAGACCCGCAGGAATATTCCCAAGTTTACCAAGCGGAATGGATGGAATTTTAAAGATACATTTTGATAAGTTCATGGAAAAAGGCAAATTGCCTCCAGAATTATGTGATAATTCCGAGTGTAAGAACCTTAAACTCTTCGATGATAAAGAACTCCTTAAAGAATGGAGAAACTCGAGAAAGGGTTTATGGTTTGAAGATAAAGAAGGAAACATACTTCATGGTGGAATTGATAATTTACTGATAAACAAAACAAATGATAAGATTATAGTTCTTGATTATAAAACTCGAGGTTTTCCTTTAAAGGAAGATACCCATGAACATTATCAAGACCAACTTAACATTTATGCTTGGCTTCTTGAAAAATTAGGGCATAAAGTGGAAGACTTTGCTTATTTGTTATTCTATCATCCTAAAGAAGTCCTTGAAACAGGCG
>CAYLLQ010000041.1:0-6524 GCA_964384935.1 Candidatus Woesearchaeota archaeon | reverse complement strand
GTTAACGTCCCGGCGGTCACACCGCAAAGCAAAGCGATGAGGAGTTCAAGTATCATCTTGCTTCTCCGCAAAGTTTAGCGTCGTTAAACCTAATCTTTCTGTTAAAATTTAAAGCATGTTTGGGTTTAAATATCTTGTCCATTGTTCGATTTTTTCGGATTTGGGGTGTAGTCTAAAAGGCACTTTCGCTTTTGTTCCTTTGAAACAAAACCAATCGACGATGAGCATAAAGTTTAATGCGTATCCCTGCTCTTTTTGTTAATATTGTTTAGGGATTTTGTGGCATCGAAACTAATTCTCTGCTGATTCCCTTGTAACTTTTCTCTTTTTAATATCCCTTAAGGTCATAATAGCTTCATCTCCTATTTTCCAACCATAGCCTTGATTTATAGAAACCATTACTTTTTTCCCTTGTGAAGGTTTTTCGGGATTTAGTTTTACAATTCCTCTATTGTTGAAATATCTCACATATCTTCTGGTGTTTTTATAATCTATTTTTAGATCCCTGCTTATGTCGGAGATAGTTTTTTCTTTATCGATGTTTTTTAGAAGATATAGCAAAATTTTAGTTTTAATTGGGTTTAATGGAATATCTTGACTTAACAAGGCAAGCATCATAAAATGATTGTCTTTGAAACTTTTCATACTTGTATCTGATAAATCTATTTTTTTCATATTATTTTGAAGTATCCTTAGTTTTTAAAACTTAGGTTAGATTGACATAATCTTTATATACTAGGTATGTTTAACTTAGGTCATAGTAACCTAAGAACATGAAGAAAAAATATTGCTTTGTTATTGAATCCGAAGAAATAGAGAAAGTTGATACATTAGCTAAGCAAATGGAAAGATCGAGGAGTTTCGCTGTAAGAGAAGCAATAAAAAACTATTTGAGAACAAAATCAAGAATTCAAAAGAGAAGTGAAAATGGAACAAAAGAATGACTTTAGGCAAATGGGTGAAAAAGAAAATCATCGTCTGTTAGTTAGACTTACAAAAACTCAAAAGCAAAGAATAAAAATGTTGGCTGATGCTTCGGGCTATAAGTCTGTTTCTGATTTTGTAAGATTTACGTTACTTAATCCTACATTTGAACAAAAATTTAATGAACTTATACAATATAGCCAAGTAACTTCCGGAGCTTTAATTAAAATTATGGAGGAACTTCAAAATGGGACTAAACATTAAACTTGCGGAGAGATGGAAATTGAAATCTGATTGTCATCAGTTTTTCTTAGTAAGACTTGATGAAAATGGCAGAGAATTTGTAGAAGGATATTATTCTTCAATAGAATCTTGTCTTCAGGCATTATTTGCTAAAAGAATTAGGGCATCTAACGCAGAGGATATACAAACCCTTATCCTTGAGATAAAAGCTTTCCAAACAGCCCTTAACAAAGCCTTACAGCCATTAAACTTAGAGATAGCACTTGTTTCTGAGCTAAATAAACTAAATTCGGGGAAGTAAAATGAAAATTATTAAAGATCCTCAAGTTTTAACAAGTCAATACTTGCCCGAAAAACTGCTGTTTCGTGATGAGTTAAAAAAGAAAATTCAGGATAAAGTAAAAATAGGTATAGGCAATATTCTTATTTTGGGAGATACTGGAACAGGTAAGACGGTAACTGTTAGAAAAGCGGTTCAAGAACTTAGAGATACTAAACTTATTGAAATAAATTGTTCAACAGAAAATACTTTTGCTTCAATAACTAAAAGAATAATTTATACAATTCGAGATGTGCCTTACTTTGAATCTGGAAAAAGTAGAGGGCAGTTGGCTGAAGATTTGATTAAAGTTCTAAAGACTAAAAGGCAAAAGAAGATTGTTTTTCTTTTTGATGAAATAGACAAGTTAATAGAGAAAGATAGGGCTCAACAAGAAATTTTAACTCCTATTTTGGAGAATACTTCTGCAAATGTGATTCTTATTTCAAATAAAAGTGAAGCTTTGAAAAGCTTAGACTCAAGAATTGAAAGCAGATTGCATCCAGAAAAGTTAATTGTTGAAAGGTATAATGCTAAGGAAATCGCAGATATTCTTTTGGAAAGGGCTAAAAAAGGGTTGGAAAAAGGCAGTTTTGACAGGGAGATTTTAGCTAATATTTCAAGATATTGTTATCAGACAAGCGGTGATATAAGAGATGCTTTAAGTCTGTTTTCTGAAGTTAGCCAATTAGCAGAGAACAAACAACAGAAGTTAAGCCTTGAGTTATTGAAAGAAGCTCAGGAGAATTTGGAAGAGATAGAATTTGAAAAAATGTTTTCTTCTTTGACTTTACATCAAGCATTAGTTTTAGGAGGAGTTGCATCACTTTCTTCTAAAAACTCTGAATGTTACGCCGAGATAAATGAATTATATAATTTTTATGAACTAGAAACTAAAAAGCATAATTCCAAAGCAGTAGGATTTAGGCAATTTGAAAATCTTCTAAAGAAATTAAGATTTAATGGATATGTGAGAAATGAAATGCGAACTCCGAAAAATAGAAAGGGAAGATTGTCTGTTGTTTTTCCATTATTCAATGTAAGGAAATTTATGGAAACCTACTTCACATCAAACGCAACAAACGAAATCGCATCCTCCCTAGCCCCCAGCGAGATTTCGTTTGATTCGCTAGTAGATGATTAAAAAATTAAAGATCTTGAACATATTTTATTTCTGGAAGTTTTTCATATACTTTTTTTAGACTAGGATCGTTATGAACTTCTTCTAAAAGTTCTTTAGTCCAATCTTTTTTATCTGCAGTAATAATCATAACTTCTTTTTTATTATGTTCTTGAATTGCAGAAGCGATTGTTTTAGAGTCTGAGTCATTAGGTGTTAGCCAGGTAAAAAGACAGCTCTTTAATTTTGGATCAATTTCATTTATCGGAATAACTAACTCATCTATATTCTTTTCAATAAACTCTTTAATTCTTCTTTCTATTTCTTGATGAACATTTTCAAAGCTCTTTATTATCTCTGTTTTATCTTGAATTGTATTTGCAATAGATACTAGCTTTAATATTTGGTTTTTATCTCTGTCCCATAAAAGATTACATTCGTTATCTGAATATGGCTTGTAAGAGATATCTTTTATCTGCCTTAATATCTCTCTGAAGATGATTCTTTTTCTGCTAAGCCATTTAGGGATGTTGTATTCTTTTATATAATAGCAAAGAACAAATTTGTCCTCTTTTTTTGAATCTACAAAAGAAATAGTTTTAGTTATAATCTTTTGATTGTCGCCCTCTTTGATATAACCTAGAATAATGCACATATCTAAAAACCATCTCATTCTTCATTTGCTCCCTCTAATAAGATACTCATAATTTTCTTTTCGTTTTCATTTAGTTCTTTTTTCTTAATTGTTAAATAATTTTTATAACTCAATAAATTAGTTATTTTATCATCTATTTGAAAAATATCTATTTCAGAAGTATTTTTCTCTATATTTTCTTGAATTTCTTCTAATTCTTTGTCTGTTTGAGATCCAAAATCTTCAAAGAAGAATTGTGTTGTTAGTGATTGCCAAATAGAATTAAAGACTTCAATTATCTCTTGAATATATTGTTTTTTCTCTTTTTCAAATTCGTTAGAGCTTATTATTAATTTAAACGCACTAATGAAATCGTGATATCTTTGTAAGTAATATGAATATCTTTGAGTTGAGGGTATTTCTAAAAAAAGATCATAGATTACTTTTTCTGTATCTGCTTTAAAGTTATCTTTGTTATATGAGGCATATTCTATTTTATCTTTTAATAAATAAATTTTCATATCTTCATGCTTTTCGTATTGTTCCTTTTTTTCTTTCCAAGCAATATTGGTATGGTTTCCATTTTTTATCTCATTATGAATCTTTTTTAAAATATCACTTGAGTTTTTTGGTTCAGAAACATTATACTCTATTAACATCTGATTGGCATTCTGAGGTTCAATACTTACTGGAAGAACTTTTCCATAATGAAATCTAACAACAGGAAGATTTAGCGAAGGTTCTTTTTTTGCAATTTCTACTGCAATTTTTTGAACAGTAGTTTTGTTTGGGATTTCTCCATTATGGCTATCTTTCCAAGAGTCGATTATTTTTGCTAATAGGTATAAACTAAGATTTCTTTTTTCCTTATCTAATGGAAGCCCATAAAAAACAGGGTAATCTGTTCGGATAAAGACTCTTAAATTATTTATCGAAAGAATTTCTCTGACTTTGTTTTCTTTTTTTAAATTTTCTAAGTGTGTATTGATTGTTGCCCAAGTCGATTCAGTAAGTTCGCTCAATTTCTTAATAGATTTAGGTCCTTCTTTAAGATAGGAAAGGATTTCTTCTTGAATCTGTTCTGCGTTTTTTCTATTAACCATAAGAAACCATCCTCCCTTTTTTCATAATATACTCATCTCAAACAGCGTTTATAAATCTTCCCATAGTCTAATCCTTATTTTAAGTATATAGTAAGCTTTAAATAGTATCTATACTCTTAGAAATCAAATAAAATGGAGGCAAAAACCAAATGACAATAAGAAGAACAGTTAAGCGAGTCTTAGACGGAGATACTTTTCAGACTTATAGAAAAGTAAATGGAAGTAATTACGTTCGTCTTGCAGGAGTTAATGCTCCCGAGAGATATCAATTTGGCGGTAGAGAAGCTACTTCGAGATTGAAAAGGCAAATTCAAGGTAAAACTGTAACCTTACAACCTGTTGGTAGGTCGTATAGCCGAGTTGTTGCAAGGGTTAGGGTAAATAGGAGATTAGTAGGATGAAAGCAGAACATAATTCAATAATTAGTGGAAGTGCAATGGCGGTTTTAGTCGGAGTAGCTGGCTTTATTGGTTGTTGGTTTGTTCCAATAAACTTTTTTGCTAAGTTACTTTTCGCAGTAATCTTTGCTTTCATCTTCTTTGCAGGATTAAGATCTTCTAAGGGATAATTTTTAAGAATAACTTTTTAAGGTGCGGTTTCATTGGTTTAACATGGAAGCAAATGAACGAGTCGAGGGTGTAATTTATGCTTTGCCAGGGGATATTGCAATGAATATCTTTGAGAAGGAAAAGAAAATATTTGTTAAATATCTTCCACATGAACCCACTAGAAAGACAGAAGTTAGACTGGATAAAGGTAAGAAAATATATATTTACGTTTCTGGTTTAAATAAAAGTGTTATTGGAGAAGCAAAAATAAAAAAAGTAGAATATTTGGATATGCAAGAAATTTTAAGGAAATATAAAAAGAATCTTATGATTTCCGAATCTGAACTTAGGCTTTATGCAGAAGGTAGAGAACTCAAAAAAGCTCAAATCTTAGAATTAGAGAATCCTGTTTTGTATCCTAAGGAAATAAGAGTATCTGTCCCTATAACTATGCAAGGAACTTATATAACAAATAAAAATAAAAAAATAATTTTTGGTAAAAAAACTGAAGGAAAATAATATGGAAAAAATAAATAACCAAGTAAAAACAAAAAAACGAGTAGCAGATCATGGAGAGGTTTTTACACATGAAAGAGAAGTAAATGATATGCTTAATTTAGTAAAAAACGAAACTGAACGATTGGACTCCAGATTTTTAGAGCCTGCATGTGGCTCTGGTAATTTTTTAGTTGAAATTTTAAATAGAAAACTAAAAATCTTAGAACAAAAGTATAAAGGGAGTCAACATGAATATGAAAAATACTCAGTTATTGTAATTTCAAGTATTTATGGAATAGACTTACTTCGAGATAATGTTGAAGAATGCAGAAAAAGATTATTTGAAATATTTTTAAAAGAATATCAATCTATTTTTAAAAAAAATATAAATGAGAAATTTTTAGAGGTTCTGAAAATTATTTTAGAAAAAAATGTTGTTTGTGGTGATGCACTTACAATGAAAGACAATAAAGGAGATCCGATAATCTTTTCTGAATGGTCTATGCCCTATAATGATACAAAACTAAAACAAAAGGAATATTCATTTAAGGATATTTTCTCTCCAACTTTGTCGTGGAGCTATACTACTGATAGTGATACTGGCGAAAGAGTTATTTTACCAAATGTTTTAAAAGATCATCCGCTCATAAATTATATGGAGTTAAAGAGATAATGGATTCTGTGAGTTATAATCCTGATGTTCTAAACTGTCTTGCTAATCTGAGCAATGACGAAGTTTTTACTTCTGTGAAAGTTGTAAATGAAATGTTGGATATGTTGCCAAAAGAAATATGGAGTGATAAAGATGCTAAATTTTTAGATCCAGCATGCAAGACAGGAGTATTTCTGAGAGAAATTGCTAAACGACTGATTAAAGGATTGGAGAAAAAGATACCTGATAGACAAAAAAGAATAAATCATATTTTGAAAAATCAACTTTATGGTGTCGCTATAACTGAATTAACTTCTCTTTTATCTAGGAGAAGTTTATATTGCTCTAAAAATGCAAATGGTAAATACTCCGTATGTGATGACTTCAAAAATAATGAAGGCAATATAAAGTTTTATAAGATAGAACACACTTGGGAAGATGAGCGATGTATTCATTGCGGAGCAAGTAAAGAAGTTTACGATA
>CAYLLQ010000040.1:0-6938 GCA_964384935.1 Candidatus Woesearchaeota archaeon | reverse complement strand
AATTATCATAATACTTATAAATGGGGATTATTTTTGTAAGTTATGAGTGATGTAAATTATGAAAAGATGGTTGAAAGGATTGCTAAGTCTGCAAATCTTGATTTAGATGAAATTCGAAGGAGAGTTGACGCTAAGTGTGCTAAATTGTCCGGTTTAATTTCTAAAGAGGGTGCGGCACAGGTTATCGCTGCAGAATTAGGTATTTCTTTTGATAATGAAAAATTCAAAATTGAAGAGCTCCTTCCTGGAATGAGAAAAGTCAATTTAATTGCTAAAGTAATTAATCTCTTCCCTGTTAGAACTTTTGAAAGAAATGGTCAGACAAACAAAGTCGCAAATATGATTGTTGCTGATGACACTTCAAATATTAAAGTCGTCTTGTGGGATACGCATCATATCGATTTAATTGAGAACGGGCAAGTAAAGATTGGAAGTGTTATTGAGATAGGGAATTCTAGTGTTAGGGAGGGAGAGGTTCATTTGGGAAGTTTTTCTGAATTTAAACTAAGTAAGGAAGTTTTTGAAAATGTTCAGACAGAGAAAGTTGTTAAGGAAAAAACTATCTCGGATTTTAGAGTTGGAGATTCTGCAAGTGTTAGAGCGTTTGTCGTTCAAAGTTTTGACCCGAGATTTTTCCACGTTTGTCCCGAATGTAAAAAGAAAGCAGTTCCGGAGGGAGATGGTTTTGTTTGTAAAGAACACGGAAAAGTTAATCCAGAAAAAAGGGCTTTAATTAATATAGTAATTGATGATGGTACCGAAACCATTCGTGCAGTTTTATTCCACGACGTTCTTTCTAAGATTGGTTTAACTGAATTGGAAGATGAAAATTTATTACAACAACAAAAAGAAAATCTCTTAGGAAGAGAGGTAGTTTTTAGTGGAGATGTTAAAATGAATAATTTTTTTAACAATCCAGAATTTATTATTCGGGATTTAGGCGAAGTTAATATGGATAATTTAATCAAAAGTTTGGAGTAATTCCCCAAGCTAGTATATTCTAATCTATCTCTTGAATGCAAACAATCTTTATAAAGCGAGGGAGTTTTGAGTTTTTATGGTAGTTAAAAAGGAAGAAGTAGAAAAAATTAAAGAAGCTGTTTCTGGAGCCAAAGGAAATGAAGTTTCAAATAAAACTTCTGGAGAGGAAGAGGATAAGGAAAAAAAGATTTCTAAGAAAGTTGAAAAGGAGCCGGAGCTAACAGATTTACCTGGAATTGGTCCGGCTGTCGCAGCAAAATTAGAGAGTGCAGGAATTTATGATTTAATGTCCTTGGCGGTAATGAGTCCCACTTCACTTGGAGATGCTGCCGGTGTGAGCCCCGCTGTTGCAAGGAAAGCAATTCAGGCAGCAAGGAACCTTCTGGACTTAGGATTTACTGATGGTGTTGAATTTGCTAAGAAGCGTTCAAATACGGGGTATATTACAACAGGAAGTAAAACCTTCAATGATCTTCTGGGAGGAAAAGGAGTGGAGAGTCGAGCGATAACCGAAGCGTTTGGTGCGTATGGTTCTGGAAAAACTCAATTGGGTTTAACTTTAGCGGTGAATGTTCAGTTGCCTGTAGAAAAGGGTGGAGCTAATGGAAAGGCAGTATTTATTGATACGGAGGGAACTTTTAGACCAGCAAGAATAAAACAAATTGCAGAAAAACTTGGAGCCAATCCCGAGAAAGTTTTGAAAAATATCTTAGTTGCAAGGGCATTTAATTCAGATCATCAGATGTTACTTTTAGAAAAGGTTGGAGAGATGATTAAAAATGGGGAACCAATAAAGTTAGTAATTGTTGACTCTTTAACTGCACATTTTAGAGCAGAATTTTCAGGTAGAGGACAACTAGCAGATAGACAGCAGAAACTTAATCGTTATCTACACGATTTAATGAAACTTGCAGAAACACATAATCTTGCAATTTATGTTACCAATCAGGTAATGTCAAATCCAGCACAGATGTTTGGAGATCCAACAACTGCAATTGGTGGGAATATTGTGGGGCATGCTTGTTTAACCGGGGATAGTTTAATTCAATTAGCTGATGGAAGTATTAATGAAATTAAAAATATGAAACAAGAGAAAGTTATCTCTGGAAATTTTAATGAAATGAATTTTAAAAATTCAGAGTCTGAATTGGTTTTTGTTAATCCCGATGTTAAAACAATTTATAATATTAAAACAAATAATCAAATAAATTGTTCCCCTTTACATAGATTTTTTTGTTTGGATAATTTTTCTTTGGTTGAGAAAGAAGCAAAAGATTTGAATGTTGGAGAGTTTGTATTACAAGCAGGGAAGATTAATATTTCTGGAGAAGAACAGAATTTGCCTGTTGTTGATGTTGAAAGAGTTGGTAAAATTTCTAAAGAGCAAGGAAAAATTATTTCCGAAGAATTGAAGAAAGATAATGTTACTAGGAAGGAAATTTGTGAGAAAATTGGGATAACTTCAAGGCAGTTTAGGAGGGTTTTGAATCAAGGGTTTCCAACCAATATTAATGTTTTTGATGAATTGGGAGATTATTTTTCTGGAAGACTTCAATTACAAATGATTCCGGTTCAGACATATAAGCATAAAGATTTAATTATGCCAGAGTTTATGAGTGTTGAGTTGGGGCAGATTTGTGGGTATTTTTTAGGAGATGGAAATTTTGAGGAGAGAGGATTGAGGTTTAGGGATGAAAGAGTCGATGTTTTGCAGTTTTATCAAGGTTTATTTAAAAATCAATTCAATGTTGAGGGGAGTATAACAAAGATGAGAACTAAAAATTGTTATACTCTGAATATAAATTCTGTAGAAATTCGTTCTCTGTTTGAGAAAATTATGATTAATATTTTTGATTATATCGGAAAAAGCAAGGAGGAGGTAGTTGGAGGATTTATTAAAGGATTTATAGATGCTGAAGGACATATCAATAAAAAAAGAGCAATAATTACTATTGTTCAAAAAGAAAAACAAATTTTAAGATATTTACAGATGTTTTTATTGAGATTTGGGATTAGGTCAACGATTAAGTTTGATATTGGTAAAAAGAATATGAATGTTTTAAGAATTTCTAATAAAGATATTTTAAATTATTCTCAAATTGGGTTTAGTGCTAAGGATAAACAGCAAAGACTTTTAGAGTGTTTGAAGCAGATAAATTCAATCTATGATAAGGAAATGATGCCGATTAAAAGAAAAGAGGTTTGGAGTTTATTAAAGGAAGTTGGATTAAAGCCATCAAAAATTATTAAATCAAGAGCTGTTAGCTATAATTGGATTAATAAACGAGAATTGGGAAGGGCGTTTATTGAATTAATGAATGTTCCAATTAAAGATAGACAGATTAAACAAAAAATTGATTTTATTCTTAAGTTACTTAATTCGGATTTAAGATTTGATAAAATTAGGGAAATCAATATCTCGGAGAATAATGGGGATTTATTCTACGACTTTTCCGTTCCAAAAACTAAAAATTATATTGCAGATGGTTTTGTAGTTCATAATTCGACTTACAGAATTTATTTGAGAAGAGGTAAAAAAGGAAGTCGAGTTGCAAAATTAGTTGACTCTCCAAATCTGCCTGAGAATGAAATTGTTTTCTGGGTTGGTAATGGCGGAGTTAATGACGAAGAAGGTGAGTAGTTAGTTTTATAAAAGATTTTTTCTTTAGTATTCTATTGGGGTGAAAATGAGTTTATTTAATCATAAGTTTAAGGTACTTTTTGTATTGGTAGTTCTTCTTTTAGGAGCTGGAACTACGGTTTATCATTATGTTGAATCTTTCAATTGGATTGATTCTTTCTATTTTAGTTCAATGACTTTAACAACTGTTGGCTATGGAGACCTTTTTCCCGTTACAACTTTTGGAAAAATATTTACTGTTTTTTATGTGTTTATTGGATTGGGAATCATCTTGGCATTTGTAAATTTATTAGCTAAGCAGAGAATACATCATGCTTCAGAAAATGTTGAAGAGTTAAAAGTTAAACTTAAAAAAGAAAAGGAAAAAGTTAAGATTATTAAAACAAAAAAGAAATAATCATTCTACGACTTCTTCGGGTTTAAACCATAATCCAATTTCCCTAAGTGCACTTTCTACACTGTCTGAACAGTGAATTACATTTTCCATTACTTGTGTTTGAGAATTTATTCTTCCGTATTTTCCACGTATTGAAATTGGGCTTGCTTTCTCTGGATTTGTTTCCCCTGCAATTTCTCTTACTTTTTGAACTGCGTTTTCTCCTTTGTAAACCATTGCTAAAACTCTATTTGTGTGAAATTTACCTTGAATATAATCTAAGACATTTTCAAAAATTTGTTTTCCTTTTTCTTCTCCGAACTTTTTTATTAAACTAGAATTTAACTCGGAGTAATGTTCTTGTGCAAATTCTCTAGAAACACTAACAACTCTTGCTGCAACTATTCTTAATTTTGTTTCAGATAAAGTTGAGATTATATTTCCCGTTAAACTTTTTATCAGTCCGTCTGGCTTGATTAGGACAAGTGTTTTTTCTTCTATCATAGATTATTTTCTCTATTTTGGTTTATAAACTTTTTTAATGTAGGAAATTTTTGTAGTTGATAAGTTAAAGAAGGATTATTCTAGCTTATAGTCTGTTGGAAGATTGTATTTTTCTGCTAAATCTGAAAGAGAATTTAAAATTTCTGGAATCATTTTTTCTGCTCCGAATCTTATGTAAATATCTCTTAATATTCCTTGTTTTTTATAAAAGTTAATTAGAGGTTCTGTTTCTCTTTTGTATATTTCTAATCTTTCTTTAATTGTTGCCTCATTGTCGTCTTTTCTTTGGATTAATTCTCCTCCGCATTTATCACATTTTCCTTCTTCTTTCGGGAACATTCCTGGCATTATTATTCCGTTTTGGTTTACATCTGCTAAATTGTAAATATCTCCGCAGTCTTTACACACTCTTCTTGCACAGGCTTTTTCAATTAAGATTTCTTCTGGAATATTTAGGTTGGTTACTACATCGATGTTTGAAATTTTTGCTAGTGCTTTTGCTTGGGGAATTGTTCTAGGGAATCCGTCTAGAATGAATCCTTTAATACAGTCTTCTTGGGTTATTCTTTGTTTTAATATTTCTATTGTTATTTCATCCGGAACTAGTTTACCCGAATTAAGAAAATCTTGAACTTGCTTCCCAATTTCAGTTTGATTTTTTAAGTGTTCTCTAAATAAATCTCCTGTAGAAATGTGTGGGATTCCCCAAAACGGAGCAATTCTTTTTGAATAAGTACCCTTTCCAGAACCTGGAGGACCTAAGAAAATTTTTCTCATATTTTTATTTTGATAAACTTGTTTATAAGATTTTGTGTCCAATAAACTATTTAAGTTGTTTTTGTTTTGATTAATTATGGATAGATTTGGAATAAGGAAATTTGAAAAAAGAGGTTCTAAGGAGTGGTCTAGAAGAATTATTAAGTCTAGAAAAGTTATCTAAATGGTGGTTAATAAAGAATTACTTGATGAAATAGAGAAGGAATTAAACGGAGATATTAATTTACCCCTGAAAGAATTTGCTACCAATTTGGTTTTTGGAAAAGGAAATCCGGATGCGGATATTCTCTTTGTGGGGGAGGCGGCAGGGCGGAATGAAGATGAGCAGGGGTTGCCTTTTGTCGGGGCTGCGGGTAATAATTTGGACAAGCTTTTGGAAAAGGTTGGTTTAAGTTTGAATGACGTTTACATTGCAAATATTCTAAAATACAGACCTCCGGAGAATAGAGATCCTCTTCCTGAAGAGATAAAGGCCCACACGCCTTGGCTAATTAAACAGATAAAAGTAATTAAACCTAAGGTTGTGTGTTCTCTTGGAAATTATGCTACAAAATTCTTTTTAGCCTTAGGAGATGTAGATAAAATGAATCTTCAGCCAGGAATAACTAGTGTTCATGGGAATGTTAAGATGATAGACTTTGAAGGGTTAAAGATTAAACTAATTCCTTTATTTCATCCGGCAGCAATAATTTACAATCGTAGTTTAATTGAATCTTGGGAAAAAGATATGGAGATAGTTCGCCGAGAGGCGTATCCCTCCTTGGGGAGTAATGGGACAAAAAAAGAAATTTTATTCTGATGGCTGGTCTCTTAATTTTATAAATTTATAATGTGCATCTTTTGTCTCTACTTTGCATTTTGCACAGGTATTTTTTAAAGAATATTTTTTGCAAGTAGGACATTTTTTTAATTTCATTTTTCTTTGAAACCAAATTCAACTTTGTATTTTTTTGATTCTTTTTCTATATTTTCTATTATCTCTTTTAGTTCATTGTCAGCTTTTTTCATGTTGTCGGAATCTTTTTTTAGGGTATATCTTCCTGCTGAAATGTATTTTACTTCTGCTCCCTTGATACTTCCCAGAATAGTTTTTATAATTTCTAATCCATTTGGTTCGTTTGTTCTAAAATTAATTTCTTTTTTTACCGAAACGCTTTTTTGTTTTTGAGATTTGAGTATTTCTAAAAATTTTGCAATATCTTCTTTTTTTAAAAATTTCTCTAAACTTTTTAAGTCCTCTTTAGATTCTGCAACTAAATCGAAGAGAGTTCCCTCTTCTTCTATTTTTTTTATTACTTCTTCTGATTTTTCTCCAAGAATTCCCTTTAACATTCCTTTGTAACTTTTTTCTGAATTTAATTTTTCTTTTAATTCTTTTTGTTCTTTTGGAGTAACTCTCCTTAAGGATAATTCTATATTTCCTCCAGAAATTCTTAATACTTTACAGATTATTTGTTTTTTTGGGATGACATAATCTCTTAGATTCCTAATTCTTCCGGGAGCAATTTCTGATAAGACAATACTTCCTTCCCCATCTCCCGAGATTTTTACAAATACGTTTGTCTTTTCTATCCTGTCGACAGTGCACATTACTATGTCTCCTACTTCTAGTTTCATATAAATAGAATAAATGAAGCGTTTTTAAGGGTTTTGTCTTTG
>CAYLLQ010000039.1:0-7029 GCA_964384935.1 Candidatus Woesearchaeota archaeon | reverse complement strand
ATCCTTTTTCTTTATTCTTCCATTGCTTATTTCGCCATCCTTTATTGCTTGATAAACTCCCTGTTCAAGAGGTTCTACTTTTAAGAAAAATAAGTTATGTTTGTTTGGAGATTTCCCTTCACCTAGTTCTCCAACTTTATCAACAGTTTCTCTGTAAACAACAATAGGAGAAGAAGTATTTACTTCAACACCTTTTTCTGTTCTAATTCTGTTCTCAACGATTTCAAGATGTAGTTCACCCATTCCGCTTATGAGATTTTCTCCTGTTTCTTCATTAATCTGGATTTTTATAGAAGGATCTTCTTTTGCGACTTTCTTAAGGACATCAATAAGTTTTGGCAAGTCTTGAGGTTTGGGTACTGAAATGGATTTAGTTATGACTGGCTCAAAAATATGCTTCATCTCTTCAAATGGTGTTTCAGGACCTTCTGTAATTGTCTCTCCGGGTGCTGCATTTACTCCAGCGATAGCCAATACATTTCCAGCAGGAAGTGAGTCCATTTGTTCGGGTTTTACTCCATTGTAGATAAGTACTTGCTGTATTCTTTGTTTTGATTTTGCAAGATTAAGGTATACTTCCATTCCATTTCTTATTGTTCCAGAGAATAATCTTCCAGCAGAAACTTCTTTTCCGCTTCTAGGATCAATAACTATTCTTGTTATGATAAATCCTACTTTTCCATTTGGATCGCAGTTAAGAAGACCTTTTCCGAATTCTGTCTCAAGATCTCCGTGCCATATTTTTGGGATTCTGTATTTCTGAGCATCTAGTGGAGAAGGAAGATGCTTAATTGCCATATCTAATATAACTTCAAATAATGGAGCATTTTTCCAGCACCATTCTTTTCTTTCAACTTCTTGCATGCTATAAATATTAAGAACATCTTTAAAAGAAATATTTTTCTTTTTCATGAAGGGGACAGACAATGCCCAATTATCTCTAGCTGAGCCAAAAGCAACGCTCCCATCATTAACATCTACTTGCCAAGATTTTTTGAATTCAGGCTCTGCAATTTGAGATATAAGTATATTAAAATCAGTGATGACTTTCAAAAGTCTTTGCTGCATTGCTTCAGGAGTTAACTTAAGTTCTTTTATAAGTCTGTCAACTTTATTTATGAAAAGAACAGGTTTTACTCTTTCTCTGACTGCCTGTTTGATAACTGTTTCTGTTTGAGGCATGATTCCTTCTGAAGCGCAAACAAGTACAATTGTTCCATCAATAGCTCGCATAGCTCTAGTAACATTTCCGCCAAAATCAACGTGTCCAGGAGTATCAATCAAATTAATGAGATATTCTTCGCCCTGGAAATCATGAACCATAGAAACATTGGCAGAGTCAACTGTCATAAGTCTTTCTTGTTCATCACCATGAAGCCAGGTGGCCATGCCTTCTTCTAAATCACCAGCATTTTTTGCAGCCATATATCCTGAAGCTGCTAGTAAATTATCTGTAAGAGCAGTTTTTCCATGATGGATATGCGCACTAGTAGCTATGTTTCTAATATTAGCCTGTGCAGTACATAGTCTTTGTATTTTTTCTAAATTTGTTTCTTTCTTTGCCATGTTTTTGCTGTAGAATTAGATGAGAAAGATGGTTTTTAAAGGTTTTTATGATATTTTCAGACCTAATTGTCTATATGCATTCGCCAGAAGAATTGTCGCATTGCTGTGAAATATTATTTTCCAGTCCAGAAGTGATGTTATTATCCGCAGGAATATTCTTTTGCGTGATGATTACCCCTCCAGAGCTGCTGCTTGGCTTTTGTTTTTCATTTAAGAATTTTTCAGAAATATAACCATAGGCAAAAATACATATTATCAATAAAATTACTGCAATTAAAACAGTCCAATACTCTTTTTTCATAGATGCATAAGAAAGTTTCAGTTTAAATACATGTCGAATAACTAAAATAAGACGAATTGACTTTATCTAGCAGAGTTAGCTGCTTTTTCCATTTCATTTTTCTTGTTAATGGCTGCAGAATCTCCAGATTCATTTGAAGCAAGAATTATCTCGTTTGCAAGTGCATCCTGCATCTTTGTCTTTTTTCCAAAAGCCTTATCATAGGCTCCATGAACAATCAGTCGTAAAGTTAATCCAACTCTTCTTGTGGGAGAACAATCAACTGCCTGAGGATATTTAGCTCCACCATACTCGATGGTTGTAACTTCTTCTCTGGGAGATGCTTTTTCAATAGCTTTTATAAGCACCTGAACTGGATTTTCCTTAGTTTTTTCTTCAATAATCTTAAAGGCCTTAAGAACAATCATCATGTTCTGAGAATATTTTCCAGAAGCTCTGCCCGTCATAATCTTATGCTTTTTGCTTCTATGTCCTGGAACTGCAATTAGATTAGCAAGTCTTTCAACTACATTAATTTTAGTTCTTGAAAAATCACCTTTTGCTCTTCCGTGAGATTTGAGAACTAATTTAGGCGTAATATTTATAACTCTCTTTAGTCCAGGATCATTTACAACAATTGAATCGCATTCATATAAATCAAATATTTTCATTTTAAGTTAGTGTTATCTTCTTCCTTTCTCTATCTTGCCTTTCCAAAGCAAGTGCAGAGGCTGGTCATTTACTTTAATAACGCAAAAACGAACTCCACCAATATCTCCCTTGGATCTTCCCATTTTTCCACCAATTCTTTCAATTATAACTTCGTCATGTTCATCTACAAATTTTTGTGCTAAGTTTCCAGGAATAAAAGCAGTTACAGTTCTACCATTTTTAGTAAGTTGAACTTTGCAACATTTTCTCATAGCAGAGTTTGGCTGCTTTGCTTCTTTTTGAATTTTAGATAGAACAATTCCTTTTGCCTGATTTGCACCTTGAAGAGGATCCGATTTAGCGTAAAGATTTAAAGTTCTAACTTTAAAATCTCTATCTGACCACTTGAATTTTTTTCGGTCTTTCTGTTTTTTCTTTGCGTTTTTTAATCCCATTGTTTTCTTTGATTAATAGATAATAATTCTTGCTAAAATCAGTTTATAAAACTTATGTTAAGGAGTTTTATAAGTCGGCGAGGAGGATTGTAAGTGCTTAAACTTATTCCCTTGCTTTTTAATTACTATTATTATTTATACAAACTTTTTTAAACAACTTAATCTTAAATAAAATATGAACTCACTTTGTAAAAGAGTTAATTCAGTTTTTCTTGCAGGTCTTTTAGCAGTTACCCCCCTCGTTAGTTCTTGCGGGAGAAGAACCTTGGTACATGGAACTACTAATTGTGATACTTCGGGGAATTATGGGTTTGATACAAATTATCGTGTTTCTAGGGAAGGAAAAGATAGACTTGTAATTGAGTATTCTCTAGACAAGGATCTTTATTCACAGAAAGAATCAAAGGAAAGAGCTTCCTTTAGCGGACAAACAGAAATGATTTTTCTTTTTTTACCCACGGGGACATCTGTTTCGGAAGCAAGGACTACGAATACTATTTTAGAAGAAAACACTTTAACTCAAGTGCCTTCTGAAGAAAGGATGTTTGTAGGTTCACATAGATTTGGATTCAATGATTATTTTAGAGAATCCGAAGAGATGCTTAGAAAAGATGGTGCAGATCCAACGGAATATCGATGCTATTTAACAAAACCCGATGATGAAGAAGGTGTTGTCGGAAGAAGAATAGAAATTACTTTTGATACCGAAAAAGATGCAATGTGTTATGTTTCTACAATCGTTTCAATTCAAGGAACTCAATATAAGCTTAGAGATCTTCACACAGCTCCTTTTTCTACTAGATTTAAAGTTTCACCTAAATAATTCTAAAACTCTTTCCAAAGAAATCCTTAATGATTCCTTGCATTTCCATCAATCTTCTTTTATTTCTTCCAATTAGTGCAGCTTTACTTTGCGAACCCGCAGTTAAAATTACTTCGTTATCTTTTACCTCTACTGATTGAAAATCAACTGGACTAACAATTGAAGAAATGAACCTTTCTAAGTTTTCAATCCCATCTGGTTGAGCAATTATCTTAATTCTTTTTCTTAATATCTGATTTATATGTCGAACATTTTGGCCTTCTTTTCCGACGGCACGATTTACCATCATTTTCGGAACACAAAAAATAAGAACATTATTATATGAGAAACAAAAACGAGTTTGAATATTTGTAATTCTTTGGAACAAATTCAAGTTCCTAATATCTTGCATGTCAATTGTTGTTGTCATCGTCGTAAATGTATATTTTGCTTAGATTATTCTGTTTTATAAATGTTTGGATGGAAATTTTATTTTCTAAAAATTATTTTATAAGAAGAAAAATTAAATTTACTTATCCGCCACATAAACAATTCTTTTAATTCGTATTCACCGACGATTTAATAAAAAAGTTTTACTTATTAGCCTCTTCTTACGAAGCGAAGCACAGGAAACTTACTTGTTTGCTTCCTCAACTATTTTTTTCTTCGCTGTTTTTTTATCTTTCTCGTCCTTAACTAATGGTCCAATAACTTTAACCAATAATCCAGGAAGACCAGTACCAACAGGAACAGGTTGATTAAGTATAATATTCTCAACGACACTTGTAAGTTTGTCTCCATTTCCTTTAATCGAAGCGTTTACGAATTGTTTAACTGGTGTTTCAAATGTCGCTCTTGCTAATATAGAAGCCTTCTGTGCAATAATTCCCATTCTTGTTACTCCTTTGACCTCTCCAGTATTACACATAGCATCCGAGATTAATTTTAAGTGTCTTATATTAATATCAATTCCCTGACTATTCAAAACTTCTTTAACTTCATTCATGATTGTTTGTCTTGCAGCTTCTATTCCTAAAACTTCTGAAACTTCATGTAAATCATTTGAAGTAATTTTATTTACATCTACTTCTTTTAGCTTTAACATTTCTTCCAAATTAGTACCTAAAGTAATTATTACATAATCTGCACCTTTCTTAGCGACAAGAATTTGTGAAATTCCTTTTATTCCAGAAATTATTGTACTCTTTAATTTTTCTTTAAGTTTATAAATTTCTTTAAAATTATACTCTGCTGCATTCAATTTTATTGATTCAGGACCTTCTTTTACTTTGAAGCCCAAATCATTTAATCTTTCAACAACCTTTTTAATTGAAGTATGGGTTTGTTTCAATCCATTTTTGTCAATAATAATTTCTATCTTCTTATCACTGAAATCTAGATTAACTTCTGAAGCAATTTCTTTAAGTGTAACTTCTTTAATTTTCTCTGCAAAAGATCTAGCATCTGTCTCGTTATTGAAATCTTTATTTAAATGAATTTCCATTTTTGGTGAAGATGGTTTCTTTCTAGCGTCGAAGATTTCAATTAATCTTGGTAAACCTGTTGTAACCTGCATTTCCGCTACTCCTGCCATATGGAATGTATTTAATACCATCTGAGTAGATGATTCACCAAATGATTGCGCGGTAACTAAACCAATTGCCTCTCCGAAATCAGCTTGACTATTTTTCAAGTGTAATCTTGTAACATCTTTTCCGTCGTCTCCGAACTTGAATTGGATTATTCTATTTCCGCTATCTCTAACCGTTCCGTCGTATTCTATTCTAATATCTTGAAGAGCGTTAGCTAGTCTTCTGTATAAATAACCTGACTTTGGAGTTCTTAATGCTGTATCCATAAGTGAGTCTCTTCCAGTAATTGCCTGGAAGAAAAATTCATCTGGTCTCAATCCTCTAATAAATGGACTATGGATAAATCCTCTTGCAACTGGAGATAAATCTCCTCTTTCAAAGAAAGATAATGTTCTATCGGCATAACCAATTCCAATTCTTCCACCCATAAATGCCTGTTGACCTACACAACATGCCATCTGTGTAATGTTAAGGATATTTCCCCCACCACCAGATTTAATCATATGACTAACCGGATTTGTTGAAGGGAATTTTTCTTTTACAATTGCACCAATCTTTGTTCTAACTTCATTTAGTGCTTGTAATACTTTTATTTCTCTTGATTCTTCTCTAGTTTTACCCGGGATTATTTCTAATGTCCCGTCTCTATAGGATTCAAGTATTTCTTCAGCTCTCTTTTCAGCTTTTTTAATAACGACATCTCCTTCGTCAATTACACTTTGATCCAAATCTAAATCTTCAACTGAAATTGTAATTCCTCTTCGTGTTAGATAATTTGTACCTAAATCGAAAACTTTTTTCAAAGTTCGGATTGTTTCGAATCTTCCAACTTCTCTATCTAGTTCTTTAATTAATTCTCCATCTTCTTCTGCAAAAGCAGTTTTGTTTATTACTCCGCTAACAAACTGCCCATTCTTAATTGTCATAGCGTCATTCTTAAAATCAATTTTTGGAAGAATCTTAGAAAAAATTTCCATTCCCGAAACCGTTTTCTTTGTGAACTGTTCGTCGATTCCAGATGAATACAATATCTGGTTAGCTTCTGCATTAGTCAATTCTGATAGTCCCAATAAATATCCTCCAGTAATTGAATCTGCTTTAGTTCCTAAGAAGTTTGTATTATTTTTTGGAGAGATTAAATTTTGTTTAACATCTAATAACATTTTTGCTTCAGCTCTTGCTTCCTCTGTTTGAGGACTATGAATATTCATTTCATCTCCATCAAAATCTGCGTTGTAAGGGAATGTTGCTGCAGGATGTAATCTGAATGTTCTCCACGGAAGAACCTTTACGAAATGTGCCATTAAACTTCCTCTATGAAGTGAGGGATGTCTGTTGAATAAAACAATATCTCCGTCCTGAAGATGTCTCTCAACTTTGTATCCAGGTTCTAATTCAGAAATTATTTCTTCTTTCAACTCTTCAGTAATTTTCTTTCTCTTTCCGTCTGGTCTAATAATATAATTTGCCCCTGGATATTTTTCTCCTTGTCTTACTAAAGATTTTAATTTTTCCATATTCAAATCAGTAACAGTTTCAGCTACAGTAACTATTTCAGCAATTTCGTAAGGGACTCCCACTTCGTTGATATCTAAAGATGGATCTGGAGAAATAACTGAACGAGCCGAGTAGTTTACTCTTTTACCTGCTAAATTTTTTCTGATTCTTCCTTCTTTTCCTTTA
>CAYLLQ010000038.1:2243-7034 GCA_964384935.1 Candidatus Woesearchaeota archaeon | reverse complement strand
AACTAATCCTATTTGAAGTATTATATTTAAAAAACTAAAAAATTTCCTAGACTAAAGATGGTTGATATAATAATTAATTCATCTTTTTCAGATGACGATGAGCTCTTATTTGATAAATTGGATAAGCAGGAGTTTGAATCTGAAGAGGTTTTGAATTTAAAAGTTGAAGCAGAAGAGATTTCAAAAGAGACAGAAATAAATGAGCTTTTGTCTTATGATATTATTAAGAAAAATTTGGAGTATCATTTGCCTCATCAAACAGAAGGGGCTTTGAGCATTCTTAGGGATTTGAACGGTTCTGCTTTGCTTGCGGATGAGGTTGGTTTGGGGAAGACGATTACTACTGGAATAGTTTTGAAAGAGTGTATCATGAGGGGTCTTGTAAAAAAGGCTTTGATTCTTGCTCCGCCGTCTTTAGTAGACCAGTGGGTTGCAGAGTTAAAAGAAAAATTTGAATTAGATTTTACAATTATCGAAGACGAGACAAATTGGGATCAAGCAAATTTTGTTATTGCTTCTATTGACCGAGTTAAAATTTATAATTCTGAAGAAAGGAAGTTTAAGCATTCCAAAGCTCATGAAATCTCTTGGGATATTTTAATTGTTGATGAGGCACATAAACTCAAAGCAAGAAACACAATTAGATGGAAATTTGTAGATAGACTTCAGAAGAAAAGATTTTTACTTTTAACAGCTACTCCATTTCAAAATGATTTATTGGAATTGTATAATCTTTTACATTTATTAAAAAGGGGGCATCTTGGGACAATTAAGGAGTTTAGAAAAAAGTTCTTAAATAGAGGGAATAAAAGATATCCTTTGAATCCAAAAGAACTTAGAAGTAGATTACAGGAAGTTATGGTTCGAAGAATTAGAAGTCAAATTGGAATTGAATATAAAAAAAGAATTCCTCGTGTTATTGCGGTAGAACCCACTCAAAAAGAGTTGAATATTTATAATGCTATTTGCGATTTGTTGAAGACGCAGTACTTTGCAGCAAATGGTACACAGATTAATGGACGGCTAATTGTTTTTGCTATTCTGCCTAAAATAACCAGTTCTTCAAGATCAGCTATTGAATCCTTGACTAGAATAATTGATGACGATAGATATCACGGGAAAACAAAAGAAATTGCGCGACAAATTTTGGAAGAGTACAAAACATTGACAGTGGATTCTAAAATGAATAAGTTAATTGAAATAGTTGAAGATATCATCAAAGAAAGGCCAGATTCTAAAACTCTTATTTATACAAAACATCCTACGACGTTGCAGTATATTGCAGAAAAATTACGTCCTTATAATTTGAAAGTAATAGAATTTATGGGTGGTTTAGATAGAGAAGAAAAGACAAAAAGGATTAAGGAATTCAAAGAATCAGCGAATATTATGATTAGTACCGAAACTGGTTGCGAAGGTTTGAATTTTCAGTTTTGTGAGAATTTGATTAACTACGATCTTCCGTGGAATCCGATGTCTGTTGAACAAAGGATTGGTAGGTTGGATAGAATTGGGCAGAAACACGACATGAATATTTATAGTTTAGCGACGAAACATACAATGGAAGAGTACGTTGTTGATTTGATTATAAATAAAATGTGTTGTGTGGGATTAGTTATTGGTGAACTCCCAATTATCCTATTTAATTTAGGATTAGATGAGGAAGGAGAAAGTGGAAGAAGTAAGATAGAAGAAAGATTGATGAATTGTTTTATTGATTCTAAAAATAATCTAGATATGTTCTCTTCTGAAATAAATAAAATTAGTAATATTATTAAAAAAGGAATTGAGGATTATGAAAAAGAAAAAGATTATACTCGGGAGGCATTAGGAGAAAATGAGCAGTGAAACGGATAGAATAAAAAATTTTGTTTCAAAATTTTTTGAGAGCCTAAAATGTGAGGTTATTTTTGTTAATAATGTTTTATCTGTAAGAAATATTCCAGAGGGTTTTGAAAAATTCTGCGGAAGAATTGGTCCGTACAAATTTGTATTTGAAAAATTGTTTCTTTCTTCAGATACAGAACTCTTGTCTTCTGGAAGTTTTTTGTTAAAAGCAATAAATGATTATCTCGAAGGAAGAGGGCAGACAACTTTACTTAAGATTGAATTTGAACCAAACTTTAAGGAAGAAATAGAAAAAAGATTTACTTTAAAAAATTGCAAGATTACAAATTTGACAAAGAAAATTGAAAATAATTTTTTAGTAAGATTCTCGTTCATTACTAATTTTCAATATTTGAATGATAAAGAACAAGCTATGAATTCTGTTTTTGTTAAAGAGGGGAAAGTAGTTGAGTTTGATTTAGAAAAATACAAAGTTATCGAGGGTAAAAAGCGAGATATTTCCTTTGAAAATATTCAGGACTTTTATAAAATAGCGAAAGAAGAGCTGAATTTTTTATTAGAGCCAAAATTAAAATCGGTTAGTCAAAATTTACAGGAAGTTGTAAATAAAGAAATTGAAAGAGTTAAGCAACATTATGAAAATCATATTAAGGAATTTACTGGTGCTTTAGAGAAGGCAAAAAAAAGATTAAATGATTTAGAAGAAAAAGGTTCTGAAGTAGATAAAATTGCGAAGGTTAAACAGGAAATTTTAAACTTAGAAAATAATCCCGAATTGGAAAAGTTAAAGAAAGAGGAAGAGTTTTGTATTAGAGACGAAGTTCAAAAACACAGTCTTAACGTTAAAACTAAATTAATGAATACCACGATTGTATATTATCCAATCTATTCTTGTCAACTTTTTTTTAAAAATGATTTAACAGGAAGAATTGTTCATTTTGATTTTAACCCGTTGGAAAATAAAGCTTCGGATTTTTCTTGTGATTCTTGCAATTCTAAATTAAATGAGATTATTCTTTGTTCTTCTGGCCATTTAACTTGTAGAAATTGTGGAGAAAGATGTGGTTCTTGCAATGAAATTTTTTGTAAAACTTGTTTGAAAAAAATATGTGCTAGTTGTGGAAAGAAGATTTGTGATAAATGTGCTGCTCGTTGTGCTAAATGTGGAAAGTTTAAGTGTAAATCTCATATGAAAGTTATGGAATTTAGCGGAGAGAATATTTGTGAGAGCTGTTTAAAGAGATGTTTTTCCTGTGGAGGATTATTTGATTCTGAATTTTTGAAAATTGATTCTTCTACAGGTAGAGATATATGTTTTAAATGTTCAAGTAAAGAAGTGAGTAGAAAGACGTTAGACGAGATATTTAAGAAATAATTATATTTTCCACTTACCGTTTTCTTGAACTACCTTTCCATCTAGAACTATTTTGCTTTTTCGCATGTCTTTGACAATGTCCCAGTGAACTTCAGAGTCGTTTCCTCCGCCATTTTCTTTGTAAGCCATTCCTAGTGCAAGGTGAATTGTTCCTTCCATCTTCTCATCGAACATGAGATTTTTTGTGTATCTTTTTATTCCAGGATTTATTCCGATTCCAAATTCTCCTATATATCCAGAATTTTTATCTGTACTTATTGCTTGTAAAAGAACCTTTTTATTTTTTGATGCATTTGCTTCTATTACTTTTCCATCTTTGAATTTTAGAGAGATATCTAGTATTTCATTGCCATTGTAGATTGCAGGGAACTCAAATTTTATCCAGCCGTTCATACTATTTCTTATTGGTGCCATGTAAATCTCTCCTCCAGGCATGTTTTCTTTTCCGTCTTCTAATAGTGCGTTTTTATTTTTTATTGAAAATTTTAAATCGACATTCTCTCCAATTAAATGAACTTCTTCTCCTTTGTGAAAGTGTTTTGCTATTCTTTCATATTTTTTTGCAAACTTTTTCCAATCAATTAAACATGAGGAGTAAACAAAATCTTTCCATTCATCTAAAGACATATCTGCCTCTATAGCGTGTGCAAGACAAGGATAAGTGACAATTAAATTTTTCATTTTACCGCTGTTGTAAATGTGTGTTTCTATCTTGTCTAATGTTTTCATTCTTAATGCAATCTTTTTTGGATCGCAACTTGAAAGTTGACGTGTGTTAAATGTAGTATCGATTGTTATATAAGAATCTGAACCTTTAACTGCTTCAAGCCAATGTTTTGGAAATTTTTTTAATTGCTCTTTATTTGCGTTTTTGAAGAAAAAATAATCGGTATTTTTGGGAGACAATTTTATTAGAGGATTTGCCTTTGCTAATATCATTTGTTTGTATAACTCTTCGATAAATTCTTCTGCTTCAGTGGAGCCAGAGACGACGATATTTTGACCTGGCTTTACATCCAAACAATGAGTTATTACGAGCTTTGCAAGTTTTGTTTTTCTTGAATCTTCCATTTTCTCTCTTTTATAGAAAGTTGATGAGAAGGTAATTTAAAAATGTTTTCGAATGGAGTGTTAAGATGAGATATTTAAAGATTAAGCCTTGCTCTAATTTTAGCATATACTTCTTCATGGATATCTTCTAAGCTTCTTAGAGTATCTATTGTTCCATCTGGAGCACAGGAAATCATTTCCCATCCATATTTTTTTGCTAATTGCATGTATGTTTCTTCTGCTCTTCTTAAATGACCAATATTTGTTTCGTGGCCATCGTAATTTTGTATTGTTCCATTTTTTAAATCTCTTCTTTTTCTTAATTCAACCGCCACATCTGTGGGCATATGTAAAAAGATTGTTAGATCTTCTCTAGGGATTCCCAATAATTCAAATTCCAATTTTTCTAACCAACTAAATAATTCTTCTCTTTCTTTAGGGTCTCTTATTTTCCCTCCTTGATGCGCCATATTAGAAGGATAATACCTATCAAGAATTAAATTATTTCCTTCCTGTAT
>CAYLLQ010000038.1:0-2143 GCA_964384935.1 Candidatus Woesearchaeota archaeon | reverse complement strand
AGTTCTAGTTATTTTTTCCGAAGCTGCAAATCTATCTATGGCGTAATAAAGTGAAGCAATTTTTGGATCTAGTTTATCTGCTTCTCCAAACCAAGCACCTTCTCCGGACCAATCTTCTCTTGCCTTTCCTAGATAACATTGTCCTATAATTCTTCCAGTAGGGGTATCATATTGAGGAAAGCTCATTACTTGACAGGGGGTTCCTTCTGAATTTAATCTATCCAACAATTTTTTGGATTGCGTTGCTTTCCCAGAACCATCTGTTCCTTCAATTAAAAATATTTTTCCTCTCATATTATTCTATTTGTTGCATGATCCCATCCATGTAAACATACTCATTTCATATAACTTCGTTGAGCGTATTTTTATTGTTTGTGGTTTCATTTTTTTCTCATATAAGTTACAAAAGAACACTCTTTGCGTTCTTGTCTTAAGGATACCTCCCAGTCTTTAGAATCTATCCTTGGAAAAAATGTATCTCCTTCATAATCTCCATGAACCTCTGTAATCTCTAATTTATCTGCAAGAACTATCGTTTCTCCATACACTCTTTGCCCCCCGATAATATATCTATCCGAATCTAATTCTTTTGCTTGTGCCAGTGCCTCCTCTATATTTTTACAAGTAATAACTCCAGGCAAGTTTCCATTAGAAGTTATAACAATATTTGTTCTTCGGAGGAGAGGCCTTCCGATAGATTCAAAAGTTTTCCTCCCCATTATTACTGGATGCCCAACAGTTAATTCTCTGAATCTTTTCAAATCTTCGGGGATATGCCAAGGAATCTTTCCATCTTTTCCAATCACTCTATCCTTCGATATTGCTGCGATTATTGTTAACATTTTATACTGCTATTTGGAATTTAATTGCGGGGTGAGGATCATATCCATCCAGTGCCGTCTGTTCATGATTCCAATCAAATATTGTTTTAAATGGAGATGTTTTAATTGTTGGAAGTTGTCTTGGACTTCTTTCTAGTTGTGCTTCTATTCCATCAAGGTGATTAACATAGAGGTGTGTATCTGCCAGCTGACCAACTAATTTCCCTTCCTCTAATCCTGTTTCTCTTGCAAGGAGGTGAAGTAGTGTTGCATAACTCGCTATATTAAAAGGAAGTCCAAGTGCAGAATCAACCGATCTCTGCATCCATATTAAATTTAATCTTTGTTCATCTACTGTTACTTGAAATGTATGATGACAGGGAGGTAGAGCCATTTTAGATAAATCGGATGGATTCCAGGCAGTTACAATCATTCTTCTATCGGAGGGGTTACTTTTGAGTGTTCTTACTAAATTAGACAATTGGTCAACTCCTTGCCCCGTGTAATCTTTATCAAATCCAACATATTCTGCTCCAAAGTGCCTCCATTGCCAACCATAAACTGGACCGAGATCTCTTTCATCCATCATCTTCGCCTTTGTTTCTGGATCATGCCCATATGGAACTTTTTCCGGGCTACACCATTGATTCCATATCGGATTTCCTCTTTCTTGTAACCACTTTTTATCTGTTAATCCCCTTACAAAAAATTCCATTTCTGAACGCACATTTTTATACGGAACTTTTTTTGTTGTTAATAAGGGGAATCCATCTTTCATATCATGTTCAAACATTGCACCCGCAATCGCAATGGTATCTATTCCAGTTCTATTTTTTTTACGAACACCTTCATTAAGAATCCTCTTTAAAATATCGAGATATCTCTCCATTTTGTAATAATATCCTTTTTATTTTTAAATAAATGTGTATTTGAATAAATATCATATCGGAACTAGTTAGAGAATTAATCTTTCATTTCAATCTTAATGTTAACATTCTTTGGGAATTGCATTTTCATGATATGGTGCAAAACTGATTCTTTTGCTGGAAGGTCGATTAGTCTTTTATGGATTCTCATTTCGAAATTATCAAAGGTAGCGCTTCCAGAACCACACGGAGATTTTCTTGTTGTAATCTTGAACTTTTTTGTAGGAAGAGGAATAGGACCACTAATTGGAGTGCCTGATTTTTTAGCAACACTTTTAATAGATTCACAAATAGTATTCAAAACATTGATGTCTGTACTGTTTAATTTTATTCTTACTTTTGGCATATGAAATTATGTTGTAATTGGTTTAAAAGCCTTTTGGCAACCACAAAAAA
>CAYLLQ010000037.1:0-7806 GCA_964384935.1 Candidatus Woesearchaeota archaeon | reverse complement strand
AAAACATTGGCCTTTGCCTTAAACATAATCTCTCCAAGATAAGCAATCATAGCAGCATTATCAACCAACAAACTTCTTTCAGGAACAAAGAATTTACATCCTCTTTCTTCGCACATTATTCTACACATTTCTTGCAACCGAGAATTACACGCAACTCCTCCTCCAAGTAATAACTCTTTTTTTCCTGTATGAGCCAAAGCCCTTTCAGCAGTTTCAACCAACATAGCAAAAACAGTTTCCTGCAAACTAAACGCTAAATCTTCCAGTTTATACCTAGGCTCACCAGAGTCATCCTTGGAGGAACCCGATTCAAACATCTGTTTTAATTTAGTCTGAATTCCAGAAAACGCAACATCCATTCCCTTAACAGTATAAGGAAGTTCCAAATAGTTTTTAGAATTCTCGGCAAGTTTTTGAATAGCCGGACCTCCAGGAAAACCAATTCCAGTAGTTCTTGCAAAAGTATCAATAAAATTTCCAACACCCAAGTCCAAAGTCTCTCCAAAAACTCTATACTTTCCAGCAGCGTAGGCAATTATCTGTGTATTTGCTCCAGACGCATAAAGCATAACCGGATCTTCTGCTCCAGTCAGATTTCCAATTTCCAAATGAGCAATACAATGATTTACTCCAACAACTGGCTTCTTTAATTTCTCTGAGAGTTCTTTAGCAAATCGCATTCCTTCCACCAAACACGGAGCTAAACCTGGAGACTGAGAAAAAGCAATCACATCAATTTCATCTTCCTTAATTCCAGCTTCATCTAAAGCTTCAAAATAAATCTCATGTTTACAATTGAAATGATGCTTTGCACTTTCATTAGGGATAATCCCCCCACTCTCGGTAGTATACATATTTTTTTTATTTGCAAGAATCTTTCCGTTACGAACAATTCCTACTCCAAAAGTATGTGCAGTTGATTCAATTCCTAAAACCGTTACCATAGAATAGAATACTACCAACACTTTTTATATTTTTACCAAAACGAAAAAATACCAACCAAGCCGTGGAAAAAAGCCAACAACAAAGAAATTCCTACAAGAGTTTTATGCGTCGACAACTTAGCCTCTCCTTTAGAAACTTTATAACCCGCATAAGCAGTAATTAATAAAAAAAGAAAAGTTAACATTCCCCCATATGCAAGCAAAGGTATTCCAGCAAGGGGATAAAACGCAATATTTGCAATAAACTCAACCATAAGAAGTATAGATTAATCTGCTATTTAAATATTCCGAAATAAAAATGTAACCCCCGAATCAACCTCAGAAAAATTATAAAATAAAAAAATAAAAGAAACTAGAAAGCTTAAAGTCTTTTCTTTTTAACAGCCTTCTTAACAGCTTTTTTCTTCTTCTTACCGCCTCTAGCCATTACTGCTTCACAAACATTACCAGCACCATCAACGTAGTAAAGATGACCTGCCTTTCTTGTGATAGCATTCTTTAAAATTACTTTTCCCATTTTTTACCTCCTTTTTGTTAATATAAGGGGAATCTATCCCCACCCTATCGAATATAAAACTCAAGGATGTTTATAAATGTTTTGCAAAACCCGTCGGTGACAGAATACGATTAAGAAAATTGTTTAAGAGTATTAGAATACCGTCGATTAATTGGTATTTCGATTAACTTAGAAAATTTATCTTTTGGATTAACACTAAGTTTCCATGACGAAATTATTCTTTTTTCTACAATTTCTCCCTTACCATTAATCCAAATTGCAAGAAAAGGAAAGAAAACAAAAAGAGAATGAATTGAAAAATTGCAGTCGTGTTTGAAATCAAACAACAAAGCTTTAGCATTTTCCCGACGAGTAAACATTAAACCAATAACCTTTCCAAACAAATTTAAATTATCTACATCTAAGACGATTTTCTTGTTTTTATTTTTTAAAGATATTTTCATTTTTTAGCTATTTTCCAAAATCTAGAACCCCTCTTCACCCAAATTTCTTAAAATTTTTTTAATCTCTTCAATGGACTTCTGTTGCTCTTTTTTATTAGACATTTTAACAAATTTTATTAATAAATTATTTAAAGCATTTCCATTAAATATCCTTAACTTAAATCCATCTATAACAAAATAAATCCTAAAAGATTTATACCTTAATTCTTTGATTAAAATTCCTCCAATATTCCCTAGAAGTTTTCCTTTATTTGGGGATTGTTCTAAAGATTTAATCAAACTAAAAACTTCATCTGCCTTTCCTCCAAATTTTTCCTCAATTTCTTCATAAAGTTCTTCGACAATCTCTACTTCGATGGCCATTTTTCTTTATGTCTTTTTATTGCTTCATCAATTGAGATAAATCCTTCGCTATTCATTAAAAGATCATGCAATAATCTTTGATTTGCACTTTTCAAAAGTCTTTCAAGAATATCCGAAAAAGTCTCCCCCCTCATTCCAAACTCATTTATCTTATCTCTTACTTCCTTTGTTACTGCAATTGTAGTTGTTTCCATTTTATATTAAATATATTTGTTATAATTGTTATAAATTCTATAGTTTATAAATTTTACCACCAACCTCTACTCTCATTCTTACTTCCAATTTCTCCACTCTGTTCTCTTTTTTTATCTAAATAAACTTTATACAGAATATCCACATTTTTCCTTGTAACAACGTCATGATGTTTAAATCCCCCTCCGAAAGTTTTTGGAATATGCATCAACTCGTGGATAATTGTTTTAATTTTTTCTTCATCCGAAAGTTTCTCAAACCTTTCAACTAAAAACTCTAACGCATAAAATGCTCTCACTCCCATTGCCTTTTGCATTAGTTTTCCAAGTGCATGACATCGGGCAATCGTTCCCCTAGAAGAAGTTCCATAGCTTCTAAGACATTTTATTCTATCCAATTGAACATGTGGAAATAATATTATAGAAATGTCTTCAGCTATTTTCTGCAAATCGTCTGCAAATTCATATTTCATATTTTAAAATAAGAATCATAGTTTATATAATTGATGAACAAGTAATAGATTATTCTTCTTCCACTTCCCCATCATCTTCGTCTTCTTCTCCATCATCCTCACTCTCTTCTTCATCCGCTTCTTCGTAATCTACAATAACATGCTCCCCCTTATCAAAAACATCTTTGATATATTTCTCCACATCTTCAATTGTCTTAAATGTGTACTTCTCTATATACTCTCCTTCGTTGTGGAAGATACATTCGTCATGATTATAATCTTTACAAATTTGCGGTCTTTTTTCATAAACTCCACACAAATTATTTTCTCCTAAATGTTCACAAGGGGTTAAAAATTCAGCATGCCATTGATAATCTTCATCTACAAAAACATTAACATTCTTATGAGCAACGTACCATTTAATATCCTCGAAATCCGATAAGCTAGTCGGAGTATCTATTTCTATAGCTACATGTTTGCAACATTTTGCCCCACATCCTTCACAAGTTTTTGTCATTTTATCTCAACAATTTTATTCCTAGATTTTAATCCAGAGATAATTTTAATCTCCTTCCCTTTAAAATACTTTCTTAAACTCTTAACCAAAGATTCGTTAGCCTTACCCTCAATAGGTTTTTCCTTAATCCATAACCCAATACTCCGCACTTCGGGGTACGTCGAGCGACGTTCATAACTCAAATCTGTTAATTTTTCTATCTTTTCCTGAGAACTTCCAGGATGAAGCCGAATATTAAGTTTCATGGAAATATTAATAAACTTGGAAATATAAATATACCTATGAAAAAAGAGTTAGAGATTAACGGAATAAACCAGTTGACAGAAGAAGATCAATCAATTGTTAATAAACTAGTAGAAAAGAGACTAAACAAAATAGAACGACAAATAAAGAACGACTTCTCTCTAAATGTTCTAATAAAAGAATACGAAAAAGATGGTAAAAGCAAAAAATATTCCGTAGACTTTACACTAAGAGTTGGAAACAAATATTTTAAATCAAAAGATACAGACTGGAAACTTTCAAATGCCGTTAACAGTTCTTTAGACAAACTACAAACAGAGATAGAACATAAATTTCACGTAAGCGAGCAGAAATAATTATCTATTTTCTGGCCTTTTCAATTTTCTACCCAAAGCAGAATAAATTTCTTTTTCCGTTTTTCCCGCAATTTTCTTCTTCCCTTTAAACAAACCGTGCTGAGTTAATTTCAAACCTTTTTTCTTTGCAATAATTCTTAAACCAATCCCCCGCTCCTTTCCTCGATGAATAAGCAACTAGTTCAGCGCCCCATTCTTCTTCATTTGTGTAATATAATTCAACTTTACACCAAAAACTACGTACTTTGGATAATCCCGAGCTGGAAAATCCTCTAATCTTCCAAGTAGATTCGTGCTCCCCTCCTTGAATATACTTTCCTTTTGTTCTCATAAACTCTTCCAACTTTTCTTTATTTTTAGGAATTAAAACAATATCAATATCTCGAGGATTTTCCTCTTTTCTACGAATACTTCCCACAATTTCAATTTTCTTAGAAAACGGTTTCAAATCTTTAACCAACTTCTCCGCTAGCATCACCACAGGATTAGACATAATATATTTAAGAAATAAGAATATATAAATTTCTCTAAAATTAGGCTTTGCGTATAAATTAATTTTCTACAAAATTACAAACCTTTTTATACTGAAATTTTATTTTAATAAAATGAACATTATTGGCTTAGACACTCCACCAACAGGAACTACCAGAAGAGATTTAACCAGAGAGATGTTAGGGCATTTAATTGATAATCCGGGAAGAGATTGCTTCTGGAATTATTGTGCAACAAGAGAATATCATCCGGGTAATTTAGAAGGATGCAAAGAATGCCCCACTCAACCTCCCTGTGAAAACAGCATCACCTTATTAGATTATTTAAAAATAGTCCATCAAGAAAATCCAAACTTTTTTGAAAAGTAACTTTTATTCTCAATTAAAAACCTTCAACAACATACAACCCAAAACCCTCACTAGAACTATCAACTAAAGAAAAATTCTCGTGCATCTTTAATGTTGGCATGGGGGGGTTATCTATTAGATGACGTTGATTTACAAGTCTAACACTTTCCATGTCTGGATGAAGTGAACCATCCTTAGCGATATATTTAAGATTGTCTCTTTTCCACGCTTCATTTGCTTCTCTCAAATCTTGAGGAGACGAATAAGAAAATCCATCTTTTCCGAGATACAAAAAAACTTCTTGAATACCTTTCATACAAAAATACAAGAGTAACATATTTATAAATATTTCGATTATATTGTAATTTCAAAGTGACTAAAACAACTTCAAAAAAGAAAAAATAAAAATATTATTTGACAAGATACAGCCCAAAACCTTCTCTAGAACTATCAACTAATTTAAAATTCTCGCACTCAAAAGGAACAGAATAAACATACTTTAATCCAAAATTATTTGCTACAATAGTTTTTTCGTAACAGTCTAAATTCATAAATTGCAAATACGGATATTTTCTCACAGTAACAGTAGCGGGTTTTGTTTCTAAAGGATAATTCCCCGTAGCAACTCCAATAACCAAACCTTTCCAGGGAGGAGCTAAAAACTTCTCTCTAGAAATATTTGCGAATATTCTCAAATCATCATAAACAAGGTAGCTATTTACAGGGGAGGCTGGGTCAAAAACATCTCCATTAACAGAATACAATTTCAAACTTTTCCAGTCAGAAGTTCTCTCAAATCTAAAAGAATTAAATGCAAGTAAAACAAAAAGAATAATCAACACAATCTTGAAATACTTTTTATAATTGCTAAACGACTTCAACAAAGAACCATCTAAATAAGAAATTCCAATTCCAGAAATAAAAACAACATAAAAAGAAGTAAAGTAAACTAGCCTTTCATACTCAATAATAAATCTCCAAAAAACAAAAGAGTACAAAACCCAATAAATAACTCCAACAACAAGTGGAGCTAAAAGCCATCTCCTCTTCAAGTACAAATGATAAAATCCAAAAGGAAAGAAAAACAAACTAACCAAAGGGATAATTCTCCAAAAAGAAAAATGAGGTATTGCTCCAGAAGTAAAAGTCCCGTAGAACAGTTTACCCCAAATATAGCTAATAAAATTAGACTGCCCATGAATAAAAATTGGAACTAGTAACAACAAAAACACAAAAACACAAATTCCAAGGAATTTGGACATATTTTTCTTTAAGTTCTTATTTTCATAAGCGTAAAACAAAATAAGCGGAAGATAAAATACAAAAAGAGGGGGATAAAAAAACAAGATTAAAACAGAAGATAAAATGCTTTTCTTTAAATCATTTTCATTAAGGAAATAAAGACTAATCAGGAAAGAAGAAATTCCCAAAGTAATTGGAATAAAATACCACGTACCAGGCAAATTAGCTCCATTCAAGATTAAAGAAAACAAAAAGGTAGAAACCCCCGAATAAATCTTATCAACTTTAAACGACCTTAATAAAAAATAAAATAAGATACAATTAAACAAACTAAAAAATAATCCGACTTTAACATAATCTGTCAATGGATTTAAACCAAGAAATAAAAATATTCCAGAACTAAAGGAATGAAACGCCACTTCTAAATCAAGAAAGCTATCTTGGGGCCAAAGAGGATTAACAGAAGCCAAACCTCCAGACTTCAGAGAATAATCTGAAAGTGCAACATTCGCCCATTCATCTGAGAAATACGGATAAGAATAAGAAAAACTCTCAACAGATTGGTAACCGGTAGTTGAAGTCGTAACAACTCCATCAAAGTTATAATGAACCTGATAAAAGCCCACAAATAAAAAGACAACAAGCAAAAGAAAAATCCAGTCAATTTTCTTAAAATTATATTTACCTCTAAAAAAGAAAAACAAAGCCACGGTAAAAAAGAGATTAAAAAATAAAAATATCGGATAATTGAACAATCCAAATAACTGCAAAATAAAAGAAGAAAATAAGTAAAAAGCAAATAAAATACCCGAGAGATAAAAGAAACCCTTTCGAGAATCCTCAAATTTGAAAATAAATGAAAACTGCAAAATCAAAAATGCCAGTCCGATAATTAAACTAATCATAAACACACACAACTAATAAACTATAAAAACATTTTTAATCTTACCTACTATAACTAGACTATGGAAAATACAAACATTTCAATCTTACTTCCTTGTCTTAATGAAGAAGAGGGTTTAGGAAAAAGTATAGATAAAATAAAAGCTATTTCTAAACTAAATAATCTAAATACTGAGATAATTGTTATTGACAATGGCTCTACAGATAGAAGCCCTCAAATTGCTAAATCTAAAAACGTAACCCTAATTCAAGAACCGAAGAAAGGCTACGGCAATGCTTATCTTACCGGGATAAAGAATTCAAATAACGGAATAATTATAATGGCGGACCCAGATGGAAGTTATGACTTTAATGAAATACCATCATTCTTAGACAACTTAAAAGAAAATGATTTGGTTCTAGGAAACAGATTCAATTCAAAAATGGAAAGAGGAGCAATGCCTTTTTTACACAAATATCTAGGAAACCCAGGAATAAGATTATTGTTAAGATTAAACGGCTTACGAACAAAAGAGGTCTGTACTGGATTCATAGCAACAAGAAAATCAACGTTAGAAGAGATGAAACTAAAAGAAACAGGAATGGAATTCTCCTCTGAATTGTTAGTTAAAGCAAAGAACCTAAAGATAAAGGAGATAGATATAACTTACAGAAATAGGGAAGGTAAATCAAAACTTAGACCATTAAAAGACGGACTAAGACATTTGAAATATTTGATTGGCTTGAGAAAAGAAGTATACTAATCTAGAATCTCTTCTTTTTCTTTGACATTTTAATACCCAAAAGGGAAACAACT
>CAYLLQ010000036.1:0-7821 GCA_964384935.1 Candidatus Woesearchaeota archaeon | reverse complement strand
GGAACTTCTTTTACAACCTTCTGAAAATGTTCACTCCGCTTAACTGAAGTCGGAATACTCAGAAACCAACCATTTTCAACAATTTTTTTAACTAACTTAAAATTTCCAGAAAAACAATGCATAACAACACGTTTACAACTCTCTTCTTCTAAAATTTCAACAACTTCTTTTTCTGCTTTCCTTGAATGAACAATCAAAGGTTTGTCTATTTTTTTAGCCAATTGAATAATCCGAATAAAAATTTCTTTTTGTTTTTCTAAATCTTCAGATTCTTTCAAATCAACTCCAACCTCACCAATTGCGACAATCTTATCCTTATTATACTCGATAAACTTAAACTCATTTTCTAAATCATTCTTAGAGAGTTTGATTGCATCAGTTGGATACATTCCAAAACTAGTTTTAACATTTGAGAATTTTTTAGAAAGTTCTAAAGCAAGTTTATTTGATTCAAAACCAACTCCGGAAGCAACAATTAAAATATCTTTAGCATTCTTAATTACTTCTTTAGTATTTTCACACATTTCAAGATGCGCGTGAGTGTCTATTATCATAAGAATTATTAGAAAAAGTCGTTTAATTAATTTATCCTAATCTCCCCATCATCTCTTTAGTAGTTAAAACTCGAACACTTTCTTGCATTTTAAAATGTTTATCATCACTCCAAATACAAGAATCAAAAGCCAAAGCAGTTGCAATAAAAACAGAATCATCCACATCGATATTATCCATTATTTGTTTTGCTTTTTCTCTAAAATTAATAATTATATCTGAAGGAACAATCTTAACATAATTAAGCAATCTTAAAAAAAGAATATTAAATTCTCTCTCAGACAAACAAGATTTCCTTATTATCTCGGTTTTATTATTCTGTATCTCTTCGAACTCAAAATAAGGGAAGAGAAGATTATCTTTTGATTGAGTTATAATCTCCCTAATTTTTCCGTCTTTTATCAAAGCAGCAATAAAAATATTAGTATCAATTACGATATTCATTAAACTTTGAAGAGGCAGATCTTTTTATTTTTTTGCTTAGCTCTTCTACATCTTTCATAGTAAGTTTGCTCTTTGACGCAATTTTATCCATAACTTCTAAATCGCTAACTCTCTGCTCAATTGCTTTTCTAACTACTTCACTCCATCGTATTTCAGAAAACTTTTTCATTCTTAATTGCAATCCTTCTGGAATAGATAATGTCATGTTTACCATACTTATTTATGTGATAACACATATTTAAACTTTTCTCTAAACTTGTTTTAAAATCAATTCTCCAATCGATTATTCAATTCTCCAGAAATATTCTCCAACATTTTTTCTTTAACAAGTTCTTTATTCTTCGCCCAATCTTCATGTCCCAAAATCCAGCCAAGTTTTACCAATGCTGTTTCAGCTAACATATCTTCTAAAAATATGGCTCCGGTAGCTAAAATATCTCTTCCATTAGAATAAACCAGTGGATCCAAACGACCGTAAATTGTCTGACTTGCTGCACAAATAATTAACCCCTTTTCCTGAACCTCTTTCAACTTTTTAATCCAACTATTTCTAGACCCATTCGTAGCAACATGTCCTAATCCAGTCATTTCAATTACTAATCCCTTGTACTTCTCCCTCACATAATAATCTAAAATGTTAGGATTTTGTCCAGGATAAAATTTTAGCAATCCAACCTTTTCTTCAAATTTGGTATCTAACTTTACAGGAGATTTATTTCTTAAATTATGTTCTTTTAAAATTTCGATTCTACTGCCCTCTAGTGCAGGAAATATTTTTGCCAGCGGCTCATCATTAATTGTCTTGAAAGCATCTCTTCTAGAACTATGCATTTTTTTGACTTTAGTCCCACGCATAGCATAACAAAAGTTATCTTCAGAATTAGCATGTCCAACCAACATGACTTCTGCAATATCTGAAATACAAGCTAAAGCAGAACACTGCAAATTTAAATTAGCGTCGGAAGAAGCTCTATCCGTGCTTCTCTGCGAATATGTTAAAACAACTGGTTTATTCAAATCTTTCAGCATAAAACTCAAAGCAGCAGAGGTATAATGAAGCGTATCTGTTCCGTGTGTAATTAAAACTCCTTGAATATTTGAATCATTTAAAAATTTCTCTGCAACTTTTGCTATTTTTTGCCAGTCCTTAAAATCCATATCTTCACTCCCCTTCATAAAAGGAACCTCAACTTTTGCAACATTAACTTTTTCAAAAATCTCTGGATAAAATTTAAACAGCGTTTCTGGATTTGTCAACCATTTAACACCTCCAGTTTTAGAATCAAGTTTAGATGCAATAGTCCCCCCAGTAATAATCATCCCTATATTTGGCTTAGAAGAATCTTTCTTTACTTCAAATTTATCCTCAACATCCTTGGATTTTTTCCTTAATTTTATCTCTTGAACATCTTTCTTAATTAAACCGATATTATATCCATTATGCAATTTAAGGAGAACTATACCTTTTTCATTTTCTGGACTTTCTAATAAAATACCCTCATAAATTTTTTGTGTCTGATGAACCTCAACATAATCTCCTGGGACTGCATTTGTTTTTTTAACTACCATAAAAATATAAAAAGAAGAAGATATAAAAAACTATCTCTCCAAAAAAGAATATGAAAAAGACACCAAAATATCTAATAATTATTCTTTTATTGGTTCTATTAGATTTTATAACTAAAAATATTTTTCATAAGACTACTAATGTAGGATCGATCTGGAATATTTTTCCAAATAACTTTTTCTGGATAAGTATTTCAACAATTCTACTTATAGGAATTCTATTTAATTTTAAAAATTTCAAGAACAAAATAATCCCCTCAGTACTTTTATCTGGACTAATTGGAAATCTAATTGATCGAATCGTTTTCTCTGGAGTAAGGGACTTTATTTCTATAGAAAGATTTCCTACGTTTAACCTGGCAGATTCATATATCACCCTAACAATAACTATAATAATTTATCGGATAATAAAGAATGAATCAATTTAATTTTTATGGATTTGTTTATTTCTTAGCAGCAATAGTAGTATTCCTAGTAATTAAAATATTTTTAAAAGGAGAAAATAAAGGAAAAGAATATATAATTTCAACTTACATACTGCTCGGAGCAATAATCGGAGCAAGAATTTTTTACATTTTATTTTACAATTTAAATTATTTTATAAACAATCCACTGAAGATATTTTACCTGTGGGAAGGCGGTTTAAGCTCTCACGGAGGTATTTTTGGGATAATTCTAGCAGGATATTTTGCATCTAAAAAATATAATCTCTCTTTTTTAAAACTAGCTGATGAAATAACCATTCCGTTTGCATTCTTTCTAGGAATTGGAAAAATAGCAAACTTAGTAAATTTAGAATCATATGGAAAGATAACTGAATCTTCATTTTGTATAAGAATAGATAATTATTGTAGATATCCCGTGCAAATATATGAAGCAATAAAAAATGGTATATTATTCCTAGTTGCAATTTATTTGAAAAAGAAAGAGATAAAAGACGGATTAGTAACAGTTTCATTCCTCTTTCTGTACTCTTCCCTAAGACTGCTAATAGATATTTTTAGAGAGTATGAAACAAATATTTTAGGAATAGGCATGGGACAGTACCTAAATACAATCACAATGATTATCTCGGGATATTTCTTAGTAAAACTAATTAGAAAATCCTAATTTTTTCAATGCTGCGTTTAATTCAGATTCAGAATATCCCTTAGATAATATCTTTTTCTTTAATTCTTCCAAAGGGTATTTTTTACTATATTCAGAAAGATAATTATACAACACATCGTTAACAGGTGTTTCTATTTTGAAGCTATCTTTTTCATCACCTTTCTTTTTCATTTTAGAAAATAATATAAATACAATTATAACCAAAATAAGAATTAATCCAAACGCAATATAGAGTGCCCATTTAAGCCCAGAGGAGCTCTCAAATAACACTTTTTTAAGAGATGAGTCTGTTAACGCTGGATCCCCCTCACTTACATCTAATCCTAAACAATCTGGACCAGTACCATAGCCATCTCCATCAGGATCGACACAGTTACTTTCAACCAAACAAGCTTTAGAATCTGAAGGTTTTCCAACTAGACTTCCACAATAATTACTATCAATACAAAGTAATGATTGAACGTGATTTACACAAAGAGACCAGTAACAATTTGACCAATCAGGAATACACTTTTTAATTGTTCTGGAAGAACCTCCACCACCGCTACTTCCTCCAGAAGGAGGTGCAGAAGGACAAATACCTGCATCAGCAACACAAACATTACACGTTTCACCATTTTCAACAATTCCATTCCCACAATAAGGTCCTTCAATGACTCGGTATTCGGAGAATCCAGAAACATTCAAAGTTAAAGTTTTATTTTCAGAATTGTAGTAAATATCAGAACAATAACTGGAATTACAAGGAACACCATTTCTCAAAATCTGAGGATTGTGCATAACCACATTTCTAAAGGTAATCTCTGCAGAAACATCCTTAAAAAATTCATACTTATACTCATTGGTATTAATAGAAACCAAATTTGGAGAGATACGAACAGTTCTTTTTAAGAAATCATTTGTCAAACCATCAACATTGACCTCTTCATTGAATTTAATCTTAGCGTATTTTGACTTCTCCAAAGTGAAATCTCGAACATTTCCCGAAACCGAACCTAAGTCTGTAGAATCCCCATCAAGAGGTTCTCCTAAAGAAAGTGCAAACGCCTCTACCGCAAAAGAACTTCCAGCCTGAATACCTACCCGACTATCATGACCCGACAAATAAAAATCCACATTAGAAGATAATCCCCAAGGAACAGAACATTTTCTATTCACAAAATCAAAGTCCTCACAAGAATAAACGTCTAAGTTTTCTATTTCTTCAGAAGAAAGTCCTAAAGATTCTAAATCCTCAACAGGTTTAGATAAAATATAACCATTGGATAAAGTTTCACGATTAGAATATCCTGCAACTACATAATAAAAATTAGTACCATCTTGAATCAAAGAATCATATTCTTCTAAGACCAAATTGTATGAACTTTCAAAAATATCGCTAAAATAAAGCTCAAAATAAGTTTCTCCTTTACCTGAAGGATCAAAACTATCCAAAAGATAATAATGAATAGACTCACTTTCTGAAACTTCCCAAGTAAAGTTATTACCTTTAATTGGAACATCATTACCCGAATATGCTCCATCGACAAAAAGATACTTTTCCACCGGAACATTTAGAGAATCGTAAATATTGAAAGAAACATTTCTAAGAGCATATACCCGAATACTTGTCTCAAGAACATTATTCGTTAAATCGGTATCGCCATCTACAATAAGTTCCACTTTTAAAATATGCTCTCCTACAGAAGTAAAAATCAATTCCAAATCTTTACTAAAAGAATTATCTCCCCATGAATTAGACAATTCCGTTCCTAAAGACTGGATTAATTCATCATCTAAGTAAAAGTTCAAAGTTCCATTTGTTGGTTCTTCAAAACTTAACCCAAGATTAGAATAAGAAACATAAATACGAGATGGGTCGTTCAAATTCAAATTATAATACCAAAGATTATCCAATGAAAAATCAATTGCATTTTTTTTAACTAATACTCCAAAATTAGCATTATTATTAGTTAAATCGACATCACCCTCAGAACTAACATTCAGGAGGTATTGAAAATTCCCCGTTTCAGTTGGAGAAAAATTAAACGATACAAAAACTTTCTCTTCAGAATCTAAAGAGGAGATAGTCTTTGACTCAATTAAGAAGAAAGACTCGTCTTCATCCTTACCATAATTGAAAGAATAAAAGGACACATTAATTTCTCCAGAAGCATCTGTCCCATAATTAGCTATCTCCGCATCAAAAGTATAATTCTCTCCAACAAAAAAATCTTGACCGTACAAATAAGGAGAATAAACTAAAACATCTGGTCCCCTTTCTTGCACCCGGATAGATCTCCGCCGAACATTCTCTCCATATTCAACCTGATTAGACGCATTAACGATAAAAATAAGGGTAAAATAACCACTCTCATCCGGAGTCCAGGAGACATTAAAATTAAACCCACTATTTTTTTGGAGATTAAACAATCGAGAATCAATTAAAGTAAAATTATTACACTCTCCGTATTCAGAATCACAATAATCTTTTTGATAGTATAAACTAAAATTTCCATTAGAAACATCTTCAGTTCCAGAGTTATAAACTTCTACCTCCAGAAAATTTTCCTCTCTCACTAAGAATCTATATGAATTGAACCATGAATCTAAGTCCGCACCATCTTGCTTTATTTCAATCCACCGTCCATCAATACTATTCGGATAATTTGTATCTCCAGAGACATTCACTTCTAATTTTAATTCAAACCATCCATATTCCTCTACTGAAAAATCACAGTTATTTGAATAAATTTCTCTAACCTTCAGACTGGAAATAGTTCCGTTACAAATTACTTCTTCCGTATCCCGATTAAGCGAAAGAGTCCAACTAACATTTACCAAATCTCTCAAGCCAGTATTAGTAATTTCAAAGGGAACATTAACTACTTGATTAATAAGATAATAATCTTCAAGATCACCAATCTCAGCAGAAGCATCATACAGACTAAAAGTTCTAGTCAAAAAAGATCTCTGATTATTTGCAACATTTTCATCTTCCCCGTAAACGATTTCTGCAACAAATTTGAAATAAGTATTATACCCCGAATACTCTCCTTGATTTAAGAAAACACTCAAATCAATTCCTTTTTCTTCTCCACTATCCAAATTAATCTTAGAACTATTTAAAAGAATCCTATCACTAAGTTCCTCTCCATTACCATCACTATCAACATAATAAAGATTTAATTGAGCCTCAGCAGAATTACCCCCAACATTAGCAACAGAAACACCAATAGTATTCTCTCCAAGATAATATGGTTGAGGGACAACAATATTTGTCACAGCCAAGTCAGTTTCAAATGTTTGGAACCCTTGTCCAATAACATAAGTTTTATCGGAATATCTTCCAGTTCCACCAAAAATAAGCGAATAATCATCTTCAGAAGGATTATAATTAGCAGGAACATCTATATCAAAACTAAACTCTCCTCCTGCATAATAAAGATCATATTCTTCACTTTCTAAGTTGTAAATATAATCAGATTGAGAGGTATATGCTTTTCCTATCTCGTTTCCATTATAAAATTCTCTAATTAATAAATTAGACACCGCGTTTCCATCCAAATCAGTAATCTTTCCAGAGAAATGAACAAGCGTTCCGGGAGAAACAATCGAAGGCTCTTGATTAATTTCAATAATTAAATCGCTCCTCTCTAACGCCACAGGATAGATAGTATATGTTTGGTTATTAAAAGAACTATCCGAAATAAATATTTTCAAATTTAACCTAGTCCCAGACTCAGGAGTAAACCTTCCAATATATGCACTACCCGGATTATCTAAAGCCAAAGGTATCCATACGCCAGAGTCAAGACTATACCAAGCAGAAACAGAAGATAAACCAGTTTCATCATAAGCTCCAAAAGTGAATAAATACTCTTCACCAGAAACAAAATTCACAGGAGTATCTAAATTATCTAGCCAAGGAGGACTGTGATCTTCTTGAGGATAAACAAACTCCGCAACCACATTTGTTTTATTAAAAATAGGATAATATAAGGGGATGGTCAAATTTACCAGATAAGTTGCCTTAGTTTCGCCATAATTAAAATAAGTATTTTCATCAAGAGCACCCCATAAATTTGTATTCCAATATTCTTCGGTCTTTTTACCTTCATAATAACTCTTACTTGTTAAGTTTCCTTTATCCATCAATATTCCATTTTT
>CAYLLQ010000035.1:0-8048 GCA_964384935.1 Candidatus Woesearchaeota archaeon | reverse complement strand
TTATGCTACACCAATACAAAGGTACAAAAGTCCAATTAATGCGGTTTAGGTCAAAATGATATTCAAACTATCCCCCTCTGCAATTAACTTAATGAAAGAATGCCCTAGATGCTTCTGGTTAACACAACACAAAGTATGGAAAAGACCAGCAGGAATATTTCCCAGCCTTCCTTCTGGAATGGACAAAATTCTAAAAATACATTTCGATAATTTTATGGAAAAAGATCAATTACCTCCAGAATTATGTGAAAATGGACATTGCAAAAATATGAAGATATTTAATGATCCCGAAAAGATGAAAATTTGGCAATCTAATTTTAAAGGAATAAGTTGGAAAGATGACGAGGGGAATGAACTTCATGGAGCAGTAGATAATATCTTAGTTAATGGAAAGAAATTAATTGTTTTAGATTATAAAACAAGAGGATATGCATTAAAAGAAGACACGGCAGAACATTATAGACTACAACAAAATATTTACAATTTCCTTTTAAGAAAAAATGGATATGAAACTGAAGATTTCTTTTTTCTTTTATTTTATGTTCCTAAAGAAGTTACAGAAACAGGAGAAGTCATATTTGATACTGATTTAGTTAAGATGAAGGTGGATGTTCAAATGGCAGAGAAGGCCTGGATTAAAAATTCACGACCCAGCTTGTGGAACGGGAGGATTTCTTCTTTCTGCGTATAATTATATTGTAAAAAATTCCAAATTAGACAGAGACCAAAAAGAAGAACTAAAGCACAAAACATTCTCAGGAAACGAAATCGTTCCGATGGCTGCAAGATTGTGTGTTATGAATCTTTATCTGCATGGAGTTAATGGAATTGATAATCCTATTAGCCCTGATGACTCACTAAAGAAAAACCCTGGAGCTATCTACGACATGCTCCTGACGAACCCACCCTTCGGGAAAGCTTCTTCTGAAACAATAATTACTGATGACGGTGGAACTGCAAAACAAGATCTTGTAGTTGTTAGAGATGATTTCTGGGCAAAGACAAGTAATAAACAACTTAATTTTTTACAACACATTAGAAGTATTTTAAAAACTACCGGAAAGGCAGCAGTAGTTTTACCAGATAATGTTTTATTTGAAGGTGGAGCGGGAGAGATTATTAGAAAAAAACTTATGGAAACTTGCGATCTTCATACAATATTGAGACTCCCAACAGGTTTATTTTATGCACAAGGCGTTAAGGCTAATGTTTTATTCTTCGATAAAAAGCCTGCACAAAAAGAGGCAGCTACTTCAAAAGTCTGGATTTATGATTTGAGAACCAATAAACATTTCACACTAAAAGAAAATATTTTGAAATTAGAAGATTTAAGAGATTTTATAAATTATTACAACCCCGGGAACAGACATCAAAGAAAAGAAACAGAAAGATTCAAGTGTTTTGATTATGAAGAAATTCTTAAAAGAGATAAAACTAATTTGGATATTTTCTGGCTAAGAGATGAAAGTCTTGAAGACTTAGATAAACTGCCTTCTCCAGATATTTTAGCAAAAGAAATTGTAGAAGACTTACAAAGTGCCTTAGATCAGTTAAGTGAAATTAGTGAAGATTTGGCAGAATAAGTCACTTAATAACCAACTTCCCCCCATCAATCATCTCCTGCATTTGCTTTTCAACTTGTTTCCAAATTTGTTTTTCTATATTAGTTTTAATCTGACTCATTTCATCTTGCAAACTTTTCTTTGTTTCTTCTTTTTCTTTTTGTAATTCCTCAACCTCAATTAATCTCTTCTGTTCTTGAAGTTCAAACTTCTTCTGAAGTTCTTCAATCTCTGTTGCCTGAAACTTTTCATCAAGTTCTTTTGATTCCATTCCTGCTCTTGAAATATATGTGTCCGGCATATTACTCGAAAACCTCCAACCATAACGATAACACAATTCTTGCCTATTCAACTTAGTTGCATAATATGTTGCAGAACTATGTCTAAACAAATGAAAATGCACAGACTTTTTCAAAATCTTTTTCCCTAACCTCATTAAGAAAAACCTCGCAGAATCATAACTACTTTCATAAGCAGCATCACTTGAACTTATTCCAGAATACTCTCTTTCTCTTAAATAATCTCTAACAGCCTCAAGAGAATGTTTCCAATAAAGAGAAATAACTCTTCCACTTGTCTTAGAATACTCTTCTTTCAAAGTCAATCTCACAAAAGCATCATTATTCTTAGGAATCTCAATATCTTCATATCTTATATTCAAGAATTCCTCAGCTCTCGCTCCAGAATCAAACAATAAAGCCAATAGGAACCTCTCCTTCGCATTTTTACATGCCTTATACAACTTCCCTACTTCAGACTCTTTAAGATAGTCAGGAGTCTTATTTATTCTACGAGTATCAATCCAACCAATAACATCAATAGCTTTTGACTCTCCAATCTTCCACTTCAAAAAGATCTTCAAAGCAACCCGAATATCCCGTTTAGTCTCAACAGCATAAGGCGTATCTTTTCTTGAAATAATTTTATCTGAAGTTAAATCCTTTTCAAATCTTTCAATATCTTTAACATCAATTTTATCAATTAATTTATTAAAATATTCTAAAGGAGTTCTCAACAAATCCAAATATTTTAATCTTCTAGCTTCAGAAATTCTCCGCCCACGATTTACCTTTCCAAGTTCCAAATCATTAAGAAAACTAAGAATATCTTCCTTAACTTCTTCAGGAATATTCCAAGACTTTAGACTTTCTAATCTTGCTTTAATATTTCTCTTATGAATCTGTATTTTTATGTTTGCCATATCGTAAAACAGGCAATTTTTTATATAAATCTGTGGATACACTGTATACAAACTCGCTTAAGCGAGTAGCAGAAATAATACACGCCCACGCCGGGAGTCGAACCCGGATTACCTGCGCGACAGGCAAGTGTCATAGCCGCTAGACCACGTAGGCTGAAAATGTTTATTAATAAACAATTATCCATAAGAATTTTTATTTTTAAATCTATCCTTTAATAATTTTTATTCCTTTTAACAAATGCAATTTCTTCCCTACAATTTCGTAAATCTTTTCTATTTCTTTTGGAGTCATTTCCAAAATCCCTGAACTACTTTTCCCTCGAAAACAAATAGCTACAGATGCGTCGTTAGGATGCAAAAAATCCTCATTTATTAAAATCTCCTTTATTTCCCCAGAACTCTCGAGACGAACAATTCCGTCTTCGTTTTGCTTCTTCATCTTAATATTCATACAAAACAAATGAAGCCTATCTTTATAAGAATTAGGAGAGTAGAAAATATAAGATTATATTTCTTTTCAGTTACACAATCTATAAGTTAAACTTCCAATCCCCGTTCTCAGAGAAACAGTTCTTCCCATAGATGCATCATATAGCTCTCTAAGCCTTTCAATAATAGAATAACCCAAAAATTCAATAGCAAAAAGAACAGGATGTCTACCCCTTTCTTCATTTACTTCAAAAATATCTTGTCTTAGATTAACTTCGTCCATTATTTTTTAACTCCAATATTCTTATTTATGCAAAGTTTACTTTGTATTATTTCTTAATTTCTATCTTTTTCTTTATGCAAAGTTTACTTTGTATCCGCAACGAAGTGAGGACCAATGAACTATGCAAATTTTATTTTGTATTATTTCTTAATTTCTATCTTTTTCTTTCCGCCCAGGTAGGGTTGAAGAGCTTTGGGAATATTAATTGAGCCGTCTTTGTTTTGGTGGTTCTCCATAAACGCAACTAATGCTCTTGGACTAGCCAAAACAGTATTATTCAGCGTATGTGCAAAATATCTCTTTCCTTTATTTTCAATCTTAATATTTAACCTTCTTGCTTGAGCCTCTTCCATATTTGTTAAAGAACAAACCTCAAAATATTTTTTCTGTCTAGGACTCCAAGCCTCTAAGTCACAACTCTTTGCTTTCAAATCAGCCAAATCTCCAGAACAACACTCTAAAACTCGAATAGGAATCTCCAGTTGTTTAAAGACAGCAATTCCGTGTTTAAGCATCTTATCATACCACTTGTAAGACTCTTCTGGCTCACAAATTACAATCATTTCTTGTTTTTCAAATTGATGAACTCTATAGAATCCTTTTTCTTCCATCCCGTGTGCACCAACCTCTTTTCTGAAACAAGGAGAATAACTTGTTAGAGTCAAAGGCAAATCCTTTCCAGCCAAAGTTTTTCCGATAAATCTACCAATCATAGAATGCTCTGAAGTTCCAATTAAATACAAATCCTCTCCTTCAATTTTATACATCATTGCATCCATTTCCGCAAAGCTCATAACTCCTTTAACTACGTCGCTTCTAATCATAAATGGTGGAAGAACATATTCAAATCCATTTTCAATCATATAGTCTCTAGCAAAAGCTAATAATGCAGAGTGTAGTCTTGCAATGTCTCCTCTAAGATAATAAAATCCGTTTCCAGAAACTTCTCTTGCTGAATCAAAATCAACCCCGTTTAGTTTTTCAGCTAGTTCAGCATGATTAAAAATTTCATAATCTGGAACTTTAGGTTCCCCAATTCTTTCAACTTCAACATTTTCCTTATCGCTCTTTCCAATTGGAACTGAGGAATGAATCATATTTGGAATTTTGTACATAATCTTTTGAATTTCTTCTTCTAACTTTTTTCTCTTCTCTTCAATCTTAGCAATTTTTTCTGGAATTTCTTTCGCCTCTTTCATCAACTCCTCTGCCTTCTTTTCGTTCTTAGCTTTCTTAGCTTCAGATATTCCTTTAGAAATAGTATTTCTACTTGATCGAAGAGTATCCTCCTCGTACTTTAATTTTCTCCAAACATCATCTAGCTTAATAACTTCGTCAACTAATCCTAATTTAGCATCTTGAAACTTTTTCTTAATGTTCTTTTTAACCAATTCAGGACTTTCTCTAATCAAATTAATATCTATCATAGTTTAATCATAAAAACCGCATATTTAAATTTTATTGAGATTACTTTACAATTCCTGGACCACGAATATTAATATTTGTTCTCGTACTTTTTGCCCCAAAAAATTGTTTTGTGAACTCTGTTGCTTTTTCTTGATCATAAAACTTACATGAGAATATATCAATATATACTGAATCGCTGTCTTCTGCAAAATGTCCAGCAATCATAGAAGTCTCAATTAATTGAACTGCACTATAACCTTGAACTCTTGGGTCTGCTCCGAAACGAACTACGATTGGCTCTCCAAAACGTTTCATATCAATTAGCTCACAAAGTTCAATAAGGTACCTTTTTATCAACTCCCCATCTCTAATTGATTCTGGATCACATTCAAATAAATCAATACTTGTTAAAATTCCCCATGCTCCTTGAGAATTGTATTCGTCTTCAGAAAGAATATTGCTTGAGTTGTCGTCAGTCATCTTTTTTTATCAATTAGTTATAATAATACCATTTATAAATATAACTATTGGTTATTTTACCAATTATACCGACGTAAAACTAATACTTTCCGACGGAACAATAAACAATTTTTCAAATTCAAAATATCAACAAATTTAAAAAGATTCAAGCACAAGCTTAATTATGGTAGGGGTGACAAATCAGATTGTTTTAGAAATTCTTAATGCATATAATTTAGTGATGGGAAAATTTCCTCCTTTCTTACAGACATTCATAACGCTATTTTTATGGTCGCTACTTCTTTTTGGTTATGGTTGGGTTATTTGGATTTTCTATCGCTCCGTTTCAAAAAAGAACATACTTGGGTTAGATCTTAACAAATACAACAAATCCGAACACCCGTTCTTCACAAAAGTCTTAGCCGGAATTTTGTATCTTATCGAATATATTTTAATTCTCCCAGTTTTAATTTTTGTATGGTTTGGAGTTTTCACTTTAATGTTAATTGTACTTGCAGAAGGAATAGAAGTTTCAACAATTTTAATCATTGCGATAATAATCATTGCAACAATCCGTATGGCTGCTTACTACAAAGAGGATTTATCTCGAGACATTGCAAAAATACTTCCTTTCACTTTACTTGGAGTAATGATTACACGACCAACTTTCTTTACAAACTTTCAAACAATAATTCAAAACCTTACAAAAATACCTTTATTTTTAGGTGAGATTGGAGTGTATTTAGGATTCATTGTAACTTTAGAAGTAATCTTACGATTCTTTGATTTTATAATTTCTTTATTCGGATTTGACGAAACTGTTAAGATAATCAATGATGAAGATAAAGAATGATTAATCCCTTTCAACTTCTGGATGTTTTATTCCACGATTCAACATAGTTTTTAACATTCTAACGTGCTTTTCTTTTTCATCTAAATAACCCTGAATATCTAACTTTTCTTCTCTAATCATCTTTGCAACATATTCTCCTCCCAAAAAGTGAGGAGTTAAAACATAAGTTGCTCCTTGTTTATATAATTCCAAAGCCTCTGAAACCTCGTGTGCTCTTACAATTATAATCGCGTTAGGATTAACTTTCTTAATACTCTCAATCAATAAAATATTTGTCTCAAATTCTGGGATAGTTGAAATTGCCAGCTGCAGTTTATTCAAAGGCAATTCAGACAAAAACTCAGAATCGTAAACATCTCCATACAAACTTGGAACTCTTAATTTTTGTAAATCCGCAATAGTATCCGGATTAAAATCTATAACTAAAGACTTCTTCTTTAGATGTTTCAAGGCATTCAAAATATTAAATCCAATTCGATTGTAACCAAATAAGATAGCATCGTATTTTACATAGTGTTCTCTTTTATTGTTTAATTTCTTTTTTTCAAAAATAGACAAATAACGAGATAACCAGAAGTACAATTTATTTGAATAAAGAATCATATAAGTAGAACCTGCAATAGTTATCAAACCGACAGTTGTTACTAAGGATAAAATTTCTTTTGGTAAGTGGCCTACGGTAATTCCAAGCGCAATTAGTATTAATGAAAATTCACTTATCTGTGCAACAGTTAAACCAGCCAAGAAGCTTGTTCTTTTTTTGTAACCCATAATACCCATAATAATCATAACAATGATTGGATTTCCGATAAGAATGAAAGCAGATAAAACAACAATCTCTAAGATTCGATTACTCACATCTCCAAGAACCAATTGTGAACCCAAAAGAATAAAAAATAAAACAATAAAAAAATCTCTTAGAGGTTTCGTTTTAGAAGAAATCTCTTGATAATAAGGGGAAAATGAAAGTGTTACTCCTGCAATTAATGCTCCAATTTCAAATGAAAAATTAAGATAATTAAACAAACTAGCCAATGCAAAACACCAACTAATTGAAAATAAAAATAAAAATTCCTGTGAATTAGAGATTATTTTAGTTAATCTCGGTAGAAATAAATAACTAAATAAAAATATCAAAACTATCGCGATACTTCCTTTCAATAAAGCTCCAAAAACTAAAGTTGAAATACTCGTTCCATTGGATAAGGAAGAAATGATTATTAGAGCGAAGATAGCAACCAAATCTTGAACAATCAAAAATCCAATCGCAATCTTTCCGTGAAGAGTTTCAAGCTGGTTTGTATCTGAAAGAAGCTTCATAATTATAATTGTACTGCTAAATGTTAGAGCAACTGCAATATAGATAGAAGAAATCACTGAAAATCCAAAAAGACGAATAAGGAAAAAACCAACTATCGAAGTAAATAATACCTGTCCAATTCCAGTTAAAAGGGAAACCTTACCAACATCTTTGATAACTCTAAGATTTAAATGCAATCCAACAATAAAAAGTAATAGCGCAACTCCGATTTTAGATAGTGTCTGAAAAACAACCATTGAATCTGGATTAAGAATATTTAATAAATATGGTCCAGCAATGATTCCTGTAAGAATATATCCAATTAATAGGGGCTGTTTGAAAACACGCATAATCGCAGATATAACTACTGCCAGAATAAGTATAATACTAATGTCGATAAATATTTCAGTTGCCATGTTCACCTCTCTAAAGATAAAGAAAAGAACTATAAAAAGCTTTTTAGGCTTCCTTGAAAAATAGTTGCCAACCTAAAATCCTTTTTTTTGTGGTTGCCAAAAGGCTTTTAAACCAATTACAACATAATTTCATATGCC
>CAYLLQ010000034.1:0-8489 GCA_964384935.1 Candidatus Woesearchaeota archaeon | reverse complement strand
TGGTGGGGGATCAAATGTTTATTATATTTCTGAAGGAGAAGCCATCGTTATAAATTCTACCCATACCACCGAAACGGTGGTAGGTTCAACAGCAAATCTTACCCGAAAATGGTACTATCAAGCACAGGCGTTAGACTCCCAAAATAATCCGGTTCAGAATGCAAACATATCTATTAGTAATTCTTCTAGTTTAGTATCCTCTTCTATAACGGATATAAATGGTTATTCAGATCTTTTTGTTTTAACAGAATACTTTAGAATCGGATCTACTTTCTCTTATATGGATAATTATATTATTAATATCAGTTATCCTGGACAGGAGAGTCTTAATGGAACATACAATGCGTCTTTACAAAGAAATAGTTTGAACGATAGTTTTAAGTTCACTTCCCTGAATATTCCAACAACCACCGAAGAAACCCCCTCCACCTCAAGCTCAGCCCCCTCGTTATCTCCTAAATCTGGGGAGTTAAGTAATGGATATCAAAAGATACTTGGTGTTTATTGGAGAGTTGTGTTCAATGTTGGTGGAGAGAGTCATAGTATGAAAGTAAATAAAATAACTGCTAACTCCGCAACAATAACTGTTTCATCAACACCTCAAACAGCAACGATAAATGTTGGTGAAGAGAAAAAGTTCAATCTTAATGAAGATGATTATTATGACCTTTTAGTTAAGTTAAATTCAGTTTCAGGAAATTATGGTAACTTTACAATCCAAACAATTAATGAAACTATTACTAATGTTGTAGATAACGATGAAGTTTCTAATGAAGAAATTGTTGAGGGAAGTTTATCTTGGATTTATTGGTTGTTAGGAGCTGTTTTAATTATCTTAGTTGTTTCCCTTTTGGGTATTAAAATGTCAAAGAAAAAGAAGAGATTCTAGATTGATTAATTTTATAAAACCGGATTATCTCAAGTTTTTATGGGATTTTGGAATGCAGTTAATTTGAGTTTTACTTTAGCAAAAGCAGATTTTAAATTGAAAAATGAAGGTAGTTATCTAGGTATTTTATGGTATTTAGTTAATCCGATATTGACTTTTGTTCTTTTATCTTTAATTTTTTATGATCGCCTTGGAAATTATATTCCGCATTATCTTGCTTATGTTTTTTTTGGAGTTATCATGTTTAATCTTTTGCAGAAAACTCTTTTAGAGTCTTGCAAAGTTATTTTTGCAAATCCGGTAATAAAGTCTATTCACTTTTCTAGGGGGTCTTTAGTTGGAGCAATTGTTCTTAAGAATATGTTTTCTCATTTTTTTGAAGTTGCTTTGCTTTTAGTTTTGCTTGTGGTGTTTAATATTCCTATTTATGGACTTATCTTTTATGTTTTTATTTTAGCTCTATTTTCAATATTTTTGTTTGGTTCAGCTTTGATTTTATCCTCAACAAATATGTATCTACTTGATTTGGAAAATATCTGGTTATTTTTGTCTTCGCTTTTGTTTTTTGCTACACCCATATTTTATACTTTTGGAGGTCAGGTTAAATTGTTTTATTTGAATTTGTTTAATCCACTGTATTTTTTTATTTCTCTTGCAAGAGACTATGTTCTCTATTCTGATTTTTCTAGAGTATGGATTTTATTTGGAGCTATTTTTTATACTCTTTTATTTTTGTTGGTTGGATTATTATTTTTTAATAAATTAAAAGGTAAATTTGCGGAGTTGATTTAATGGCAAAAGAATTTAGAATCAAGGTTGAGAATGTCTCAAAGAAATTTAAAATTGGTTATAAGAAACGTCAAGGAGCCTTGCAGAGAGTTTTGTCTTTTTTTTCGGGTAAAGATTCTAAAAAAGAAATACTTGTTTTAGATGGTGTTTCATTTGAAATTTTTCCAAAGGAGATTATTGGAATTATTGGAAATAATGGCTCTGGTAAAAGTACTTTATTAAGAACTTTGGCTGGAATTTATTCTGTTGATTCGGGAAGTATATCTGTTAATGGTAAAGTTGTTTCGTTGATTAATTTAAATGTTGGTTTGAAGGAGCGATTAACTATGGTTGAAAATATATTTCTTTGTTGTTCTTTATTTGGTTTGCCTAAATCTGAGATAAAAAAGAAGTTTAAGTCTATTGTGGAATTTTCCGAGTTGAAGGATTTTGTTAATACTAAAGTTTATCAGTTTTCTGAGGGTATGAAACAGAGGTTAGTTTTTTCTATAGGAATTCATTGTAATCCAGATATTTTTTTATTGGACGAGGTTCTTGAAGTGGGGGATAGAGCATTTAAGGAAAAATGTTCCGTAGCTATTAATAAAATTGTTTCTTCTGGAACTTCGGTTATTCTTGTTAGTCATAATTTAAGTTTAATTAAAAAGCATTGTAAGAGAGTTCTTTGGTTAGAGAAGGGAAAGATTAGGATGTTTGAGGATGCGGAGAGTGTTCTAAAGAAATATACTAATTCAGAATAGTTAGCTTTTCTTTGAAAATACAATAAATCAATCCAATTCTATATGCAGAATCGTAAATTTTTTTAAATAAAAATTCTTTTAAGGGTTTTCTTATAAACTCTATTGGGAGCTCTTTAATAAATCGTAAGGTGTTTTTTATTGATCTACATTCAAGAAAAGGTTCTTGATTGTCTTTATGTTTTTGGAAAATCTTTTCTGCCCAGAATCCTCGTTCGAAATTTGTTTTTATTATAGATATTAGAGAGCCGGGGTGATTGTGCCCTACTTTTATTTTTGGGAGAAATCTTATTTTTGTGTATTTTTTCAATCGAAGGTAGAACTCAAAATCCTCTAGTGCTCCCATGTTTTTATCAAAGTTAATCTTTTTTGCTAGTTTTGATTCTATTGCGAAGTTTTTTGTGTCTAGACTTGAGATGTAATCTTTCTTAACTAAATTTTTTAAGAAGTCTGAATTTGCTTTTTGCACATTTTTTGTCCAGTAGTTTTCTTGGATTGGAAATTCTCCCCCCATTACCGCCTTTTCCTTTGGCATGTTCTTAGTCATTTCTTTTATCCAATTCTCTGGAACAATACAATCTGCATCAGTCATTAAAATTATCTTTCCTTTTGCATTTGATATTCCGGTGTTTCTTGCAGAGCCTCTTCCGACTTTCTCTTCAAATACATACTTTATTCTTTTGTCTTTTTTATCCGATATTATCTTTTTAGTAGAATCGGTTGAGTTATTGTCTACAATGATTAATTCAAAATCCTCTTTTTGTTTTAGTATTGAATCTATGCAAGTGTTGATTGTTTTCTCTCCGTTTCTTACTGGAACAATTATAGAATATTTCATTTTATTGTTTTCCTCCTAAAATTTTGTAAATCTTTGGTGAAATATTTTTTATTATTTTTCCTGTTTTTCCTATTACTTTTTCTAGTTTGTCTTTTATAGGGATTATTGTTTTTTCAATAAAGAGTGCTCTTTTTATCCCTTTGGTATACTTTCTTATTTGTTCTTTTGTGAGTGTCTCTTTTGCAGGAAGTCTTTTTTTTAGATTTATTTTTTCTGCTTTTTTTAGATTTTCTTCCCACGTTTGATTAAATGGGTGTTCTTTTTTCCAAGGATAGTAAGACATAAAGTGTAGTGCTATTGCTTTTTCTGCATATTTTTTATCTTTTAGATGAACATAAAGATAGTTATATAAAATTGATGTTTTTTTTCGTATATTTCTAAAAATGATGTTTAATACTTGCTCTTCATTGTCTGGAAAAACTGTCTTGTATTTTTTGAATATTTTTTTCATTTGTGGAAATAGATTTTCTATAATTATTTGTGTGTTGAATGCAAAGAATCCCGCATTGAATTTCTGTTTTTTTAAGTTGAATTTTTGTTTTAGTTCTTTTATTAGTTTCATTGAATTTGAGTTGTTTGAAAAAGGATATATTGTATTTTTTACTTTTTCTGGAATCATTTCAGTTGCAACAAATCCTTTTGTTTCTTTTAAGAGGTCTAGAGACTTTTGAATTGTAAAATCAGCGTCGAAATAAATTATAACATCCCATTTCTTGAATTCCGGAGTAAATAGGTAGAACTTGTCCATTGTTGCTGAAGAAATTTGAAATCTTCCTACTTTTTCATTTGTTATGGGTTTTATTTTTTTTACCAATATACCTTTTTCTCTAAACCATTTCAATTTTTTTTCGGGTATTTCATGTGAGATTAACATATAGTCTCCGTCCCATCCAGAATTGAAGTAGACACTAGAGAAAAATTGTTTTGCTTGATTAACGTAATTTTCGTCTGAAATTGTAACTAGAAGATTTTGTTTCATTTTGTTTTCCATTCTGGTATGTCTTTACCCAGGAATTTAAAAAGTTCTTTATTGAATGGGGCATAGAATTGATAGAGTTTTTTTTCAGTAGTTTTTTTCATTTTATTTTGGTAAGTTCGTTTATGGACATTTGGAATATATTTTATACTGGATTCTTTTATTCCTAAAAATCTGGATATTTTGTCATATACTTTTTGTGGTTCTTTTTCCATTTCTTCAGATATAATTATTAATAATTTTGATCTAGAATAGTATTTTAATAAGTTTTTTATCTGATATAGATATAATCCTTTTTTAATTAGTTCACCAAATTTAAAATTTGATTCTATTTCTTTCTTTATATTCCATTCAAAGCTCTTGTCCCAACTAAAGCTGTTCCATTTTTCCTGTTTCATGTGGTTGTAATGTGAATATGCTCTTTTTACCGGGTCTCTTAGTAATAGGATTAGTTTTGCTTTTGGAATTATTTCTTTCATCTTTTTATGGCAACTTATCTGAAAAATATACTCTGGAGTGGCTTCTCCTTGCAATTTGTTGTTTTTGTTAAAAAGTGATTTATACCATACAATTCCACGATTAAAGTATCTTGAGTCGCTGAAAAATCGCACTTCTTTGGTGTTTTTATTTCCTGAAGGATACTTATCTAAAAAATTTGGAGACATCTCTATCTGTGGATGGAGTTTTAAATTTGCATATAGTGAAGATGTTCCGCATTTTGTTGCTCCAATTATAATAAAGTCTGGAAGTTTACCCTTTGAGAGGCTTGCCTTTGTTTTTATTTTGGTAATCCATATAATTTCTTTGATTTTGCTGTATGTCTTCCATACTAAGTCTTTTATAGCAATTATATTCTTCCATAGAAATTCTTGTGAATTTCTTTTTGATTCAATACCTTTTTTTATTTTATTAATAATTTCCATTTCATCTCTTTTTTTATTTTTTTTATGAACTCTTTTGTATCAAATTGTTTAGATTGTTTTATGCAATTATTTTTGTATTTATTAGGATTCTTTTTTAATTCTAAGTTTATTTTTTCTATTGCTTGTAGGAGTTTTTCTTCATTGATGTTCTTAATTAGTAACCCTGTTTTTCTGTCTATGACTGTTTCTTTATATCCGCCTTCGTTTGGAGCGATTACTGGTTTACCTGAGGCCATTGCTTCTAAGACAGTCATTCCAAAATCCTCGTCTTGTGAAGTTGTTATGAAACCCTTGCATTTTGAGTACAATTCTATTAATTTTTTATTGCCAACCCAATTTAGAATTTCTACGTTTTTTGGTTTTTGTTTGTAGCACTCTCTTGTGTATTTTAAGAAATGTTTCGATTTTTCATAGCTTCCTACAATTATTAGTTTTTCATTTGGCATTTTTGAGAAAGCATTTAGTTGCATTAGTATTCGTTTATGCCCTATTAGACGATTTACAGAGAGCCAGTAGTTTTCTGATTTTGCTGATTTAAATTGTGATGTTTCTATTGGGGGGTTTATTGTTTTTGCTTTTTTTCTTAGATATTTTTCTACACGTTTTCTTGTGTTCTCTGAATTGCAGACGAATTTATCTACGTTTTTTACAAATTTTTTATTTAGGTATCTATTGTATTTTACCCAAGCGTCAAAGATTAGACGCCTTCCGAAACCGACCGTGTTTTTTCTTGTGTGTTCGTAGAGGTCCCAGATTTCTCTTATTGGTGAGTGAATGTACCAGAGGTTTGGTTTGTTGTTTACTGCTCCAGACATTGCCCAGTCGCCCGCTATTATAAAGAAATCGTATTTCCCTTTTAAGTTTAGTAATCTAAATCGTGCTAGTGCGAGTTGTTGTCTAAATGGTGCATTGAGGGGGACCTTGCCTATTGAGTGAATTCGGGGGATTATTTTCTCAAAGCCCATTAGTTTTATTTTTTCTTTGTCTATGTTTGTTGTGTAAATGTCTGCATTTAGCTCTCTTGCAAGAATTAGAGTGACCATTTCTGCTCCGCCGATGTTATCTAAGAAGTTGTGGAAGATTGCGATACGCATATTATTCAAAGAATTGGTTAGTTTAAAAGATTAATTATGCGATGGTTTTTTTTAAGTAAAGTATATAAATAAAAAAATCGTATCTTTTTTATGGGTGAAAAGAGGATGAATAGTTTTAGGTTTTCTTTAAAATGTTTGTTGTTAATTTTTGGGATTGTTTTTGTCTTGAATGTAATTTCTGCAGCTCCTCAAATTAATTTTACATATCCTACTCCTGCAAATGGATATCTCACGAATACGACTGTGGCAATAAATGTTTCAGTTATAGAATCAGCATTAAATGAATTTAAATTTAATTTGAATAATATCAATTATTCTTTTTATGATAACACTACCTTATTAATGATGAATTTTGATAATTTAACTATTTTAGGTGAGAATAGTACTAAATTTGTAGATATAAGTCAGAAAAGCAATAATGGAACTGTTTTGAATGGTGCCGTATGGAATTCCTCTGGAAAATATGGTGGAGCTTATGATTTTGATGGTGTAAATGACTACCTTAATACTGCTACAGTTATGGGCAACGAGTATCAATTTACGGTAAGTGCGTGGTTTTATAATAAGGGAAATACTTCTGGTGATGCACAGACAATAATAGCAAAAAGTGCCCCCTCTCCTAGAACATTCACCATCTTTTATACATATGATAGCCAGACTCTTTCAGGTAATTCTAATCTTACATATATATCTACTGCTACTGCTTTAAGAAATGTTTGGAATCATGTTGTATTTGTTTATAATTATACAAACTCTACACTTGGTTCTGCTCAATTGTATTTAAATGGAAATTTAGTTGGAACTGATACTTCTATCGGGACAGTTTCAGCAGCAGCTACTACCGTTAAAATTGGTAGCGAGAATGGTGCAAGTAGATTTTTTAATGGTTCAATAGACGAAGTAAGAATATGGAATAGTAGCTTATCCGCAAATGAGGTTCAGCAAATATATTATAGTAATTTAAATAAATACAACTCTACTAACTGGAACTTTTATGCAAATATTACTTTAAGTGCAAGTAGTAATAACAGTTATTTTGCAAGCGCAACCGATTTATCTGGAAGTGAAAGTTTAACGGAAATAAGAACGGTTCAAGATACTAGACCAAGGTGTTCAGTATTATTAATGGATGGGAGTGGAATACCCGGAGATGAATGCATGATTACCAATTGTATTCAATTGCAAAATATGGGCTTGAATCTCTCATTAAATTATAAATTAAATAATTCTTTTAGTTGTTCAGATACTCAAATCTGGAATTCTGGGCAGGGATTTATTCCTATTGGAAGCAGTACTAACCCCTTTTATGGAAATTTCTCTGGAAACAATAAAACCATTTCAAATCTTTATATAAATAGAAATGCTTCCTATTATGTTGGTTTGTTAGGATTCGTTGGAAACTCTTCTACAATCATTCGAGAGGTGGGGATTATTAATTCAACTATTATAGGAAAAGCTTATGTGGGTTCTCTATTTGGAGAGTTTAGAGGTTTAAGCGTTCTTAATTCATATGCCATCGGAGATGTAATTGGAGAGAATCATGTTGGAATCTTGGGCGGGATTACAAGAGGGGGTTATATGAATAATACTTATGCCATAGGAAATGTTGCGGGAATTGTATACATTGGAGGACTGGTGGGAGTTAATAAATGGAGATCTCCTACGGATAGTTTTGTTTACGATAACAACACTATAGAAAATTCATATGCTATTGCTAATATTACACAATCCAATGGGACTTATATCGCATATGGTTCAATCGGAGGATTCGTGGGAGTTAATTATCAATGGATTAAAAACTCTTTTTCAGTAGCAAATATTTCTTGTTATAATTCTTCAACTTGTGTCGAGATAGGGCAATTTGTCGGGAAGAATTATAATAATGGCGCTGAAAATATAACAAATAGTTATTATTATAATAACTCTAATAATAATTTCAATGCAACAAATGGAAATACTACTCTTCCCTTAGCACAAATAACAGCAATAAACGATATAAATTATTTCGTGGGGGATGTGAATAATGATGCTCCTATGTCCTCTTGGGATTTTGTTAATACTTGGAGAGAAATGGAAAGCGACTATCCTGTTTTGGCTTGGCAAGGAATTGGGGGAAGTTTCCCCTTGGTTATCCCAACCACAACAGCCGAAGAAACCACCACAACATCCTCATCATCTGCTCCATCGTTATCTCCTAAATCTGGGGAGTTAAGTAACGGATATCAAAAGATACTTGGTGTTTA
>CAYLLQ010000033.1:0-8836 GCA_964384935.1 Candidatus Woesearchaeota archaeon | reverse complement strand
TTGCATCTAAAGATATTTTTATTTTGTTTTTTAAACTAGCATGACAACTTCCAAGAGGTAAATTTATATAGTCTAAAGAATATTTTATAGTAATTAAATTGAGGTGAAAAATGGCAAAGAAAAAAGTTAAAAGAAGTGTTGCTAGAAAACCTGCAATGCAACAAACATGTAGAGTCGGTAAGTGTCATGGTTGTATGGGTGGATTGACTGCAATTGCTTTAGCATTTTTTGTAATCACTGTTTGGCCTGCAGCTATGGACTTGGTACACGCAGTTCATTGGGGATACTGGCTAGCGATTACAATAATTTTAGGTATCTTATGTAAAATGAGATGCTATAAGTAAAAAAATTTTTTATTTTATTTTTATTCTTTAACGAATGTTAAGAGAACTATTGATACAAGAGTTACTATTGAAATATAAACAAACATTATTTGGGGACTTTTATCCCAAAGAAGTCCTGCAATCAATCCTGCTGGAATATTTACTAATCCTATAATTGCGTGGTAAAATCCCATCGCTGTTGCTTTTAAATCTCCTGCCAAATCTGAAACAAATGCTCTTTGATTTGATTGAGTTATTGCAAAGACCAAACCGTATAAAACAAATAAAATTATCAGAAAATAAAATTGTGTTAGGAAAATAAATCCTATTGCAGTTATAAAAAATAAAATATACCCGGACATTAAAACTTTTTTTCTTCCGATTTTATCAGAAATATTTCCAAAGGGAATAGTAAACAACGCCCAAATAAAATTAAATAAAACAAAAGCGATTAGAGGAATAATCTGACTTCCAGTCGCATTTTTAAAAATTAAGAGTATGAATAAATAAAGCCCGAAATTTCCGAGAGTAAAAACAGATGTTACGAAAACAAAATATTTTAATTTCTTAGACAGAAGTTTAATTCCTTGTGTTAGTTTTATTTTAATTGGACTAGATTTTGGTTCTTTTACAAAGAATAATGGAATTAAAGATAAAGAAGAAATTCCGGCTGCGAAAAGAATTATTGTTTTAAAATCTAATTGAAATTTCCAAAAAAGAAACAAAACGATTAAAGCTCCAATTATTCCTCCGCTGGCATCGAATGCTTGATGAATTCCAAACCCGTGTCCACGATTTTTTGTAGATACAGAAATTATCGCGTCTCGTGGAGCGTCTCTTAATTTTCCAAATCTTTCAAAAGAAACCAACGCAATAACATATTGCCAAGAGGTTACAAGAGAAAGTAAAAATCGCGAAATTATCGAGAACAAATAACCAAAAAAAACAAACGGCATTCTTTTTCCAATTTTATCTGAGTACCAACCACCAAATAATTTGAATAAACTTGAAAGTCCTTCACGCAAACCAGAAAGAAGACCCACCGCAAGTCCCCCTCCCCCGAGAGCGGTTATGTAAAAGGGGAGAATGGGAGTAATCATCTCTGCTCCAATATCGTTGCACAAACTTGAAGCACCAAGAAGATAGATATTTTTATTTCCGTTTTTTAAATCAATACGCTCATGACTCTTTTTCATAAAAAGAGAACGATAGAGATATTTATAATTGTTATTGAAAAGTTTAAAAAGTTTAAAGAAATTGTCTAGATATGAAAAAAGGCGGATGGTACAAATTATTTTTGATTAGTTTGTTTGTAGGTGTTTGGATTTGGGCTGCGATTAATCCGCTTTATAGAGATGGTTGGCTTCTTGAAAATTACCTGGTTTTTATTTTTGTTCCGATAATTTTAATTGCTGGTTACTATTTTAGACTTTCAAATATTTCATATACACTAATAACTATTTTTATGATTCTCCACGTGATTGGAAGTCATTACACTTATGCGGAAGTTCCTTTTGGTTATTGGTTACAAGAATTTTTTCATTCTTCTAGAAATATGTATGATAGATTAGTTCATTTTTCATTTGGTTTATTAATCTATTACCCTATGAGAGAAGTTCTTGTTAGATTAGGTAAAATAAAGGGGACGTGGAGTTTGTATTTTCCAATCGATATTGTTTTAGCTGGTTCGGCAGTCTATGAATTAATTGAGTGGGCTTCCGTAGGAGTTGTTGACCCTCAAGCAGGTTTAGCTTTCTTAGGTGCACAAGGAGATATTTGGGATGCACAAAAGGATATGCTCAATGCATTTATAGGGAGTGTAATTGCTATGTTAATTACTTTAACTTTCAATTTTGTTCTTAATAAAAATTTCTGGAAAGAGATAAAAGAAAGTATGAGAATTCCTAAAGGAGATATGCCTCTAGGAGAAATGAAAATGCTTGAATGGCTTAACGGGAAAAATTAATTTTCTTTAAATCTTCTATATTTTTTATTCCAAAAATCTCTAACCGCAATTTTTTAGAGTTTCTTTTTCCTTTAGTAAAATTCATTGCTTGGAATTTAATTTGTCTAAATTGGAGTTTGTATTTTTCTGCTAGTTTAAGGTAATCCTTGAAGGTTATTTCTTTGAATTTTTTCTTTTGTGATGTTTTTGCAAAAACATTTGGATTCCCAATTGCCCTTCTCCCAATCATTACAAAATCGAAATCTGCTAAGAGTTTTTTATAGTTTTTTTCGTCTACATTCCCGGAATAGATTAAAGGAAGTTTAGTATATTGTCTTAGAGATTTTGCAAATTTTATATCTGGTTCTCCGGAATATCCTTGAGATTGAGTTCGTGGATGAATGCAAATGGCATCGCAGTATTTGTTTGCTATTTCTATAATTTGTAAATAATATTTAGAAATTCTTATTTTTACGGAAAGGGGCTTTTTTGTATTTTTTCTCATTGTTTTTAGAATTTCTTCTATTGATTTCAAATCGGAGTGCAGAAAAACTCCAAACCCGTGTTTTTTTGCGGTTGTTGCGGGGCAACCTAGATTAAAATCCCAACCCGAAACTTGCTTATCGTGTTTCCCCATAAATTCCTTAATTCCTTTAGAATTTGTGCAAAATAATTGCAAAATTGGTTTATCCTCTAGATAGATTTTTTGTGGCGTTTTTGGGTGAATCATAGGGGTGTAAGTCAAACCCGCTCCTGCTTTTTTGCAAAGCAATCTGAATGCAATGTCGTTAACTTCTTCCATCGGAGCTAGAAAAATTCTATTCTTTGGTTTTAATTTTATTATTTTTCTCATATATTCTTTACAACATTAATTTATTTAAAGATTTATTGAAAAGAGACCTCATGAAAAAACTTGCTAGTTTAATTTTAGCGGGATTGTTGAGCGGATGCACCACTAATAAAGAACTTCCTAGATTAGAGACCTTTTGGGATCTTTCTAGAGAAGAGTATATTTTTGGTAAAAATGATTGCTCAAATAAAGCAGGAACGTATGTTCGGGATTTAAGAGAACACGGGAAAAAGGCAGACGTTTTAATCATTCAGAAACCAGGAGATAAATATTCTCATGCAGTCGTCAGAATTGTCTACGATCATGACTATTTTTACCTTGATCCTACTCAAAGAAAAGCCGGAAGGGATTTAAAATCAATCTATGGGGAAGACATAGAATTAATTGAAATTGTTAGTGATACTAGATTATACTTGGATATAGAATTTAGAAAGTTCAAATAACATTAACCTTTATTTGTTCGATTTCGCTATCAAAAATTACTGCTCTTTCTGTTCCGAGAATTTTTTCTTTTAATCCAAAATTAGAACTAAGAATTGAGTGTAAATTTTCAAGAGCTTTTATTAGCATAGCCACTTCTTGTTCTGAAAGAGTTGTTCTAGATAAAATTCTCCAACCGGGAATGGGTTTAGCTTGACTAATTGAATTATATGCAAGACTACTGAGAATTTTTTCTTGGTCGTTTAGTTCTTCATAAGAGAGTCCTTCTAAAGAAGATTTTGATTTTTTCGAGTCTACCATAGTATAATCTTTGATTATCAAGTCTGCTTCTTCATCTACCCCGGACAAAATTTCTTTCAACCTAATTTTCAAAAGAGCTCCCTCTTTCCCCAACTCTAATATGTCTTTTTGAACATCCAAAGAGATCTTTTTTATGATTCCAGCTTTTTGTATTACTTTTACTGCCTGAATTATGCTTGAATAGTTTTTTAATTCAAATCTATTGAGTTTGTCTATAAATTTATCAAAAATCTCTCTCTGTCTATCAATCATCTGGATGTCTTCATTAACTTTTCTAAGTAACTGGTTTGAGTCCACTAGAGGATATCTTAAATTTTTATAATATAAAGTTATTTCGTGACGTCTCTCGGAAACAGCTATAACCAGCGTTTCTACTTGTTTTGCAGTTCTTTCCGCAGCTTTATGTCTTGTTCCCGTTTCATGACTGAATATTTTGTTGTCTGGGGTTAAAAGAGCGTTTGCTGAAAGTATTTTTTTGAAATCATTAGATAGAATTATTGCTCCGTCCATTTTAGAAAGTTCAATCAATCTTTGAGGAGTAAAAATAGAGTTTATTCTAAAACCTCCTTCGATTAGATTTCCCAATAATTCGTTTTCAATTGCGATTATTGCTCCTTTTCCTGCTTTAAGAATTCCATTTAAACCCGCACGAAGATTTGTACCTGGAGCAACTACCTTTAAGATTGAATAGAATTCTTCATCAGTTACTTTTTCGGAAATCTTTCTCTCAAAAATAGTCTTTTGTACCTCTTTTTCTGTCTTCATGCGGAGAAGATTAACTCTCGATATTTAAGCTTTTTTATTCTCAGTAAAGTAATTAAATTAAGGTTTTTTACTAGTTTTATGGAAGAAAAGGGATATAAAATTTTTGGAATTTTGATTGCAATCTTTGCAATTGTCATTTTTATATTCGCCATGATTAATCACTTGGCCATTGAAACAAAAATTACCGAGCAAATTTCTATCTATGGTTTGACGACGCTATTTATTATATCTTTTTTCTTGGAATTTATTCCGCAATACATTTCTCCACATATTACTATTTTTTCTGCAGCACTTCTTAAACTTAATTTGATTAATGCTTTTTTCGCAATTGCAATAGGTTCTTCATTAGGCTCTTTTTTAGGATTTGAAGTTGGAAAGAGAATAAAACATAGAACTAATTTTACAGAAAGTCTTTTTGGAAAGAAAATAGGTAAAAAATTAGAAAAAGGGTTAAATAACAAGGGTAAATTTATAATTAGTCTTACGGCAGTAACTCCTCTTCCGTACATTCCGATGATTTGGGGGGTCTTGAACGTTAGTAGAAAGAACTTCTTAATTTATGGAATTATTCCAAGAGTTATTGGACTTTTGATAATTAGTTTAATTTCTTACGGGATTATTTAGAGGTTCTCCGATAAGATAGTGTGGACTAATTTTATTTATTTTTACTTTTATCTTTTTTCCAAGTAATTTCTCTCTAGATTGCACTGCGACAAGTTTATAGTTTTCAGTTCTTCCTAGCCAAGTATTTTCAAATCCTTTCTGATCAATTAGAACTTCTAAATCTTTTCCAAGATATTGTTTTTTATTCTGTCTACAGATTGCTAGATGCAATTTCATTATTTCGTTTGCTCTTAAATTCATTATTTCTGAGTCAATTTGTTTTAATTTTTCTGCCGGCGTTCCGGGTCTTGCTCCGAAATTAGAACGATTAAGAATCTCCGGTTTTATTTGTTTAATTATATCTATTGTTTGTTCCCAATCGTCTTGTGTTTCGGTAGGGTATCCAATAATTATATCTGTAGAAATTGTTATTTCTGGTATTTCTTTCTTGAACTCTGAAATTATTTTTAAAACATCCTCTCTTGAGTACTTTCTATTCATCTCCTTGAGAACTTTATTTGAGCCAGATTGAATTGGAATGTGTAAAAACTTAAACATCTTAGGATGTTTGTAAATCTCAATTAATTCTGGAAGAATCTTAAGAACATTGTTTGGGTTCATCATTCCAATTCTAAGATAGAATCTCTCTTTAAAATTCAAAATCTCGTTTAATAATTCGGGTAAGGAATTTTTATTTTCATCATTTCCATAAGATGCATTATCTTGAGAGGTAATCCAAATTTCTTTGCATCCTGCTTGTAAGTCATTTTTTATAGATTCCAAAATTCTCTCTTGAGGGTAGGAAAAAAGTTTACCCTTTGCTATACGAACAATACAATAAGAACAATCGCCTAAACATCCTTCGGAAATTTGAGTTGTTCCAATAAATTTGTGTGTGGGAATCTTTGGTAAATTTAGTTTTATTTCTTTTCTCCTTTTAAGATATTTTTCAGAATAGTAAACCTTATTTTGGATGTCTTGAATTAATTCTAAAATATTTTTTATCTGACTAGTTTCTAATAAAAAAAATCTGGTTCCAAGATATTCGGGAAATAAATCTTTAACTTGATTAGACATGCATCCTGCAAGAATTATCTTTTTATCTGTTTGCTCAATTAAGTCTTGAATCTTTCTTCTTATTTTTTCCTGTGTTGCTTCTTTTACAATACACGAGTTTATCACAATAATTTCTGCGAAATCTATACTTTCTGTTAAATTTAGTCCGGCTTTTCTAACTAGTCCCTTCATTATTTCGGAGGAATTTTGGTTTGCAGTACATCCATAGGTTTCAAAATAAACTTCAATCATATGAAAACCTCCTGCGGGTTTCTCACACTTCCAGCATCCTTAAACGACTTCTTGAATTGCCTCCTTCTGAAGTCGAACCAGTATTTTTCTAGCATAATAAAACCATAAAAGATGCCTTTAAAAAATTAACAGAAAAAAAAGAAAGGGGAAATTATATTTCCCAGGAGAAAAAATAAAAAAATAAAAATAGTTTATTTAGTTTCTAACTATTGCTAGAATTGCACTGATTAAAGTTGTGATTACAATTATCCAACCAACCAATACTGTTACTGCTAGTCCCGTAGCACTTGTTCCGCCTAACCACCATGGAAGAGTCAATAATTTCTCAGTCATTGATGAACCAATAACTAAAGAAACAACTACTCCAGTGAACCAAGCTAAGATGTGAAGTACATTTGAACCGCCTTGTTTAGCTGTTGCCATTTATCTTTTTAACCTCCTTTCATTATTCATTCAGAGAATGAATTATATTATATTAATAGAAGGTGAGTTTAAAAATGTTTTTGATTTTGACTTTCACACATTCCATTAATTTCTTATCAATTCCAATTACATTTCTTCAAGTACATCTATTCCAAGTAGAAATAAGGAATTTTTTAAAACAATTCTAAAAGATTCTATTAATTTTAATCTAAAACTTTCTTGCTCGGAACCAATAACTGGAGACTCATGATAAAATTCATTAAATATTTGTGCAAGTTGGTAAGCATAATTTGCAATCTGCGAAGGGTTCATGGTATAGTTTGCTTTTTGTACAATTTCTCTAAATTCTGAAATTTTTTTAATCAATTCGGTTTCATATTTTCCTAATTCGATTATTTTTATTTCTGATTTCTTTTTGTTTTTTGCTTTTTTCAAAATTGATGATGCACGAGCATAAGAATATTGAATGTACGGTCCAGTATCCCCTTCAAGAGAAATTGATTCCTTTGGATTAAAAATCATATTCTTTTTTGAATCAACTTTTAACATTGCATATTTGATTGCGGCTAAAGATATTTTCAGACTTCTCTCCTCCAATTCTTTTTTTGAAAGTTTAGATCTTTTATTTAACTCTTTTTTGACTAACTCTTGAACTTTATCCAAAATCTCATCTACTGAAAGTCCTTGTGTTCCTTCACGAGATTTTATTTTTCCTTCTGGAAGACGAATCATTCCATAAGATAAATGATATAATCCTTTATTCTCAAAACCAAGTTTTTTTAGAATTGTAAATAAAACATTGAAGTGATAGTCTTGTTCGTTACCCGTAACATAAATCGATTTATCTAAATTGAACTCTTTTATTTTTAGTTGTGCTAGATATAAATCTTGTGTTATGTAAACAGAGGTTCCATCCATTCTAAGAAGAATTTTTTCTCCTAACCCTTCTTTTTCCAAATCAATCAAAACCGCTCCCTCTTTATTTTTTTCAAAAATTCCTTTTTTTAATCCTTCAAGAACAATTTCCTTTCCTTGTTTGTAAATTTTGCTTTCATAATATTCTTTATCAAACTTAATTCCAAATCTTACCAGAGTTTCTTTCCATCCTTCGAATGCCCATTTGTTCATTTTCTCCCAAAGTTTTCTTACTTCTGGATCTTCGCTTTCCCATAGCCTTAACATCTCATGAACTTGTGTTTCAATTTCTGGTTTTGCCTTTTCTTTTTCTCCATAAAGAGCATAATACTTTCCAACAAGATGATCGGATTTTAATTTTTTAGTTGGTTTAGAATTTTTTCCAAAATTTTTGTAAGCCCACATCGATTTACAAATGTGAATTCCTCTATCATTGTTTAAATTTGCCCTTATTACTTTCTCCCCATTAAATTCTAAAAGTCTTGAGACTGATTCTCCTATGGACATATTTCTTAGATGCCCTATATGAAGAGGTTTATTTGTATTTGGAGAAACAAATTCCATCATTGTTCTTATTGGTTTTTTTGGGATTGGAATTTTTCCGTAGTTTTCTTTTTGTGTTAAAATTTCTTCAATTAAATTTATTGCTAAATCTTTTCTATTTAAGAAAAAGTTAATGTATGGTCCAGAAGTTTGAATGTCTTCTAATCCTTTTGAAGGATTTCCTATTTGCTCTCTTAAATTAATTGCAATTTCTTGTGGTGAACGTTTTAATTTCCCTGTCAAAGAAAAGCAAGGGAAGGCAAAATCTCCCATCTCTGCTGAAGGAGGAATTTCTATTAGGTTCTCTAACTCTTCGGGTTTTAACTCAACATCTAGCTTTTTTAGTGCTTTTTGTAGAACGATTGAGATCTCTTTTTTCATAAAAACATAAAAGAAGAATAGTTTTTATATGTTATGGGA
>CAYLLQ010000032.1:0-9099 GCA_964384935.1 Candidatus Woesearchaeota archaeon | reverse complement strand
GCATCTCTTACTAAATTTTTCTTAACTCTCTCAACAACCTCTTCTGGTTTCAAAGCAACAAATTTGATTGGTTTACCCAGTTTCATAATAATAAACCCTTTTTTCTCTAAGCTCTCTAAAATATCATAAGTTCTTGAACGAGGAACATCAGAAATACTACTTAACTCTCCCGCAGTAGAAGTACCTCGAGATAATAGAGCAGTCCATACTTTTACTTCGTAAAGGTTCAAATCAAAAATCTTTCTTAGTCTGCTCAAAAATTCGTCTTTAACAATCATATATTAGTCACCATTTTTTTCTTTTTAAAGTTTGTTATGATAAAAGAGTAAATTTTATACCTCACTAATCGGTAGTTAATACCTTATAGCAAGCACACCCTTTTTATCTTTAATCTTAAAGTCTGTCTTGTTTTTAAATGTTTCCTTACTAGTAGTAATAATTTTCATTTCCTTAGAATTTGTTTTATTTTTAATTTGCTCTCGCTGAGTTTCTAAGATTTTTTTAAATTCACCGTCGGTAACAACAATTGTTTCAACTTCATCACTTTTATTCAATCCTAGCTCTTTTCTAAATGATTGAATGATTCTAGACAGTTCTCGACCATATCCTTCTGCTTCCAATTCGATAGTTATCTTTGTATCCAATTCAACATTTACTTCTTTTTTGTCCGAAGCTCCTTTCTTAAACTCTAATTTCTTTACATTTAACTGCACACAAATTATCTCTTGCATTTCTTCGTTCAGTTTAAACTCTCCACCTAAAATTTTAGCTTTTGCTAAAGGCCACTTTAATCCAATCTGCACTTTATCTCTTTCTCTCAGTCCTAAAGAAACAATTTCTCTAACTTTATCCATCTCCTCGTTAAGTTTTAAGTCTACTTTTTTATCTTCGTATTTTGGCCAACTAGTTAGGTGAACAGAATCTTTTTCATTGTAAACTGTTTGATAGATTTTTTCTGAAATAAATGGCATAATCGGAGCAATTACTTTCGAGAATTCACTTAAAACAAATCCTAGTGTTCCAATTGCGTCTTTATCTTCATCATTAAATCTATCTCTATTTAATTTTACATACCAAGTAGATAAATCTTCAACAAAATTTCTTATAGCAACACAACTTTTAATCGTGTTATATTTTTTCATTTCATCTCCGACATTTTTAATTAATTCATTTAACTTAGAAACTATCCATTTGTCAATCAATTGTTTTGAATTTGGATTTTTTATTTTTTCATCTTTTTTGTACATAGAATAAAAATTATTTACGTTATAACTTAGCAATAAAACTTTTTTATATACTTCATCAACACCTTTCTCCGAAAAGTTAAAATTATCTGCGTTCATAACAGAAGCCCCAAGTAGATAGAATCTTAATGCATCTGCCCCATATTTATCTAAAATTATTTTTGGATCTGGATAATTATTTAATTTCTTTGACATTTTCTTCCCATCTTCTGCGAGTATCAAACCATTTACTAAAACATTTTTGAATGGAGATTTATTGAATAGAGCAGTACCAATCACTTGCAATGTATAAAACCATCCTCTCGTTTGATCTAGTCCCTCTGCGATAAAATCTGCAGGATACATTTTTTCAAATAACTCCTTATTTTCAAAAGGATAGTGCAATTGTGCATATGGCATCGATCCAGATTCAAACCAACAATCAAATACGTCGGGTATTCTTCGCATTTCCTCTCCGGATTCATCTTTCAATTTTATTTCATCTACAAAATCTTTATGTAAGTCAACTTTACCTTTAGGAAGATTAATTGCGTATTTTTTTAATTCTTCAATGCTTCCTATGACTTTTATTTTTCCAGATTTTGATTTCCATATCGGTATAGATGCCGCCCAGTATCTATTTCTAGAAAGATTCCAGTCTGGAGCAGTTTCAAAGGTATATTTCACTCTACCCTCTTTCAAAAATTCTGGATGCCAATTAACTGTAGAATTAGATTTTAATAAATTTTTTCTAATCTTGTCTAGATTAACAAATACTGCAGGCATAGCTTTGTAAAACAATGGAGTGTCACACCTATAACAAAACGGGTATTCATGTTCTTTCTTTTCAATTTTAACTATTTTCCCCTGTTTCTTAAGCAATTCAATTATTTTCTTGTTCGCATCAAAAATATACTCTCCAGCAAATTCTTTCACTTCTTTAGTGAATCTTCCTCGCTCATCAACTGGACTTACAAAGTCAATTTTATTTTTTTTACATATGTTATAGTCATCTTCTCCAAATGCAGGAGCAGTGTGGACAATTCCAGTTCCATCTTCCATAGTAACAAAATCTCCTCCAATAAATCTAAAAGAATTTTTTAAATTCTCAAAATAATCAAACAGGGGCTTGTATCTTTTTCCTTCCAATTCTTTTCCTTTAACTTCTTTAATAATTTTGTATTCTTTTTCTTCCTTGAAATATTTTGAAACCAATTCTTTTCCTAATAAGTAAATCGTTCCATCCGCTTTATCTTCTAAGTAAACATAATCCATTTTAGGATTTACTGTTAAAGCTAAATTTGATGGAAGAGTCCAGGGAGTTGTTGTCCAAGCCAAAGCATAAACCGGTTTTTCTTTGAACTTTTCTTCTAATTCAAATTTTATTGTTATAGTATCATCCTTTATTTTTTGATAAGAATCTCCCATAGCTATTTCAGATTTTGCTAAAGGCGTGGAGCATCTTGGACAGTACATCAAAATCTTTTCTCCTTCATAAATCAGACCTTTATCCCACATTTGTTTAAATGCCCACCATACACTTTCAATGTATTCGTTATCCATTGTTTTGTAAGCATTTTTCATGTCCGCCCATCTACCAATTCTTTGAATTATTTTTTCCCACTCGCCCGCATACCCAAGAACTTTACTTCTACAGAAGTCATTAAATTTTTTGACTCCCATTTTTTCAATTTCATCTTTTGAATTTATCTTTAACTCTTTTTCAGCAATATTTTCAATTGGGAGTCCGTGGCAGTCCCATCCCCAGACTCTTCTTACATGCTTCCCCTGCATTGTCCAGAATCTTGGCACAGCATCTTTTAACATCGAAGCAAGAAGATGTCCATAATGGGGTAAGCCGGTTGCAAAAGGGGGACCATCGTAGAAAATGTACTCTTCTCCCTTTTCGGTTTTTTTCAATGATTTTTCAAAAGTTTTATCTTTGTCCCAGAAATCTAAAATTCCTTTCTCTATGTCTTTAACTTCCATACTAGTTCTTCTCTCCTTTAGTTTTTAATTGTTTTTGTTGTTTTGTATTAGTCAAGCTCATTGTAATTTCTTGCCAAATCTTTTAGATTTGACTTTTAGTTAATAATTGCTATAATAGAAATTCTAGTTAAAATTGTATTTATAGCCATAGAAAGAACAGGGATAAATAGTTTTTAAATTTTCTTCTTTTCCACTATCCAATAAGCATTTTTCTAACTTCTATATCCGAGGTTATTTTTTTAAGTGAACTAACAAATATATTTTCATATTCGGGGCTTATTTCTATTAATCCTGGTTTCAAAAGTTTTCCAGAGTATTTTCTAAGCAAACCATACTCTCCACCCTTTCCACTCAAAAGATAATTAAATTTAACTTTGTCTTTTTTCTTCAATTTACTAAGTGAATAATATATCTGTATTTTCGGGGTTAAGGAGAAACTCTCAGAAAAGTTTTTCCCAGTTAAAACGCTCTTACCCATTATCAAAATACTCTCTTTAGCAAAATTCCCTTTATCAAAAAAGGAATAAAAGTCATAGGATTTTATATGAATTGGAATCTGTGTTTGCTCTTGTAGTTGTTTTTTTATTTTCTGTGCTTCTTCAAGCTGTTCCTTTAGAGGAATCTTCTGAAAAATAACTGCTATATCTATATCGTTTGGTTTAGCATCAGCTAAAACAGATGAGCCAAATTGAACAATATCTACCACCTCCCCACTATAGTCTAATTTCTGTTTTTTCAGCAAGTTTTCTGACATCTTCTTTTATGACCTCCGCCAATTCTCTAGGCATTAAAATATTATAACTATCTTGATAAAATGGAAAATCTTTATCTAACAAATCATAAACTTCTGGAAAATTTACTTTGGTAATTCTAAATCTCTCTCCATGTGAAGAGGGGGTCTCTCCCAATTTTTGTAGAATAAACAAATCTACCAATGCAACAAGAGACTTGAAAAATAAAACAACTGCCGAGTTATAACGAGCTTTTTTAAATTCGTCTTCTGCTGATTGAAAATATTCTCTTGCAGTTTTCTCTAAAATATCTTTTTTAGCTGAGTCTTCGTTTTTCATACCAAATAGGAAAATAAAACATTATTTATAAATTTTTCTTACCAAATAAGAATTCTTACCTTATAAGAAAAAACCCTCTTTTTAATTAATTTTTATTACCTAGTAAGAACGGGTGTTATTTCTTCTTTTCCCACTCAACAACATTTCCCGCTTCAATTTCAACTGGATCTGCTTTTCTTAAGCTTGCAATTTGTCCGCGAGTTAAAATGTCCGAATGTTCAACATCATCCAAGTACGCACCAATCTCCCACAAATCCTCTTCATCAATTGCCCAGTTTGGAAAATCTAATTTCTCTAAATCAACTGGAACAGAAAAACTCCTTAAATTTTTCTTCCCCGTTTTATCAATATACTCGTGGAAAATACTCATCACTATCTCACGAACATCTCTGTATATAGGTTCTCTATATCTATGTGCAGCATGATTTGACTTTGAAACACAACCATAATGTTCGCCTTTTTTGAAAACACAAATAACATGGTCAAAATCATCTTTCGTTGCTCTCAAATCAACTAACCACGCTTCCTGATTATTAAGTTTAAAACAAAGATAGGCCAGTATAGCCCCCTCAATACAATGGCACTTTCCTGTTTGAAGAACTCTTCTGGGGGACATACAAGTTTCTCCCTCTTCTTCAAAATTCACTTCAAGAATATTCAAAAAATCCTGAATCTTTTTCGGACTATCCAGTTTCTTTAGAATTTCCAATTCCTCTTTATTTAAGTTAAACATTTTTAATTAAAACTTTCTAAAATTTCTTCCTCTACAAAATGCAATTTTCCCGGAATGATTATGCAATAGGGTTTTCTAACACCATCAAATTCTTTTAATTCTTCCAGAGTTCTATAGAAAATTCTCTTTTTATTTGTTCCAAGACTTTGGCATAAAACTATTTTTTTTATTTTTATTTTATGTTCTTCTGCACTCTTCTTTAACTGTTCTAAAGCGTCTTCAAAGTTTAAACCAATATCGATTAGTATTAACGAGTGTGCATTTATTGATTGGTTTTCTTTTACAAATTCCATAAAACTTGTAGGAGTAAAACTCGGCTTCCATGCGGGCATAGAGGTTATTTTTCCGAACTTGTATAATTGTAAACCTGTTTCAGCAACTGCGTCAAGAATTGAAGCAGAATAAATTACTCTAACTTTAATGTCCGATTTTTTACATTCATCCATAATAGTTATATGTGTCGTGGCAGTCAAAGGAGAACCATAAATTAAAAGTGCAACATCTTTTTTCTTTGCTTCATCAACGAAACTAAGCCCCTCAACAAACGCCCTATCTGCAGGAGCAATATCTTTTTCAATAATTTCTTCAAGCTCCCTAAGAGAATAAGGAAAATCAACAGTATAATTTTCTAAATAGAGTTGCTTACATCTTTTAGCTATCTCTAAACCTTCCTTAGAAATTCCTTCTTTATTCAATCCGAGTCCTATTAAGTACAACATATAAAAAAAATAGTACGTGGGTTTATTAGTTTATCGTTTCAAACTCTGGCTTGTAACCATAGCAATAAAAAAACAACTAAACATAAGGCTGTCTTCCCTTAGAATTAATCCAATTGTCCCAACGATTAAACTCACCAGAATAATTGACTTAAAATATTTCTGTCCGTCCTTCATTTCCTCGGGGGTGAGTTTCTTTAAAAATTTTCCAACAGGAATTCCTAGCAAAATAAACAATATCCCTACAACAATCCTAATCGCTTCTTCCATCATAATATTTAAGAAAGCTGGTTTTTATACTTTAACATGTACAAAAAATATTTGATCTTAGCAAGTAAGCAAGACCCCGCAGGAGTTAACATTGCAATGGCGTTTTCTCAGTTTAACCTTCCAAATGCAGAAACTTGGTTTATCGATACCGAGATATTTGACGATTCTGGAATAAATCCCGATTTAATTAATAAATACGATTTTGTTATTTTTGCATCCAAACACCAGTCCGCTAAAGGAGGAAAAACTCTTTCTGTTCACGCTCCAGGTAACTTTAGAAAAGCAGAATTAGGAGGAGAACCAAACAAAGTTTGCCCAACTTCAGCACTTTTTCAAAAGGCACTATTTGAGGAATTAGATAAACAGGTTGGAGAAAATTCCTTAAGAAATTACCAAGTTACTTTGGAGTGCACACATCACGGTCCGTTAATCAATAAGCCCTGTGTATTTATAGAGATAGGAGCAACACCCGTAGAGTGGAAAGATAAACGCGCAGCATTCATCATTGCAAAAACAATCAAAGAAACAATTCAAAATTTTGTTCCAGATCCACATAGAGAAATTGCAATAGGAATCGGAGGACCACATTATTGTCCTAATTTTAACCAGATTCAATTAAAATCTAATTTTGCAATCTCGCACATTGTACCTTCTTACGTATTACCTATAACCGAAGAAAATATCCAAGAAATAATTTTCAAAACTGAAGAGGAACTAGATTTAGTTTTACTCGACTGGAATGGCCTTGGCCCAGAAGAATCAAGAAAACAAATAACGGACATCTTAGACAAGAATCATCTAAACTACAAAAAAATAAAAGAAATAAAAAAATAAATAAACTTTACTTGAACAAAGGTTTCTTTCTGTCTTTCCAAGATACAAATCCAAGAATTACTAAATATAGAATTCCTCCGATTTTTGGAACGATCATAGACAAGCTGAACCACCCCGGATATTTTCTTTTTTCAAAAATTCTCCATGTCGCAATAATTAACATTACGAAAAGTGGAATCCAACCTATAATTGGAAGTAATACTAAGAAAACCCACGCCCAGTGGAATCCTCCAAGTTGCAACATCATAGAGATATTAGCAATAGGAATCCAAGCAAGCCAAGATTTTTTGTATTTTAATTTTTTTCCAATAGTCATCCAAGAGAGAGAAGTGTAAACATACAGAGCTAAACCAGCTACTAATAAAATCAGTAACATCATTGCTCCTATTGCTCCTCCAATTAAACCTCCGGTAAGACTTCTCACCATTATTTCTGGATCTAAATAATTTTCCATTTTATACCTCCTTTTTGTTATCTTTACGCTAGTAAAATAGCGAAGGTAGAAAATCTCGTTAGAGATATTTTCTGCCTCATCAATTCACAACGTGAATTGAAACTTATTTCAAACAGTTTTACTTAATATCTTAAGAAAAAACCATTTTATAAATCTGTTGAAAATTAAGATTTATTTTTCTGGTTGATTCTACTTTATCTAACTCTTCTCACCAGCAACAATTTCTTTATCTTTAGTTTTAGAAAAAAATTCTATTGCTTCTGCAAGTTCCTTGTGAGTTTTAGCGTATTCTTTTATGTCTATTTTTTTCAAGTAAGCTTCACATGATTGTACTAACGCCATTGCTCCTGCTCGTGTCCCATCTGGATGTGCATGACAACCTGCACCCATAGTAGTTATGAAATCTATACTTCCCATTACTTCAATAAATGGCTTTAACAGTGTAGGGTTTAATCCCCCCGAAATTATTGGACAACATTTTTTCATTCCACGCCAAGCGTCATCTTCTAAAATCAAATGATGAGCCAAGTCTTCACGAACTAAATTAATTATATCTTTGTCTTTCTCAGAAATTCTTGCCCATGATTGCTCAAAGAAATGCCCCTTTGCATAAAGTTGTAAAATATTTTTCGCAGCAGTTACATCCTCTTTTGGTGAGCCTTTCATTTTACCAACTCCCGCTGTTCCAGTATGAATCCCCGATGCACCTGCGAGTCTTGCGAATTTTGATAAAACTAAAACAGAGAAACCAAAGGGATTTTCTGGACGAGTAAATGCGCCGTGCGCGGCTCTGTGAAAGTGTATAAACACCTCGGGGTATTTTCTTCTTAATGTTTGAACTGCCATCCAACCCGCAGTGATACCATCTATTAAAAATGCGTAACTGCCTTTTTCAAATCCAGCATCTTCAATTAAACTACAACGTTTTATCATTGTATCGAAATCTGGAGAGGAAACATTAAATGAATGAACTTTTTTCTTTCCTGTTTCTTTTACTGCACGATCCATTGCCTGCTTTACAAATTTTACCATCTTATCGAATTGACAAAAATCCTGGTCTGCTTGCGGTTCGTCGTTTTTCACAAAATCTCCACCACCTGCCCAAAAATCATAACAAACCTCCGCGTATTCTGCTGCAGTTAGTCCAATTTTTGGCTTAATGATTGTTCCCAAAATCGGACGATTGTAAACTCCAAGATATTTTCTCAAATCTTCTAAAGTATAACTCGGACCGTCATATTGTTCTAGCATTGTCGGAGCAAACCAAACATCTAGTAATTTTAATGCACTAACTTCTTTCATTCCTAAGACATTTCCCACAATGAATGTTAAAATATTTTGAATGTTTCCCCCCCTATCAAAAATTCTCCAAGGATATGCAATCCAAACTAAATTCTTCTTCAAATCTAATTGATAAACTAAAGCATTCAAATCTCGAGAAAAAGGAGTTTCTGTTTTAACTTTAAAATTTGTTCCTGTTGAAGATTCTGATGCAACTTCTGCAGCTGCTTGTAAAATATTCAAACCCTTTCCAGGTTTAAGATGAAAAACAGATAAAAGATATTCCCCGTTTCTTGGATTTTTTAGATTTAGATTAACGTAAGCTTTCTGTTTATCGTTTAGAGATTTAACTAGTGTTTTAATTTTAGAAATGTCCTTCTCGACTCCACTCTTTTTCATATTCAAAATAGTCTAATGATGTTTATAAGTTTAATGGGGAAGGTTTCAACGCCCCGCAAAATCACAAAAACATATTACGCCCGGAGCAGGAATCGAACCTGCGAGCCCCGAAGGGCGGAGATTAGCAATC
>CAYLLQ010000031.1:0-9465 GCA_964384935.1 Candidatus Woesearchaeota archaeon | reverse complement strand
TTTTTATTCATGATTTAATTATGAAAGATCAGTTTATAAATATTTTCATACTCAGTAGAAAGAATTTTAAAGAACTTAAAATTAAAAGATAAATGAGAAGAGGAATAAATTTACTAAGTATATTCTTAATAGGGATAGTTTTATTAAATTTTATTTCGGCACAGAATGCTACTACAAATAATTCGAAAAATTTTAGTCTAGGTTCAACCAACTTAGATGTTGATAAAATTAAGGAAGAATTAAAGAATACAACACAAGGAATTTTTGAAAAAGAAATAACAATTCCTAAAAATTTAGAATTGCCCGCAAGAGTTGTATTTGGATTAAAACCAGGGGATAAATTAGATGTCTCACTACTAATTATTTTAATTACGCTCTTAATTGGTTTTATTTTTGTCCTTCAACCTTTTGTTTTAATGATTCCGTCTATGGAGGGGGGAAGGTCTTGGATTGGAGCAGTTCTTATTACCTTACTTATTTCACTATCCGGAGCAATAAAATCTACAGCGTATTTCTGGTTAGACCTAGGGGGATTTTTTGGAGTTCTAGAAAACCTCGGTCCTTGGAAAATACTCCTTAGTCTTGCATTGATTATGATAATTATATTTGGTATTAGATTTATTACAAAAATAGTCAAAGAATCGGCAGCGATAAATAAAGCAACTTCAGAAGGCTTTGAAGCGGGAGCTCAAGTTGCCAAATTGAGAAAAATGGGCGAAATTGAAAGAGAACTTACAAAGTAATTATTTAGCGGAACTGGTTTTAGAAAAAGTTTCTGAGAATTTCTTAACCGCTTTTTGAGAAAGCTCACTTGCATGCTTTTTAGCAGCTTCTTTTACTCCTTCAATATATTTAGATAGCATATCCGAAAGATAGGTAAATACTCCAAGTAAAATAACAAAGATAAAAAACAGGATAGCCCTAGTCCAAGCGTTTTCAGGGGAGAAAATAATATTCCCAGCAAAAATAGTAATTGATTTTAGAATTCCTACTTGTGCAAAAAGTATCGCCACTCCAATACCCAAAATTTGAGATGCCCCTCCATCAAAAAACCCCGTAGAGGTTATTAGTTTCCCTGAATTAAATATAACCAAAACCCACAAAACAATTATTCCAAAGAGTACAATTGAGAACTCATAATTCATTCCAAACAAAATTCTAAAAACAATGGAAAATTCCTTAAAAAAGCCATCCAACTTAGAAACAACCGGATTCTTCAGAAAAAGTTTTTCCCACTCTGCTCTTAAATAATCCCAAGGACTATCTGCAATTTCTTGAGCTTTATCTAAATTTTCCTGAACACCTTCAACTTGTTTCTCAAGAGAATCCAAACTTTGGGAACTCAAAAGAGAAATAATAAAGACCGAGCTAATTAAAATTATTACAAAAAATAAAAACCCCTTCTTTCCATCCATGATAAAATACAATTAAAACAAGTTTAAAAATTTAAAGGTTCCACCAGAGGTTAAAAAAATAAAAAAATAAAAGAAAAATAAAAAATAAAATTAACGCGAGAGAGTATCTCTATTTGACTCCACGATTTTCAACTCTCTCTCCAACTTTTGTCTTCTAACAAAATTTCCCTCATCAGCAATAGCCTTAGTTAATTCCTCAATACGATTATTCAATCTTGTAACTTGATACTCTTTTCCACGTGTTTCCCCTGCAGAATTTGCGGATTTTAATGCAGCAAGACTCAGCCATTTCCATGCTTTTTTTTCAATAAATACCCAAACTAAAGCAATTAATGCTGTACCCAAATAAAATGTAGAAAACTTAGTTGAATCATCAGCATACTTTAAAATCATCCATAGAAAGAATCCAATCAAAAGTACTTTATTTATTAACCCTGCATAAGCACCCCACTTATCGCTTGCTCTAAGTTTAATAGTAAATCCTAAGATGATTAACAAGGGGATAATACTCGTCAAAACAACCCCTAAGGCTTCATAAGTTCCAACGATTCCAGTAATCGTTTCCGGACGAACAAATAAGAAGGATAAAGTAGCTACCACTAATGAAAATGCCCACTTCAACCAATCCTTTCCTATAGGAAAAAACGGAAGCCAATCACTAACGGAATAAACTAATAGTAAAGTTAAAAGACCTAACAAAATTTGAGAGATTTGAACTTTATATGTACCTAGATCAAAAGACCAATCAGTTACTCCTTGAAAAAGGCCTCCAAAGAGAGCATCCCAAAGAGCCTTAATTGCACCAGTCTTTACTTCTGGAGCGGCCGAAAGCGAGTCAGTTCCTTGTGCAGCCACAACTCCAACTAAAATAGATACAAATAGCAATGAAAATAAACTCAATGCTAATATTTTTTTGTTATTCATTTTTTTTACCTCCTTTCAACTATTTTCGTTTCAAATATTAAAAATGATTGGGATCAGCTTCCGATTCCAAGGAGGCCTCATCAAGTCATTTATGAATTGAAACTCTTTTCAAATGTGTTAAACACAATTTAACCTAGTTGTATAAAGAAAAAACTATTTTATAAGTATTTCTATATTCGTTTAAAACCACTTCTTCAATCCAGTTTGTTTAGATTCCTCATCAACTTTCTTCAATCTTTCAATTTGCTTATCAATTCTCTCTTCAGAAAAACTATGCTCTTCAAATAAAATCTCTTTTATTTTCTCCGGATTAAGTTTAGGGAATTTAATTTCAGCTTGGATAACATCCGGTTTATGAAATAAATAGAAAATTTCCTGCCAATCAAACTTATCTTCTTCAGGAAGAGAATTTATTTTTTCCTGCATCTCTTTGAAAATCATAACCGGAGAATCGTATTTCTGAACAATTTGTAAGGCCTTCTTTTGTCCAATTCCAGGAATTCCTTTTGGATTATAATCTGTTCCAACTAAAATTCCTAAACAAATTAACTGGTCTAAAGAAATTTCTAATCTATCTAAAACTTTTTTCAAGTCAATTAACTCCGGATTTATTTCTTTATACCCCGAGATAGTTTTTCTTTTTCTAGCAAGAGTTAAATTCTGAATCAAAAGCGGAGCACCAAAAAGTAAACTATCATAATCTTGACTTGCAGAAGCATAGACCTCTTGATTCTTAGCCAAAAATGCTGCTTCTGCCTCTCCTTCCGACGGAGCTTGAACAACCGCAATTCCCATTGCTTCTAAAAGTTCTTTTGATTCTCTAATCATCTCATCATCCAATCTAACTAATTGACTAGAATATCTTTTCATTCCCATAATATCTTCATCTTGTTTTGCTTCCTCATATTTCTCCCCCGCAAGCTCTCTCGCAGCTTTTCTTTTTTTATGAGTACGAGCTTTCAAATCGGGCGCCTTTCCATCAAAAACATAAACTAACTTAATTCCCTGTTCCAACAAAGCAGCATTACGATAGAGAATTCCAGAAAGATGCGATGTTATTCTTTTTTGTTCGTCCATTAAAGGGGTTCCATCCATCTGACGAATAGAAGAAAGAAATTGATAAAGGGTATTAAACGCATCAACGCAAATAGTTTTTCCTTTAAGGCTTTCAAGTTCAATTTCAGTTTTTGGAATTATATCCCGAATGTTCAGTCCCATAAAAAAATAACAAAAACAGATTATAAATAATTATCTACCATTAACACTCTTTTGTGCCGCTCGATAATGTTCATTAAATAGGCGATGAAGCTGCCATGCAGGAGTTCTCCTATCGGGGAAATGTCCATTTCTCTCCCCCACTCTGGAATGAAAAACCAAAGCTTCTCTTTCTTGGGGAATAAGAGAGTAATTAATTGAACCCGCAGTTAAATGATGTTTATCACAATAATCTAAAAAAGCCCCATATGAACGAGGATTTACTTGAACTTCCTCTTCGCTTGATTGAGCTCTTTCCTCTTGAACTTCTGTCGGTTTAGGTAAAGTGCTAGTCTCATGACGAGGAAATCGAGACCCGGGTAAACCAACTCCAAGAAAATTCCCATTTCCATCTTCTAAAAACCCTTCACTAAAAACCACATTTCTATGCAGGTTTTCCATATTCTAACTACTACTTAGTAGTATATAAAGTTTACGATATCAACATTTTTATAATCAAAAACCCACTAAGCAATATGAAATTGCAATTTATACCAATAGACTATGACTACTTTGACTTCCAAGGAAGAAACTATGCAAAGATAATTGGAAGAGATGAAAAAGGCAAAAGAATCTGCATAATTGACGAGTGCCCAGTTTATTTGTGGGCAATTCTAAAAGAAAAAATTTCTAAAGAAGAAATAGAAAAACTAACGAAGAAAATACAAAAAATACAATTAGATGTAAAAGGAAGAAAAACAAGAGTAGAAAAAGTAGAACTACACAAAAAGAATTTCTTAAGTAAACCCGTTCAAGCATTAAAAGTTTTCGCAACAAATTACAAGGATTTACACGACATTGCAAGTCAAATAGATTTCGAAGAAGTAGAAAAAAGAAGAGGCTACGATTTAGGTTACACAACACATTATATTATAGAGAAAAAATTAATTCCTTTAAATTGGTATGAAATAGAGGGAGAACTCCTAAGCAACTCAGAAGAATTTGGAGGAATAGACATGTCTCTAGATGTAGATATGTGTGTAAAAGTAAAAGAAATTTCAAAATTAAAAGAAAATATAATCTCAGAAAAATTTAGGCCGAAAGTTTTAGCATACGATATAGAAACAGATGAAATAGCTTTAGGTGAAGGGGAAATTTTAATGATTTCTCTAGTTTCAGATAATTTCAAAAAAGTAATAACTTGGAAAGGAAATAAAGGAACAGACGACTCAATAATTTATGTAAAAAACGAATCAGAATTGATTGAAAAATTTATCGAGTTGGTAAGAGAAATCTCTCCAGATTTTTTAGTAGGATATTTTTCAGACGGTTTTGATTTACCTTATATTAAAGCAAGAGCAGAAAAATTTAATATAAAGTTAGCATTAGGGCTAGACGAATCTCAACCAAAATTTTCAAGAGGAGTAACTCTAACCGGAAAAATAAACGGAATAGTCCATATTGATTTATTAAAATTCATAAAAACAGCTTATTCGCAATATATGCAATCCGAAACTTTATCCTTGAACGAAGTATCAAAAGAATTTTTAGGAGACACAAAAAAAGATTTTAAGTTTAAGCATTCCTCAAAAATAGAAAATCATGAATGGGAAAAATATTATGAATACAATTTACACGATTCAGTTTTAACCTTTCAACTTTTTGAAAAGTTCTGGCCAGATATTTTAGAATTCTCAAGAGTAATTCAAGAGCCGCCGTTTAGTGTTTCAAGAAACGGGATGTCTTCAAATGTGGAAGATTATATCTTACACAACTTAGAAAGGTTCAATGAAATACCTGAAAAAAAAGCAGGATACAACGAAATAGGAGAAAGAAAAGAAAGAGAAAAATACGAAGGAGCTTTTGTATTTGAGCCAATTCCAGGTTTATACGAAAATGTCGCATTTTTTGATTTTACTTCAAGTTATGGAAGTACAATAGTTACATACAATTTATCAAAATCAACATTCTTAGAAAGTCCTTCAAAGAATTCATATTCCATAGAAACAGGTGGAAAGAAAGTTTATTTCACAAAAAAACCAGGATTTTTTCCAGAAATGTTAAAAGAAATAATTGAAAAAAGGAAACAATTCAAAAAAGAACTAAAAGAGAATCCGGACGCGATAAAAAGAGCGAGAAGTAATTCTTTCAAACTTTTAGCCAACGCGGCTTACGGTTACCAGGGATTTTTTGGAGCAAGATATTATTGCTTAGAAGCCGCAGCAGCAACAGCCGCATTTGCAAGAAAAGCAATTCAAGATTCAATAGAAAAAATAAATAAAGCTGGTTACGAAGTTATATATTCCGATAGTGTGGATGGGAAAACAAAAATAATAATAAAAAACGGTACAAAAATATATGAAGAATATATTGAAAACCTATTTGAAAAAAAAGATTATGAAAATTTAGGAAAAGAATATAATTCTAAAGAAAAAATAGAAGTACTAACATTAGACGACAAGGGGAATTCTGTTTTTAAACCAATAAATTATATCATGAGACACAAAACAGATAAAAAAATGTTTAGAGTTAATTTTACAAATAATTGGTATATTGATGTAACTGAAGATCACTCTCTAATGGGCTATCAATCATCCAAGTTTAATTCATCAAAAATAAACAAAGAAAATCCATTGAATAGAATTATAGAAATAAAGCCCGAAGAAATAAAAACTAAAGCAAATACAATAATCTCTCTTAAAAGGATACCTAATGAAAATCCAGAAAGTAAAGATTTTCCAAAAGAAGTATACGAATTTATGGGTTACTTTATTGGAGATGGGAGCTTTATGAGGAGTAAAGAAAATCAAAAGAATAATAAAGATTATTACTTAAGACTTTCACTTGGCTTAGATAAAGAAGAAGTTTTCAACAAATTAATAACGCCATTAATAAATCAAGGATATATTAAGAATTATTGGTGGAGTAAAACAAGAAAAGGAGATCTAACAATGAATGGATTAAAATTAATTCGTTTATTATCTCAAGATTTTAGAGACACAGAGGGAAAAAAGAATATTCCTAAATGGTTATTTAATGAAAAAGAAGAAAATATTGCCTCCTTTTTAAGAGGATTATTTTCAGCAGATGGTTGTGTTATGATAAGGAATAAAGCTCCAATAATTAAATATACTTCCGTAAAAGAAGATTACATAAAAGAAGTAAGAAAGTTATTGTATCGAGTGGGAATTTCTCATTCAGTATTCAAAGAAAATTCGGTAAATAAATATAAAACAGAAGAAAAAACATTTTGTGGGGGAACTTTTTCAAAAAATATAATCTTGAAAAATAAAGAGGATTTTGCTAAAAAAGTAGGATTTATTTTAGAAAGAAAAAATAAACTTGCTAATATTAAAACAAAAAACGGACAAAAAAAATCAATAAGAAATTTCGAGTTTGATCTGCAATCGGTTAAAGAGATAAAACAAATAAAAACCCCCGAATATGTTTACGATATCGAGGTTGAAAAAAATCATAAATTTTTTGCTAATTATACTTTAGTTCATAACACCGATAGTATTGCATTTCTTTTAAAGAATACATCGCGAACACAGGCAGCCAATTTCTTAAAAAAATTAAATTCCGAACTTCCTGGAATTATGGAATTAGAAATAGAAGGATTTTTCAAAAGAGGTTTATGGGTTACAACCCGTGCGGGAACAACCGGAGCAAAAAAGAAATACGCTTTAATTGATGAAGATAACAAAATAAAAATTAGAGGATTTGAAACAGTTAGAAGAGATTGGTGTAAGCTTGCTAGAGTAACTCAAAATAAAGTTTTAAAATTAATCTTAGAAGAAGGAAATGAAAAAAAAGCTTTAGAATACACAAAAGAAGTTGTAAAAAGAATAAAGAATAGAGAGGTAAAACAAGATGAAATTTTAATTAGAACACAATTAAAAAAATCAATTTCAGAATATAAGGCAATTTCCCCTCATGTAATCGCAGCAAAAAAAATGAAAGAACAAGAAATTCCAGTATCTGAAGGAAATCTAATTGAATACTACATTGCGGATACCGAAGGTAAAAAAACGAAACTGGTAAGAGACAAAGTAAAATTACCTTCAGAAAAGGGAGAATACGAAATTAAATACTACTTAGAAAAGCAAATTCTTCCTGCAGTAGAAAATATTTTTCAAGTTTTTGGAATAAACATAAAAGAGATAGTTGACGGAAAAAGACAAGACGATTTAAAGAAATGGTTCTAAGCAACATGTCTATAAGGGTTACCATAAAATAAAGTAGATTTGTCTGCCTATTTGTGTACCCTTTCAATAACACTTACAAACTTTTCAATTACTCCAGAAACTCTTGCACGATCTTCTCTCCTTGCTTGATAGTTCTCCACACTTTCTCCAGCTAAACGACCCAAGCTAATTTCTCCAACCGGAAATCCTTTTTTCCTCAGCTCTTCTGCTAAATCACTCATTCTAAAAATAACAAAAGAGCCATTGCAACTATTCCAAGCAAAAATGCAAAAATTTGCAACAAACTCTTTTTCAAATTTATTTCCTTATGTAACTCTGGAATTAAATCCGAACCCGCAATATAAATAAATCCTCCAATTGCAATAGAAACTAATAACAATTCTGTACCTGAGATAAATCTATTTAACAAAAGAGCAAAAATTGCTCCAAAAACAGCAGTCAACGCAGATAAGAAATTCCAAAAAATTGCTTTATTTCTACTAAATCCTCCGTGGATTAAAACTCCAAAATCCCCAATCTCTTGAGGAATCTCATGAAAAATAACAGCCAAAGTAGTAGAAATTCCAATAGGAATACTAACCAAGTAACTTCCAGCGATAATTAAACCATCAATAAAATTATGAACACCATCTCCAATTAAATTCATAAAAGCAAAAGAATGAAGATGAGAACAATTAAGATTATGACAGTGATGCCAATGAATCACTTTTTCTACAAATAAAAAGAGAACAACTCCACCAAGAATATAATATGAAAAAAGAATTTTAAATCCACTATCAAACAATTCTGGAATTAAATGTAAAAACGCATCTCCAAATAAGGCCCCAGCAGAAAATGCAACAAGATAAATCAGGAATTTTTTCAAACTCTCAATTTTAACAGATAAAGTAAAAACTCCAACTAAAGAAATCAAACTAACAAGAAAAACACTTACAATAGAATAAAGCCAAACACCATCCATAAATTAAGGAAGAACAACTAATTTTTAAACCTTAAGTTTTATCAAATAGCATGAAGAAAGAAAAAAGAATTCGAGATACGAGTTATAGCGGAATTGAATCAAATTTTAAGTCAAAAGATAACCCTCCAGAAATGAAAGAAGAATTTGAAAAAAGAATGAAAGAACTACTTTCTGAGAAAAAAGATTACCAAGATTACTTAGATATTCTAAAAATTCAACCAGTAAAATCGATTAGATGTAACACTCTAAAAATTTCTGTTGAAGAACTTAAAGAAAGACTCAAAGCAAGAGGATGGACAATCTCTCAGCCATGGGATTCAAATCCAGAAGTTATGATTGTTGAAAACGAAGTTGCTCCAGGAGAAGTTGGAAGAGCGGAAGAACATTTACTGGGTTATTATTATATGCAAGAACTTGCTTCTATGCTTCCAATAATTGCACTAAAAATACAAGAAGGAGATTTAGTTCTAGACTTAGCCGCTGCACCAGGAAGTAAAACTACTCAAGCAGCTGCAGAAATGGAAAACTCTGGAACAATTATTGCAAACGAAATTTCTATGCCTCGCCTAAAGATTCTAGCTGCAAATTTAGAAAGATGCGGAGTTACAAACACAATTATGACTAGAAAAGAAGGAGCGGCATTTTGTGAAAGAGTAGAAAGATACATTCCAAATTTAAGGTTTGATAAAATACTGTTAGACGCTCCTTGTTCGGGAGAGGGAACTCTTCGTTCATCCTACAAAACATACAAAATGTGGAACAT
>CAYLLQ010000030.1:3147-9605 GCA_964384935.1 Candidatus Woesearchaeota archaeon | reverse complement strand
ATTGAGCTTAACTAATTTTCGGTTTTATTTTCTGGAACTCCGGACAACGCCGGAAATCATTAATTTTATAAATGACCTATTTTATCTGTTATTATGACATTACAAAAAAATGATTTTGTAGAAATTGAATTCACTGGGAAAATAAAAGATACTGGAGAAATTTTTGATTCTAATATAAAATCGGATTTAGAATCTTCCGGGCTAAATAGACAAGATGCAAAGCCTTTTGTTTTTTCACTAGGTCAGGGAATGTTTCTTCCTGGAATAGATGAATTTTTAACTGGAAAACCAGAAACTCCATCGAAATATCAAATTGAATTAAATCCAGAAAAAGCATTTGGACCGAGACAATCTCAGTTAGTTCAATTAATGCCAATGAAAGTTTTTGCAGTACAAAAAGTTAGACCAATTCCCGGAGCAATGTTCAACTTTGATGGAAGAATAGGAAAAGTTTTATCTGTTTCTGGTGGAAGAGTAATGATAGATTTCAATAACCCTATTGCAGGAAAAACAGTTATTTATGATGTAAACTTTTTAAGAAAAGTTGAAGATACAAACGAAAAAATAAAATATTTTATTAATTTCCTATTTAGAAGAGATCTTAACTTCAAGATGGATGCAGATAAAATTATTTTGGAAGTTGAAAAGTCCATGGTTCAGTTTGTTAAACTTTTTGAAGACAAATTTAAGGAATTATTTGGAGTTGGACTAGAAGTTACCGAAATGGCAGAAAAAGCAAAAGAAGCGGTTCAAGAAGCAGTTGGAGAAAAAACTCTAGATGAAGTTGAAGATATTTCTAAAGAAGCAGATAAAGCAGAATAAATTATTCTTTTGTACACCAACAATCCTTAAAAACACTGGTTCACCTTTTTAATCATGGTTGATATTTATGAAAAGGATGTGAGAAACCAAAAATTTATCTCGGAAAATCAAGATAATCCAATGGAAGTTTCTCAAGAAGTTCAAGATATAGATAGAGAACTAGAAGAATTATTAAAGAAACAATCAGCGAGAACAAAAGTTGTAGGTATTGGTGGAGGAGGAAATAATTCTTTGTCTAGAATGAAGGAAATTGGAATTAGAGGAGGAGAGCTTATAGCAATTAATACTGATGCCCAAGATTTACTTTACGCTCGTGCTGATCAAAAAATTCTTATTGGAAAGGAACTAACCCAGGGATTAGGTGCAGGAAGTAACCCGAAAGTTGGTGAAGAATCTGCAAAAGAATCAGAATCAGAGATTAAGAAAAAACTTTCTGGTGCAGATATGGTTTTCATTACTTGTGGTTTAGGGGGAGGAACCGGTACTGGAGCTGCTCCAGAAGTAGCAAAGATTGCAAAGAAACAAGGAGCTCTTACTATTGGAGTTGTAACTTTACCATTCACAATTGAGGGAAGAAAAAGAATTGAGAATGCAATGGAAGGTTTAGAAAAAATGGAGGCCGTAGTAGACACATTAATTGTAATACCAAACGATAAACTTTTAGAACTTGCTCCAGAACTTCCACTTCATACTGCATTTAAAATTTCAGACGAGATTTTAACAAATGCTGTAAAAGGTATAACTGAATTGGTCACAACTTCTGGTTTAGTAAACTTAGATTTCGCAGATATCAAAGCAGTTATGACTAACGGAGGAGTTTCTTTAATTGGTATGGGAGAATCCGATGTAGAAAATAGAGCGCTAGACGCAGTAAATAAAGCAATAGATAATCCTCTTCTTGATGTAGATATAACTAATGCGGGCGGAGCTTTAGTGAACATTATTGGTGGACCAGATATGAGTTTGGATGAGGCTAAAGAAATCATCGGAGTTGTAGGAAATAAACTAAGTCCAGATGCAAAATTAATTTGGGGAGCGCAAATCTCTCCAGACATGGGGAAATCAATTAGAGTTTTAATAATTGTAACCGGAGTCAAAAGTAATCAAATTAGAGGACGAGATAAATCTCTCAACGATTTAAAACACGAAGAAATTGAAGAGGAATTAGGAATAGATTTTTTTGAATAAAATGATACCAAGATTTAAACCCAGACAGTTGGCAGTAATGTTGAAGGAGTTTGATGAAGAGGGGAGAAATAACTTATTTTTGATTCAAGAAAGACATCCTCATATCTCCTCGAGAAATGTTACTTGGAGTTACTCCGGGTTAGTCCTTCAGGTAAGTACCCCGGAATCAATTAAAGAATCACAAGATAATGGATTCGATGTCCCAGATTCTACCCCATTAGTCTATCGAACCTATCAAGGAGTTCCTGAAAATGAGTTGGTAGGACTAAGAAAATTTTGTATGGGTTATAAATAGTAATCAAATATTTTAAAAACCCCTCTATTCTATTTATTCTATGGCTGAATTTATTCAAAAAACAAAATCCTTTTTTGTCCAATGTAAAAGAGTTTGGATGGCTCTGAAAAAACCATCAAAAAAAGAATACGAACAAGTTGCAAAAGTTTCTGCAATTGGGATAGGAATTTTAGGTTTACTCGGTTTTTTAATCTCAATAATTATGAAACTTTTCTTATAGGAAAATTTAAATACCCTTTTTTCACCATATCTATATCTTTCTAAGATACTTAGGTCTTAGTGGATACAAATAGAAAATGATTTTCATCATAAAAGTAACAACAAACAAAGAAGAAAGAGCAATAGATATGATTGCTGAAAAAGTTAGAAAAAAGAATCTTAATGTTTTTTCAGTATCGAGACCGCACGGACTTAGAGGTTATGTTCTTTTAGAAGCAGAAGATAGAGAATCTGCAGAAGAATCCGTTTTCAATTTACCTTATGTTAAGGGAATTATTGGAAAAACAATTTCTTACGAAGAAATAAAAAATATGCTAGAACAATCTGCCGTGACCGTTTCAATTAAAGAGGGAGATATAGTAGAAATAATTGGAGCAACTTTAAAAGGAGAAAAAGCAAAGGTTTCAAGAATAGATAAGCAAAAGGAAGAAGTCGTCGTGACTCTTTTAGGAGCAGTCGTTCCTCTACCAGTTACTCTAAAATTAGATAACGTAAAGGTTATAAGGCGTGAATCTGAAGAAGAGGAGGAATCAAATTAAAATGGAAATAAAACTTTTAATCGATGGAGGAGCAATGAAGCCTGGGCCTGCTTTGAGCCAGCAACTTGGACCAGCAGGAATTAATATAGGACAGGTTATTTCTAAAGTTAACGAAGCCACAAAAAATTTCAATGGTCTTAAAGTCCCAGTAACATTGACTGTAAATACTAAAACAAAAGAATTTGAAATTCAAGTTTCTTCACCTCCCGTTTCTGGATTAATAAAAAAACAATTAGGAATTGAGTCTGGTTCAGGAGAGCAAAAAAAGCTTCAAGCAGGTAACGCTTCAATAGAAGACATCATTCAAATTTCAAAAACTAAAATTCCAAGTATGCTTTGTAAAACTCTTAAGTCTGCAGTTAAAACAGTTGCAGGAACTTGTGCGAGTCTGGGGGTTTTAATCGAGAATAAACCCGCAGTTGAAGTAGTTAGAGAAATTGAAGAAGGAAAATACGATAAAGAAATTAAAGCAGAAAAAACTGAAACAGCTCCAGAAAAAAGAGCGCAGTTAAAGGCATATTTTGAAGAATTACATTCAGCTCAAGAGAAACAGAAGAAAGCTGAAGTAGAAGCAGCAGAAGCTGCTAAGGAAGAAGCTAAAGCAACAGCAGCAGCAATTCCTACAGCAGCAACAGCTACAGCAACAACACCGGCGGCTGTAGTAGCAAAACCCACACCCGTAAAAAAATAAGTTTATAAATTAATTATACTCTGAGATAGTTATATGGGGTATTGGGGTAGCCTGGTAACCTTTCAGGTTTGGGACCTGACGACCGCGGTTCAAATCCGCGATGCCCCATTAGCGATTTGTAACAATCGCTCACACGAGATTTACACTCACGAATCTCTTTTCATAAAACGAGTAAAAATGGAAAACAACTAAACATAAAATGACAAACAAATTAAAAAAAACAAAATCAGCAGGAAGATTCGGAGCAAGATATGGAAGATCTGTTCGAGCTAAATTAGTTTCTGTAGAAGAAAAACAAAGACAAAAACAAGTTTGTATTTTTTGTAAAAAACCCGGAGTAAAAAAAATCTCAAAAGGAATTTGGGAATGTTCAAAGTGTAATAAAAAGTTTGCTTCAAACACATTTCATTTAGATTAATTAATATGATAAAAAATAAATTAAATAACTTGCGATTTTCGTCGGAGGCAATTGTAAAAATCGCCCTTCCGCACAAAGAGGGAAAATCAAAAAAAACCGCGAGGTTGTTTTTATAATGGTAGAATATAAATGCTTCAAATGCGAAGCCAAAATTGTAGACAAAGATTTGGATAAAAGATTCGTCTGTCCTAACTGCGGTTCTAAGATCTTCTACAAGCCCCGAACTCAAGTAAAAAAAGTTAAGGCTATTTAAGATGAAAGATCAAGAAAAAATTCAAGAATTGCAAATACTAGAACAATCTATACAAAATATCCTTATGCAAAAGCAAGCCTTTCAAATGGAGCTTTCTGAAACCGAGGCTGCATTAAACGAATTAGGAAAATCTGGCGACGAAGTTTTCAAAATTATTGGACAATTGATGATTAAATCAGATAAATCCACTATAAAAGAAGAGCTAACCGAAAAACAAAAATTATTTGGTATTAGAATGAAAAATTTAGAAAAACAAGAATCTTCTTTAGCTCTTCAAATAGAGAAACTCCGAGATGAAATAATGAATTCTTCTAAGAAATAATTCTCGGATTATCCCGAACCATCATATATGAATCACTTACGAAATCTTTATAAAGAATCTTCATCATATTTTTTTTATGGTTTTCGATAAAATAAAAAGAGCGCTTTCTGGGCAATCTGACAGCGACGGAGTAGGCAACGAATACTTAGAACTAGATTTAGGCGCAGAAGAAAAACAGAACAAAAAGGTAATGGTAAAACTTTTCATCTTAAAACAATATGAAGAAGTTAACGAAATTCTTAATTCCCTAAGAGAAGGATTCACTATCGCAGTTATTGACATTTCAGTTCTAAGAAAGAAAGATCCTATTGAACTAAAGAGAGCAATTTCTAAAATAAAGAAGACTACTGATGCTCTTGAAGGAAGTATTGCAGGATTTTTAGAAAACACCGTAATCGTTACACCTTCTTTTGCAAAGATATCTAAAGAAGTATTTGAACCAGCAGTTAACAAAGACCCCAGAAGTAGATTTGATACTTATTAATTCTAAAGGTTTATAATTCATTAGTATTTCTGTTAATTATGAAAACTATCTTTATTCCAGCAAAGTCCAAACTTGAGATTTCCATAAAAAATTTGCCTAAATTACCTAATAAGTTAGCAATAGCATATTCCATTCAGTTCAAGGAACAAGCAAATAAAGTAAAAGAAATACTTTCAAAGAGTTCAGAAGTGGTCTCTTTTGTTCAGGTTTTGGGTTGTTCTAGGCCAAATTTTACAAAAAGCACTCAAGCAGTCATATTGGTCGGTCAAGGAAGATTTCATGCAATAGGCCTGGCAATAGAAACAAATTTACCTATCTATATATTAGAACAAGGGGAATTTCATAAAATATCCTCCGAAGAAGTTCAAAACTTTGTAAAAAAACAAACCTCTTCCCTTAAGAATTTCCTTAACTCTACAAACGTAGGAATTTTAATTTCTACTAAGCCAGGACAAGAAAATATGAAAAAGGCAATTAATTTCAAAAAGACTCTTAAAAATAAAAACTCCTATCTATATATAACAAACGAACTAAATATTTCCGAATTTGAAAATTTCCCTCAAATTCAATCATGGGTTAATACCGCTTGTCCAAGAATGGACTTAGATTCTACAAAGATTATTAATTTAAACAGAATTAGTTAGATATTAGCTATTCCAAATACCGTTTTCAGTGCCACAATAATTGTCGCAGGAACAAACAGAGTTAATAACGCTCCAAAAATAGAACTAACTATATCTCCTATTCCCAGACCAATTAAATTTCCTTGAACACTATCCATACCAAATCTGCTAACAATTACTAATATTGCAACTGCAATTAAAAAGCTCTGAGATTCCCCCCCTCTAACATTCATAAATCCAATAATTATTCCTAAAATTACCAATGCCCCATAGATCTGAGCACTATACTTAGTTAAAAATGGAATTGATAATAACGAAGTAGAAAGTCCAATAACCATTGCAAGAATTACTCCAATCAAGAAAGCCCATGCACCAACGATATTTTCTTTAGCTCTAATTGCCATCTTTTATATTTTTTACACACTAATTAAATATATAAATGTTTCCCGTGCAAAAACGAATTTTTTTAACTATATTATAAATAACAGAAAAGTTTATAAACCATAGTAACTGCGGAATGACTACATGAAAACAAAGACATTCAGTTTAATGTTGACAAGCGTTCTTGCTCTGATAGTTTTATCTGGATTGGCTAGTGCTGCAA
>CAYLLQ010000030.1:0-3047 GCA_964384935.1 Candidatus Woesearchaeota archaeon | reverse complement strand
AACAGTTACCGTTACAGCAAATTCAAATGATATAAGCAATTTACTTAGTGGTTCAACAACAATTACTGCATCTGCTACTGGAGTAACTCCCGCTACCGGAACAGTTACTTTGGCTAACGAGTTCTGTGAAATATCAAATAGAGCTCACTTAAGAGTTTCTATTGACGACATAAATAATAAAGGATTTGGGGATGAAGACAATTGGTATCCTCTTGATGAAGTGGAGATTGATTTTTTAATTGAAAATACTGGAAATGAAAAGATAAAAGATATTGTTGTTGAATGGGGATTATATGATACTGACGCAAAAGATTGGGTAGGAAAAATGTATAAGGAAAGCAAATTCGATTTAAAATCAGACGATGAAAAAACAATAACTGTAACCATTCCTCTAAGTAAAGTAAAAGATTTAGAGTCCGGAAATTTTGTTCTATATGTAAGAGCAACTGGAGAAGACCAGCAATCAACAAAAGTAGATGTGTGTAATAGTGACTCAGAATCAAAAGACGTAACCATTTCAAGTGATTTTGTAGTTCTTTCAGATATTGTTCTTTCGGAAGAAGTTTCATGTGGATCAGAAGTACAAATTTCTGCAGATGTTTGGAACATTGGAGACTCTGATGAAGATAATGTTTATGTTGTAATTTACAATAAAGAATTAGGTATAAATAAAAAAGTTGAAATTGGAGATATAAACTCTTTTGATAAAGAAAAATTGGACACAACTATAACTATTCCAGAAAATGCTCAAGAGAAAATATACCAATTGAGTATTGAAGTATATGACGACAATGATGATATTTTCGTTAATGACGATGACGACAAAGCAATTTTCAAACCACTTTTAACTGTATCTGGAAGTTGTACTACTCTATCAAAAGCAACTGTTTCAGCAGTATTGGAATCTGGTGGAAAAGCTGGAAGTCCTTTAGTTATCAAGGCTACTATCGCAAATACTGGAACTAGCCAAGCAACTTACACTATTAACGCAGCAAACTTTGCCGACTGGGTAGATTCAGCTAGCGTAGACACACCGGTTTTAGTTTTAGGTGCAGGACAAACTAAGGATGTTAAATTCACTCTAGACGTAAAGAAAGGAGTCTCTGGAGAAAAAACTTTTAATATAGAAATTTCATCTGGATTAGATTTACTTGTTCAACAGCCTGTTGCAGTTACAATAGAAAAAGCAGGATTCTTTGCAGGTATAACTGGAAACGTTATAGGCGGAGATACTAGCTGGTACATCTGGGTAATTGGAGCGCTAAATGTTCTTTTAGTAGTAATTATCGTCGTAGTCGCTTTAAGAATTGCTAAAAACTAATTTTATAACAATAACATGCTTACAAATTTTCTTATTCGTTCAATTGAATACATCTTAAATTATTTAAACTCCTTTAACTTCCGTTCTTAATGAGAAAGGATAATAAAAATTTAGTAAGTTTAGGAGTAAGATATTTATTGTTGCTTCTAGCCCCAATTTATAACCTTTATTTTTTCTACTTAATCCTAACTCCTCTAACAATCTATCCCGTCTTTTTTCTTTTAAACTTATTTTTTCAAACTTCCTTATTAGGAACAACTATCTTTGTAAAAGATTTAGGGTTAACTCTGGAAATTGTTAATTCTTGCATAGCCGGTTCTGCGTATTATCTCCTTTTAATTTTGAACTTATCTGTTCCTAATATTAAAATAAAAAAAAGAGTTTTGTTAATTGGATATTCTTTTTCAGCATTGCTCCTAATAAATATAATTCGAATAGTCTCTCTAGCATTGTTATTTTCAAACACTTTCTTTGGTATCACTCATCAACTAACTTGGTATTTTTTTAGCACATTTTTTGTAGTTTTAATTTGGTTTTCTGAAGTTAAATTTTTCAAGATTAAAGAAATACCCATTTACAGCGACGTTAAATTTTTATTGAGGAAGATAAAAAAATGATTTTTTCTATTTTTTATAAAATTTTTGAACTAGTTGTTTTATTAGTTAAAGAAATGGGTTACTTCGGAATATTTTTTGGAATGGCTATAGAGAGTTCATTTATTCCTTTCCCCAGCGAGATTATTTTAATTCCTGCAGGAGCATTAGCATTCAACGGGCAAATGAATGTCTTTTTAATTTTTATTGCAAGTATTTTAGGTTGCATTTTAGGAGCACTTTTTAATTACTATCTGGCATTTTTCCTTGGAAGACCAACAATTGATTTCTTAGTTTCTAAATACGGAAAATATTTTCTATTAAGCCAAAAGCATATCCACAAATCAGACCTCTTCTTCGAAAAATATGGAGAGATAACTACCTTTGTAGGAAGATTAATCCCCGTAGTTAGACAATTAATTTCTCTTCCAGCAGGATTTTCTAAGATGAATTTACCAAAATTTATTCTTTACACCTCTCTCGGAGCTGGAATTTGGACAATTGTTCTTATAGCAACAGGATATTTATTTGCGAACAATTTAGTTTGGATAGAAGCAAACAAAGTAGTACTTTCGTTTATATCGGGACTAATTGCTCTGAATGTTTTGATAATCTACTTTATTTATACTAAAAAGAAAAAACTAAATTAAACTCACGGCTTCGGTAATGAATCTTTCCGTTACGTCTAATATTTCGCAATTGTTTACATAAAAAGTATAACATCTTGGACTGTATTCTTCTATTTTTGTTTCGTTTCCAGCTTTAATTGTGATTAGGTTATATCTTCCTTGTTTATCGCAAGTTGCATTTGAATCAGACATTACTGTAGCTCCCAAAGCAGTGAATATTTGATTAAAGTTAGCAATGGCAATAACCCCTTTTCCTTCGCAGTTAAAATCTCCCCCATTGTTTAATACAATTGCTTTTGCCACAACTAAATTACCTTCAAAAGGAACATTTTTTTCATTTTGTCTAGGGTCTTTTCTCAGGTAAACATTATAAATAACTTTCTGCTTATTTATTTCCCAAGGGAAAGATGTATGGTAAAAACGAACATTTCCTTCGTCCATGATATCATAGGTTTTATTCTGATAGTTAAATGTCTTTGAAGCTTGTACAGCAAAATAAGTAGC
>CAYLLQ010000029.1:0-9667 GCA_964384935.1 Candidatus Woesearchaeota archaeon | reverse complement strand
ATTTATTTCTAAAACTCTTTTCAAGAAAGAAAAGTGGAAGACCAAAAAAATAGATTTAATTCTCAGATTTCATCATAACTTATACATTTTAATCCTCAACGACTCTTCACAAATTCCTTAAACAACTCAACAATTTTCTCTTTTTTATTCGGCAAGAAAGTTATTGAACCTGCATTCTTATGTCCACCACCCTCAACAAAAGCGTCTGGAACTTTTTTATCTAAGAACTTAATCAACTCGTGAACAGAAAAGTTAGCCTCGTCTGTTGCTCGAATAGTCAAAGCGGTATTCATAACTCCAACCGAAACAACATTTGTAAGTTTCTTTTCTGTTTTCAAACTATCATGAACCAAACCAACCGCTCTTCCAGGTTTAGGGAAGAATCCAAATCCAGGGAAAGTTTCCTCAACAAAAATTAATTGTAAAGTTGTATTACCAATTTTCTCAATCTTTGCGTGAGCTTTACCAATTGCAAGTCCCTTCGCATCAAGTGTCCGAATATAAGGGGCCATCAAATCAACTAAAGCTTTTTGCTTTGCTCTTGGCTCTCCAAACAAAACCTCGATGTATTCTCTAACTTCCATGAATCTAACTCTACTCGAAACATATTCAATCACTGTAGAAATATTTTCCAACAACTCTTTAGAATAACCTTCAGCTTTTGCAATCACTAAATAATCCTCAACTACTTTTTTATTAATATTATCAACTCTATCTGCAAAACCAGCCATTGCAGGAATCTGTGAGATATTTACAACTTCTGGATTAATTATCCTAGCAAGTTCAACACAAAGCATTCCAGCAGAAAACTTAGCTCCGTCTTCCTTAACTAACCACGGATTAATATGGCATAAAACCTCTTTTGAAATAACATCTTCCTCGAAAAAGTGATGGTCTACAACAATAAAATCAATCCCGTGAACTTTTCCTTGTTTAATTCCCATTAAATCTTCTGGAGAAGAACCATTATCTGCAATAACTACCAAAGGCATCTTATTTGAAAATTTAGCAACATTTCTAAGTGAAGTAGCTGTATCTATAATTGAATCTGTAATTTCATAAAAAGGTGCAGCACAAGGAGCACGAGTGAAAAATTCCCATGCAGCTTTAGGAGACTCTTGCTCTTTCAAAATCAAAGGCAAAATTGCTCTTTCCAAAGCAAAACCAGAACAATAACCATCTGTATCATTATGATGTCTAACAATAATAGGTCTACCCTGAATAATAGCCAAACGAATTTCAGTCGCAGCTTTAACGAATGAATCTTTCAATTTATCTAAAATAGGACTACTAACTAAAAATTTAACTTCCTTAACTTTTGCCCTCTCTCTCTGAATCTTCACAATACTCTCTACAAGTTTTTTCTTTTCAGAATCATTTAACTTAGAAATTTTAATAATCTCTCCTTCAAGCTCTCCCTGAAACTCTCCTAATTTAACAAACGCCTTAACAGCATCTCCTTCATTAATTTCTGGAAAAGACCTTGCTCCAGGAGAAACAAATCCTTTCAAAGAAAAAGTACCAGTTCCATCTGAAACAACAAAAACTGTAGGCCCACCAGTCTGGACAATCCTATCAACAGTGCCAATAAGTTCCGCTTTAGTTTTAGAACCCAACTTAATATCTTTTATTTCCATTTTACAAAACAAAAAACAACTCTTCCTTTAAATACCTTATGAATTCCAAACAAACACCTCCCGCAATCTTTAAAAACCACCTCTTCAATAAATAACTATGGCTTTCAAAATTAACATAGGAACAAAGGAAGGAAAAACAATCAAGCTAGAAGTAGAAGCTCCAGAATTAGAAGGAAAAGAACTTGGCCAGACAATTCAAGGAGAACTAGTTTCACCAAATTTAGTTGGATACGAATTTGAAATCAGAGGAACATCAGACAACGCAGGATTCACTTCTATGGAAAACATCGACGGAATTGCATTAAAAAAATCATTATTAACTTACGGAAAAGCTATGCATAAACGGTCAAGAAGAGAAGGAAAAAAGCATAGAATGAGTCTAAAACCTAGAGGATTAAGACTAAGAAAAACAGTAAGAGGAAAAGTAATTTCTCCAGCAATAACTCAAATTAATTTGAAGATGATAAAAGAAGGAAACAAAAAACTTCAAGAAGTTTTCGCAGACCAATTTGTTCAAGCACCTGCAGAAGCAACAGCTTAATTCTCTACAAGATATCCAAACACTTTTAAACAAACTTGTTCTAACTTTTTTATGGAAAAACTACCAGAAATTAACGTTGGAGTTGTAGGTCACATTGATCATGGAAAAACTACATTATTATCTAGACTTACTGGAAAGTTTGCAGACACACATTCTGAAGAATTAAGAAGAGGTATTACAATTAAGTTGGGTTATGCTGAGACAATAATTTCGGAGGATGAAGGAAAATACAACATTGAAGGAAAAGGAAAACCAGTAAGATATGTTTCTTTCATTGACGCTCCCGGACACGAAATGCTTATGGCAACAATGCTCTCGGGCGCGGCAACAATGGACGCTGCAATTTTAGTTATTGCTGCAAACGAAGGAATAAAACCACAAACATCAGAACACTTAATGGCACTCCAAGCAAAAAAAATAAAAAATATAATAATAATCCAAAACAAAATAGATTTAGTTACAAAAGAAAAAGCATTAGAAAGCTACAAAAAAATAAAGGCATTCGTTAAAGGAACAATTGCTGAAAACTCTCAAATAATTCCGGTATCTGCTCAACAAGGAGTAAACATAGATAAAATTCTAGAAGCTTTAACAAAAATAGAAGTTCCAAAAAGAGAACTAAACTCAAGTCCAATTTTTATAATCGCAAGAAGCTTTGACATAAATCGACCAGGAAAGAATATTGCAGACTTAAACGGAGGAGTTCTTGGAGGAATATTAAAAAAAGGGATCTTAAAAGTTGGAGACGAAATAGAAATTAAACCCGGACTCTCTGTAAAAAGAGCAAATAAATTCTATTACGAACCACTAACAACAAAAATAATTTCTTTATACAAAGGAAAAAACTCGGTAAAAGAAGTTGAACCAGGAGCAAGCATTTCAATTGAAACTAATCTAGACCCAATAGTAACAAAAACAGACTCTCTAACCGGTTGCATTGTTTCAACAAAAGGTTCTTTGCCAGAAATAAAAAATTCAATAAAATTAAAATCTCAACTATTTGAAAAAGTTCTAGGAACATCTGACCAAGAAAAAATTGAAATACTAAAAACAAAAGAAATGTTAATGCTTTCTGTAAACACAACAATTACCGTTGGAGTAGTTGAAAAAATAAACAAAGATAACACCATAGAACTTTCCCTAAACATTCCAGTAGTAGCATTGCCAGGAGATAATGTGGGAATTGCAAGAAACATTAAGAACCACTGGAGATTAATTGGTTACGGTGAAGTTTTGTAAAAATATTTAAACCAATTATTCATTAAGTAGTTATGACTGAAAAAGAAGAGATAAAAGTACAATTAGAAAAAGAAAAAACAAAGGTACAAATTCTAAAAGAAAAGGCAAAAAATTCTACCATCAGATTAAAAAATGAATTTAGAAACGCAATTTCTACCGCATTAATTGCTGCGTTCGGTTTTATAATTGCCCTAGAATGGAGAGAAGTAATCCAAGAAATGATTCTAAAAGTAACAGTAGTGTCTCCGATACAAAGTAAACTAATTTCTGCCTTGATTGTAACTTTTATCTCAGTAATTGGAATTATTTTAGTTACCAGTTTAATTCATAAAAAAGAATAATTCTTATAAAGTGAAATTTCTAATAATTTCTGTGAAACAAGTTATCAAAACAAATATTGCGGCAATAAAAAAAGCAGAAGAATTAGGAGAATGGGTTATTGAAGAACATCCAGAAATTGTTGAATTATATCAAAGAATAAGAAATGTTCCTGCCTGGTCTATTAAATCTTATAGACGGTATGCAGAACGAAACATTTGGAGTCAAGGAAGAATAGCAAGAGAAATTTTTCCAGATGCAGAAGAAACAAGTATGGAAGTTGCAACAACAGCAATTAGATACGCCTTAGATAGATTATTAACTTCTCAGGACCGAATCGAACTTGGAGAGCTCCATCACTTAGCTGGAACATATCACACCCTTTCTGAATATGGTACACCAAGAGAAAACTTGACTGAAGAAGAAAATAAGGAAGCTCAGAGAAAAGCAATTGAAGCACGTGCAAGAAAACTTGGTCAAATATTCTGGGGAGATGAAGAAACAAGATACGCAGTAAGATTGTCCAGACTACCCAAATATCGAAGAGGGGAAAAAGTAAGAACAAGCAGATTAGCAGATACATTGAACGAGGAATATCATAACAATAGAAACGGCAGATCTCTAAGCACATTTTTTAGAACATCTAGAGTAAAAGCACTCCAACAAAACTTATAAACCTATAAAATTTTCTTCCAAAGTAAAGGTGATTTATGATATACTCTCATTCCAGATTGTCTACTTTTGAACAATGTCCGTTTAAGTTTAAACTGCGTTACATAGATGAAATCGTCCCAGAAATTGAACAAACAATAGAATCCCACCTAGGAAAATCAGTTCATGAAACTTTAGAGTGGCTATATAAAAAAGTAATCAAAGAAAAAAAGGTTGCGACAATAACAGAACTAATAGACCAGTATACAGAAGCATGGTCAAATTCTTTCACTCCAGAAATAAAAATAGTAAGGAGAAATTTAACCGCAAAAGATTATTTTAGCAAAGGAGTAAAATTTCTAATAGATTATTACATAAAACATAAACCATTTGAAGACGGAACAATAGAATTAGAAAAAAGGATTCTAGTTAAATTGGACAAAGAAGAAAAATACAAAATTCAAGGATTTGTAGACAGAATAGTAAAAAATCCAAGAACAGGGGAGTACGAAATTCACGATTATAAAACGGCTAATACTCTACCTACAAAAGAAAAAATAGACTGTGACAGACAACTTGCATTATATTCTATCGGAATTAAAGAAACGTTCAACACAACAAAAAATGTAAATTTGGTCTGGCACTATCTTGCGCATAACACAAAAATAATTTCAAAAAGAACAAACGAACAGTTGGAACAACTAAAAAAAGATATAATACAATTAATTAAAAAAATAGAATTAACTACCGAGTTTCCAACTTACACCTCCGTCTTATGTGACTGGTGCGAATATAAATCCATGTGCCCCGCATTTGGAGGAAAACCTCTAGAAAGACAGACAAAAATAGAACATCACGTAAAGAAAAAAGAAATTGTAAAAGAAACAAAAAGTGAAGATAACGAAACTGAAGAGGAAATTAAAAAACAACTTGAAGAGGAAATTAAGGACGAATCAATAAAACCAGAGGGGTTAGATATTTATTGATGAGTCCGTAAATAAAGGGAAAATGTCAATCGGAGAGATTAAAGACATTTTTCACTAAAAAATTTCTTTAGAAATTTTTCAATTGTAGTTTTTCTACCAGTGTAGTTTCTTTTTTTCGAAGAAAGAGGAAAACATGAAGCAACTTGTTTGTTTCTTTTTTCTAAAAAGAAACCCAAGGACGAATCAATAAAACCAGAGGGGTTAGATATTTATTAAAATGAACTATCAAAAAGAAGGTAGAGGCTTATCTAATTGACTTAAATCAAACCCCACATTTCGTTCATCAAGATGACTATTAAAAACCCTAGCTCCAAAATGAGTTAATTCTTCAGAATTCTTATCTAGTGCCTCTCGCCCCATTATAGAACTCCTGCCTTGTTCAGCACTATCATATTCTTCAGACCTTGAATCATATACCCCATTTGCATTCATAATAATACTATTAGGATATTCTATTTAAATATTTCTAAAGAATCACTCCGCCTTCTCTTCCTTAACAGGTTCTTCTTTTTCAGGAATCTTTACTAAATCAGTAACTGAATCGCCTTCGTGAATCTTAACAATTCTAACTCCCTGTGCCGCTCTTCCCATTACTCTAATACTATCCAAAGAAGTTCTTATTGCCATTCCTTGAGCAGTTGTGATAATTATTCCATCATCGTCATTTACAGAAACAGTTGTAACAACCTCCCCCGTCTTATCGGAAACCTTCAAATTAATCACTCCCTTTCCAGCACGAGCAGTTTTTCTATAATCTGAAACAGCAGTTCTTTTACCATAACCATTTTTAGTAATTGTCAAAATAGCTTTAGTCCTTAAAATTTCCATGGAAACAACCCTATCCTTATCATTCAACTTAATTCCAGTAACTCCATAAGAGCCTCTTCCACTTGAACGAACATCACCCGAGTTAAATCTAATTGCCTGGCCATCCTTAGTAGAAAGTAAAACTTCCTCTCCTTTCTTAACTATCTCCACTCCAATTAAATCATCTGAATTATCTGGAGGAAGATTTATCGCTTTAATTCCAGAAGCTCTTGGCTTAGAGAAATTTTTCAAGGAAATCTTTTTTACAACTCCATTCTTTGTGGTCATAAATAAATCGTCTTCAAAATCCTTAACTGAAATTACATTTGTTACTCTTTCATCTTTTAAATCAAGAACATTAACAAGCGCTTTTCCTTTACCGTATCTTTCTGCTTCAGGCAAGTCATAAGTCTTTAACCAAAGAACTCTTCCTCGACTAGTAAAGAACATTAAGTAATCATGCGTCGAACAACTAATTAATTGTTTAACAAAATCTCCCGTAGCTAAACCCGAACCAATTACTCCTTTTCCTCCCCTCTTCTGTTCTTTGTAAGTTTGAGTGTCCATTCTTTTACAATAACCTTTATCTGTAATGGTAACAACAACCTCCTTATCTTGAACCAAATCCTTTTCAGCAATTTCTTTAATACTCTTTAAAATAGTTGTTCTTCTACCATCTCCATAATTTTTCTTAAGTTCATTAACTTCTTTAATAATTATTTTCATAACCTCTTCAATACTTCCAAGAATCTTCTCCAACTCAGAAATTGTGGCCAAAAGATCTGCTTGTTCTTTCTTAAGTTTATCATGTTCCAAAGAAGTTAATTGTTGTAACTTAGTTTCCAAAACAGCTTTAGATTGTTTAGAAGTTAGTCCGAATGTTTTCATAAGTCCATCGTGCGCCTCAGTAGTTCCTTTAGATTTTTTAATTAAATCTACTATTGCATCTATGTTCTTCAAAGCTATCAAAAGCCCCTCAACAAGCTCTAACCTTTCTTTTGCTTTCTTTAATTCAAATTTAGAACGATTAGTAATCATTAACTGTCTATGTCTAACATATGACTGCATAACATCTTTCAAGTTCAAAACCTTTGGTTGACCTTTTACAAGCGCCAAAAAGTTAACACTAAAAGAATCCTGTAATCGAGTGTGTTTATACAAAGAATTAATAACAAATTTAGGATTTGAACCCTTTCGTAATTCCAAAACAATTCTAATTTTTCCCTTGGAGGATTCATCTCTTAAATCAGAAATATCTTTAATTTTTTTATCTCTAACTAAATCTGCAATTTGCGTGATTAAAGTAGATTTATTAATCATATAAGGAATTTCTGTAATCACAATTGCCTCTTTCGATTTCAACTGTTCGATACTTGTTTTACCCCTCATTACTAATCTTCCCCTACCTGTTTTATACAATTCTAACATATCTCCAGTTACAGCCCCGCCAGTAGGGAAATCGGGCCCCTGAACAAATGTAACTAATTCTTCAATAGTTATCTCTGGTTTTTTAACATAAGCGATAATCGCATCACAAACCTCATTTAGATTATGCGGAGGAATATTTGTAGCCATACCAACTGCAATACCCGTAGCACCATTTAACATTAAAGCTGGAAGTTTACCTGGAAGTAATTCGGGCTCTTTCAAAGAATTATCATAATTAGGAATAAAGTTAACTGTCTCTTTATCTATATCTTCCAAAAGTTCAGAACTAATCTGTTTCAACTTACACTCTGTGTTATGATTCACAAATCCATTTGCAATAAAAGAATGGCAATCACTATTTACCTTAATAGAATAAACATTTTTCTTAACATCTGACTTTTCAACTTTAACTAATTGATCAAAATAAAATCTATTCTTTAATATCCAATCAATTAATTTCTTATCCTCAGAATCAATCAACTTAATAAGAGATGAATAATTTTTCTCTAAAGAATTATACCTATCAAAATTATTTTTAGAAATAAAATCCATAGAATATTTTCTTCTTAAATAATCGTTTAAAAAAGGGACAAAATCAGTCTTACTTAATCTTTTTGCATTAAGACTAGTTATCTTAGATAAGACATTATTCTTTCGTTTAGAAAAAAATCCGATTTCCCTAAAAAACCTAAAAATATTCTCCTGAGAAGAAATGCCCAATTTCAAACAATTATTTCTTTTATCCATATAAGGTAAATTAGAAATAATTCCATAATTCAACAAAATAATCTTAAGCTGTTCAATTAACCTTTTACTCTTTGAATCATAAGTTAGTTGAACACTTTTTCCAAAATGTCTTTTATCAACAACACTTTGAACACTCCCATCTCCTTCAAATAAAGAAACTAAAAAATTCTTTAAATTATCCTTCGTAGAAACTAAAACCGAAAAAGGAATTTCCTTTTCAGAAGATTTAACCTTCTTTAATCCAATATTTTGTAAAAATAAAACTACTTTTTGTTCATAAATACTTAACTCCATACAATCACCCTTAACCTTTCTTTCATATAGTTGCACTCCTTTAAACTGCGAAAGAATTATTGATTTTATTTTATTGTAATACTCCATATCTTTATTATTAAAAAGTATTTGATTATTATGAAAACTCCCCTCACTTACTAATGCGCCCAAAAGAAATGCAAGATCATTATTCATCTTTAAAGGTAAATCAATATTATTCTTAAATCCCTTATCCGGAAAATATTTTTCCAAATCCAAAGATCTTTTTGAAAATAAATTATAATTTCTATTAATAAGAACAACATCTCCTTCTTGAACATTCTCTAAAAGAGTCCAAGAAATTTTAGGCTTAAAATTTTCCCCAATATTCCAAACTAAAATTGGATGATTATAAGAACCTTCAAGAGAATACCCCGAATGAGTAGAAAGTTTTATTGTTAAATGTTTACCTGAATTAAAAAATTTAGATGCCTTATTTTGTTTCCCATTATAGGATTGAATTTTAAAATTTATATTTTCTTCAACTTTGTTAGAAATACTCTCAATAGGCATAATACCCTTTTCAGTTAAGATTAATGAATCTCCAGCAATACAATACCTCATCGCTGCTGGAGGGTCCCCATCAATGGATCCAAAATTTCCTTGGCCAAAAACCAGAGGATATCTTAAAGAGAAATCTTGAGCAAGTCTAACCATTGCATCATAAACAGCAACATCTCCATGAGGATGATATTTACCAATAACGTCTCCAACTAATCTTGCTGATTTTTTTGTTTGAGTATTTGGCTTCAAACCCATCTGATTCATTGCATAAAGAATTCTTCTCTGAACTGGCTTCATACCATCTTCAATAGAAGGAATTGCACGAGAAACAATAACACTCATTGCGTAGTCTAGATAAGCCTTCTTAACTTCACGAGTAACTTCTGTTTGAACTATTCCCTTAACAGTTTCAGCTCCGTGAACAAAATTTTCTTTTACCTGCACAAGATTGGGTCCTGTTGAACTTGAGTGTCATCATCTTCATCATCCGAGTCATC
>CAYLLQ010000028.1:5973-10475 GCA_964384935.1 Candidatus Woesearchaeota archaeon | reverse complement strand
GCAATAGATTGGCCGAAGCCATTTAACCTAATATTCTACTAGAATTTTATTTTATAAACCTTCCTACTCTCTAGCTGGGTTGTAAATCAAAGAAACACAGCTTACTCTCTAGCTGGATTACATATTAAGAAAGCACAACCTATTCCCTTTCTTTTCTCCACCTTTTCAACTTAATAACAAATCCAATCGTTCTAGCAGTATAATTCTTTCCCAATTTCTTCAAGATTTCCGCTTCGTATTCTTTCATTGTTTTATCTTCACGAGCAGCTTTCAAAACCTGTATTCTCACGTCCCTATGTCTTTCAAAATGCGATTTAAGAGTAGCAATAAAATTCTCAGTAATTCCATTCTTTCCTAGTTGAACTTTTGATAACATTATAACTTCCTTATATCCCCTTTCTTAATCTTTACAATATCAAATTTCTTTACTCCAAAGGTTCCTTCTTTCATTCCTTTTTCTTTGTAAATATCTTTTGCTTTGAATATGTGAACTTCAACGTCTTCCTGGTTATCTCTCCAATCTTTACTATGTCTTGCACAAAAAATTGCTGCATCTAAAATATCTTGAGCACTCGCCTTTCCCTTAATGTTTACAAAAGGACTTCCCGGCTTAGCAGTATGCAAAACCGTTTCCCCTGGCTCAACTTGTGCAACCAATGCTTCGTTATTTCCCGAGTTTTTTCCCCCCAGAACTAATGAACCTGTACTTGTGAAGAATTCTCTAAATTGTTTCTTTTCCATAAAAAAACCAGAAATGCAGACTATTTATTCTTTGTGCTTAAATATTTATTAACGATTCTCAAGCACTTTCTCTGATTGGGCCAAGTTAAACTTTTCAATGTCTTTTCAAAACTTTCCCATTTGTGTCCAGAATGTTCTTTTTTATCCAAACTAACACGACCTTTTTTAACTTGAACAGAAAATAAACTGTACGTCTGGCCTTTATAGTTAGGTCTATCGGTAAGAATTTTCTTATAGCTATACCTTCCAGCAATTTTGTAATCTTTAAGCGTATCTCTCAAAACTTTCAAACCAGTTTCTTCCTGAACCTCTCTTATCGCAGTTTTAGACTTATTTTCTCCCGGCTCAATTTTTCCTTTTGGAAACTCCCAGCCAGTCCAATGCAATTTTCTTTTCAACAAAAAGTATTCTACTCTATTCTTTTCAATAGAATATGCAACGCAAAAAACTGCAGGACGATATATCTTCACCATTTTAGATTTAAGAATTATCTACTATTTTTATATCTTACTCACATTACTTCCTTCAGAACCATCACTAACAGCATAACCCAATTTAGCAATTTCTTCTCTTAATTCATCTGACTTTTTCCAATTCTTATTTTTTCTTGCTTCGTCTCTTTGTTTAACTAGCTTAGAAACTTCGGAAGGTATCTTTACTTTTTCTTTCTCCAGTAATTTTAATCCAAGCACCTCATCCATTTTCTTTATTGTATTTATTTTTCCTTCAGCATCTCCGTCTCGAACCAGCTTCCACAAAACTTGCAATGCTTTTGGAGTATTCAAATCCTCATTCATCGCTTCTTCAAATTCTTCAAAATATTTTTCATTCTGTTTTTTGTCATCTTTGATTTCTAAAATCATATTCTTTATTCTAGTGTATGCTGTTTTTGCTGACTCTAAATTTTCTTCTGAAAAGTTTAGATTTTTTTTGTAATGAGTCAATAAACAAAGATATCTAAATTCTAAAGCACTAAACCCTTTTTTTTCTAATTCTGAAATTGTGTAAAGACCTCCCGAGCTTTTGCTAACTTTCTTCCCCCCAAATGTTAAAAAAGAATTATGCATCCAAGTTTTAACCCAAGGTTTTTTCCCGGTTGCTCCTTCCGATTGTGCAATTTCGTTTGTATGATGAACTGGAATATGGTCCTCCCCTCCAGTATGAATGTCAAATTGCTCCCCCAGATATTTTATAGACATAGCCGAACATTCAATATGCCATCCTGGCCAGCCCTCTCCCCAAGGAGAATTCCACTTCAAAACATGTCCCTTAAATTTACTTGCTCCTTCAACAAACCATAAGACAAAATCACGGGGATTTTTTTTATCTTCATCTACTTTAATTCTTGCTCCTGCTCTCAATTCTTCTAAATTCAAATTAGCAAGTTTCCCATAATCCTTAAATTTTGAAGTGTCAAAATAAACATTCCCATTTTCCCCGATATAAGTATAACCATTCTTTTCTAATCTTTTAATCAATTCAATCATTTCTTTAATGTGTTCTGTAGCTTTACAAATAATCTCCGGCCTTTCATTATTTAATCTATCAAAATCTTCAAAAAAAGCCTTTGTATAAAATTCTGAAATTTCTTTAGGACTTTTTCCTTCTTTCTTCGCTTCTTTTTCTATCTTATCCTCTCCTTCATCTTCATCCGAGGTTAAGTGCCCAACATCAGTCAAATTCATAACATGTTTTACTTTGTATTTATTCATTTCAAGGACTCTTCTAAGAGAATCAGCAAAAACATAGGCCCTCATATTTCCAATATGGGCATAATAATAAACCGTGGGCCCACAAACATACATTCGCACTTCGTTATCTTTTATTGGTTTAAAAATTTCTTTTTTCTTAGTAAGAGTATTATATAATTTAAGGACCATGTTTTGTTTAAGAAAAACTAACTTAAAAATCTAATTATTTTGATTTAATAACAAGATCTACCGCATTAGAAGTATAAACACTGTTTCCTTTGTCTACATTTATTGCGTATCTAATTAAACATTCTGGAGCTGTTTCTGGAATTCTAAACTTTACATATATTGGCTCTTCCATTATTGTAGCTGCTCCAATAACAACCGTGTCTTGTTTTCCTACGGCGATTAAAGCATCCGCTTCTGGAAGTGTTAAACTACAATCTGTTGATTTAGCAAGAACATTATATTTGAATGTGTCCGCTTCCCCTTTGTTTCTCAATAAAAATCCAAATCCCAATAATTTTTGTTCACCCTTCTTAATTGTGATTTCTCTATTTGTCGGATATATTACCATCGACTTTTCATCGTCTTGTGCAAATATTTTATTTATCTCCGCACGAGTAGCACTATCAATACTGTCAATAGCATTTGTACCACTAACTCTAATTTGATTAATGAAAAATAAAACCATCACTAAAACTGCTACGAGAAGAACAATTGTAACCATAGTCCCAACAGTCATTTCCATTGCCGCCGAGCGATTTCGTGGTAGCAGGATATTTCTAGAATAACTGCGTGCGAGGTCGCGAGTTCGATTATTTTTAAAATTCATTTTACTGAAGAGGAATATCTCCCAGTTGACCTAGCTGATCTTTAATCATAGGAGCTAGATATTTTATTAAAAAAACCATAAAGATTATTGAAGCAATAATTCCGATTGAGTTTAAAATTACTGCAGCCTTTCCTATTTTTGTAGGATATCTTTTTTGTTGGATTATTGAGAAAATTATTCCAACTATCGCGACTAGAATTCCATTACTTCCAAGCATCATTAAACTCAAGATACCTAAAGTAAGTCCGATAATTCCAAAAGCTTCCTTTGAACTAGCAAGTTCTTTACCACCTTTTTTCTCTTTCATATTTGTTTTAGCCAATGCTCTTTTATAAATCTTTTCTTCGTTCAGATAGAAAGTTTACTTAGCACTTCGTCTCTTAAACATTTTAAAATAGTAATAAATCTTTATTTAGTTCTTATTATTTTATTAACTCAAAAATTTAGAGTAGGTAATATCCGAAAATCTCTTTCAAAATTAAATAAAAGATTTGCATATCGAGTTCCATTATACGGGAAGACTAATTTAAAAAAGTGGATAGATGAAATAGGTTTTTCTAATAAATATAAAGAGAATCGAGCAAAAATTTATATCCAGTAGCTTTAAAAAACCCTAATTACTTATTTTTTTGGAAGACCCACGATTGAATTCCCGCTGAATTTTTGGGAGACTAGCTCAGCGGGAGAGCACATGTTTGAATAGTCTTAGGATTAAATCAATGTGAAACTGAAGATCATGGTGTGCGGGGTTCGACTCCCCGGTCTCCCATTTTATTCAATTAAAACCCCAAAAACTTTTCTTAGGTTCGACCGAGCAATGTTCACGAGAAATTATTCTGAAAGTAAATTTAAAAAATACGAGTGGGCTTGCGAGCACACGGTCTCCCATTTACCTAAAATCTTATAAATATAAGATAGTTAATGAAAATATGTCAGATTCAAGAAAACTAGTTTGTGCAGAGGTTAGGCCAGTAAATTTTTCTAATTTAGGTGATCGAGAAGATTATTCTCCTCAAGATGGTTTTGACAATCATCGAGAATCTCGCGCGACTCCCGAAGGAATTAAAGAGTATTACGATGCAGTTTTATCCAGAATTATTTCTGGAAATAATTTTTTCTTGCAATAAAAAATAACGTGGCATCCGTAGACGGCACTTGAAAGATGCCACCCTTCCGCACTTTGAGGAGATTTAAAAAGAACCAGGGGGTTCTTTTTAGAGTCGGGAATAGGCCAG
>CAYLLQ010000028.1:0-5873 GCA_964384935.1 Candidatus Woesearchaeota archaeon | reverse complement strand
TTGAGGAGATTTAAAAAGAACCAGGGGGTTCTTTTTAGAGTCGGGAATAGGCCAGATTCTGTATTTCCCCGATTCCGAAGAATCAGACGGAAAGTGTTGACATTCAACTATGCGGCATTAAGCCTTGCACTGACTGAGATGCTCGTTTCATCAAATCTTGTCTCTCAAAGTTTCTCCCACGGATTCATAACTCAAGACAAGCTGTGGCGTTTCTGTAACAGAGCTTTACTTCGCAGCAACCAAGATTTCCTTGGCAGTCTTTATAGTGTCCGGACCTTCCTCAGAACTTAGAAATCATCTTAAGATCTCTTGACAATTTAACGTCAAAGCCCCGAAGTCAACTACCCGACTCAGAAATACGCAGTATTTTGACTTTTTAACCCTTTCCCTCGTTAATTTATTAAAGGCCTTTTTCTTATTCCTCTTATGCAAAAAGAGGCGTATCAAAAAACAAAAGAGGAACTTTTCAAAGAACTACAAACATCTGAAAAAGGATTAACTTTAGAGCAATCTCAAGAAATATTAAAAAAATACGGAAGAAATGAAATTAAAAAAACGCACAAACTTCGAGCACTAAAGATTTTTTTCAGCCAGTTCCAGTCCTTTCTTATTTATATTTTAATTCTTGCAGCAGTCATATCCTTCATAATTAAACACGTTTTAGACGGAACAGTAATTTCGATAATTATCTTACTCAATGCAGTTATTGGATTTGTTCAACAATACAAAGCAGAAAAGTCAATAGAGAATTTAAAAAAGCTTCTCATACCAAAATCAAAAGTTATTCGAAACGGAATTGTCAAGGAAATTTCTTCCGAAGAATTAGTACCGGGAGATATTATTCTTCTTAATTCTGGAGACAAAGTAAATGCAGATTGTAGAATCATTGAGTCGGAAAATCTTCAATCAAATGAAGCAATCTTAACTGGAGAAAGTTTGCCAGTAGACAAAGATACAAAAATAATTTCTAAGAAGAAAGAATTAGCAGAACAGAAAAATTTACTTTTTACGGGAACTCAAATTGTTAGGGGAGACTGCAAAGCTTTAGTTATTTCAACAGGGATGGAAACACAATTCGGAAAAATTGCAGGAACACTTCAAGAATTAGGTGATCAGAAAACTCCTATGCAGAAAAAGCTAGATAAATTCTCTAAACAATTAGGATTAATAATCTTGGCTGTTGTAGCACTAGTTTTAATCTTAGGATTAACAGAACACTTTGATTTCAAAGAAATGTTTTTTACTGCAGTTGCTCTAGCCGTTTCAGCAATTCCAGAAGGACTTCCAGCAGTATTAACTCTTTCATTTGCTATTTCTTCTTTGTTAATGTCCAAAAAAAATGTAATCGTTAGAAGACTTCCTGCAGTAGAAAGTTTAGGTTCAGTTACAGTGATTTGCTCAGATAAAACTGGAACAATGACAGAAGAAAGAATGACCATCCAAGAAATATTCTCAAACGGAAATTTCTTCCAAAAAAAAGGCAAAGAGCTTTTCTTAAACAATAAAAAAGTAGATCCAGAAAAAAATAAAGAATTATTTCTATTATTAAAAACAAGTATTCTTTGTAATAACGCCCGCTTCGAAATAGTCAAAGATAAATACGAAATAATTGGAGACCCCACTGAACAAGCTTTAGTTTTGAATTCTCTCGATTTAGGATTGAATAAAAAGACCATGATTGAAGCAGAACCGAGCTTGAAAAAATTTGAATTTGATTCAAATAGAAAGATGATGTCCGTTTTAAGAAGTAATAAGAGAAGCAATATCTTATACTCTAAGGGTGCCCCAGAAAAAATAATTAACGCTTCAAGTTACGAGTTAATTAACGGAGAAATAAAAAAATTAACAGAAAAAAGAAAAAAGGATTTATTAGAAAACTCTCAATCAATGGAAAGAGAAGCATTAAGAGTTTTAGGATTTGCGTATAAAAATTTATCTCTAAAAGAAAAACCCGAAGAAAGAGGATTAATCTTTTTAGGATTTGCAGGAATGATTGACCCTCCAAGAAAAGAAGTAAAAGAAGCAATTGAGCAGTGTAAGTCCGCGGGAATAAAGATAAAAATGATTACGGGAGATTCACCCTTAACCGCAAAGGCAATAGCTAATCAAGTAGGAATTTTTGGAGAGATTTTAACTGAATCTGAATTAGAAAAAATGGACGATGAGACTTTATCTTCCCTGCTAGATAAAGTTGCTATTTTTGCAAGAACAAGTCCGCAACAAAAATTAAGAATTACTCAACTACTTCAGAAAAACGGAGAGGTTGTGGCAATCACTGGAGATGGAATTAATGATTCTTTAGCACTGAAAGCAGCAGATATCGGGGTTGCAATGGGTATCCGAGGAACTGACGTTGCGCGTGAAGTTTCAGATATTGTTCTTGTGGATGACAATTTCGCTTCGTTAGTCGAAGGAGTTAAGCAAGGAAGAAAAACTTACGACAACATTAAAAAATTCACTAAATATTTATTGACTGTTAACTTCAGCGAGATATTTTTAATTTCAATCGCTTTAGCTTTAAGATTCCCTCTTCCACTTATCCCCCTTCAAATTTTGTGGATAAATTTAATCACCGACTCATTTCCAGCACTTTCTTTAGTTATGGAAAACCATGAAAATGTTATGAACAAAAAACCAAGAAAAGAAAAAAGCATTTTAGATAATACCTGGAAATTTATCCTTTTGGGAGGGCTTTTGACTGTGATTGCAAAATCTTCTATTTACTTCTTTGGAATTTATTCGGGCTTTGAAATAGAAAGAGTCAGAACTTTGGTATGGACAACAGCAATTTTATTTGAACTTCTTTTTGTTTACACTTGCCGTTCAGAAAGAACCGTATTTGAAATAGGGCTCTTTTCGAATAAATGGCTAAATTACTCCGTATTATTTTCTATAATCTTACACGTAATTTTAATTTACTCTCCTTTAGCAAGTGTCTTCGGAGCTGTTCCCCTGTCTCTAAAAGACTGGATTTGTATCTTACCCTTTGCTTTTTCTGGTTTAGTAATCTTTGAATTAAAAAAAATATTCTGGGGTGAAAAAAGATGATCTGGGAACACGTTTTATTTTTTATTCTATCTGGAATTTTTTTGGTTTTAAGCGGAATTTTTTTAGTTAAATCGTTAGATAAAATTGCGAAATTCTTGAGAATATCTGAATTTACCGCAGCATTTATAATTATGGCTGTAGCAACTTCAATACCCGAGCTATTTGTAGGAATCTCCTCTGCAATTCAAGGAAATCCTGAATTGAGCTTAGGGAATGTTATAGGAGCGAATATAATAGATTTAACAATTATAACCGGTATTTTTATTCTTTTAGCAAAGGGAATAAAATTAAAATCGGGGAAAGTTGGAGCGGGAGTTTATTTTATGTTTGCTTCAATTTCATTATTAATACTTCTATACTTTATTGGAAATTCTATTTCTAGATTTGATGGAGTTATCTTAGTTTCACTATTCCTAGTTAATTCTTATCGGATGTTTCGAAAAAAGGAAAAGTATTTCGCAGAATCGAAGCAAAAGAGATTTAGTCGAAAGGAAATTGTAGCGAGTTCCTTAATTTTTAGTTTATCTTTACTAGTTTTATTTATTTCTTCAAATTATATTGTGAAATATGCTGGATTAATCGCACTAGATTTTTCTTTACCACAAATAATCGTTGGCCTTTTCCTAATTTCTATAGCAACAACTTTGCCAGAACTAGTTTTTGGAATAGATGCAGTTTTACTTTCTCACAGCGAAATGGCGATTGGAGATCAGATTGGAACCGTTTTTACAAACATCTGTTTAATTATTGGAATTGTAGCAATAATCCACCCAATAACTTCTTCGATGTTACCCTTTGCTGTATCTTCCGCGTTTATGTTACTCTCCGCATTTCTATTTGTGATCTTCATTAAAACTGGAAGAAAACTCGAAGTGATAGAAGGAGTTTCTTTAATCTTGCTTTATTTGTTCTTTGTAACAATTCAGTTTTTTATAAGATAAAGAATATAACCCTGAACTAAAAAGCCCAGGGGTTGATAGGTGAGGTTTAGAGGTTTATTTCTAAATAAGATAGTAATTTTTTATTTATAAGTAACCAGAAGAAAAAATATATAGGAATACTCCTGTTTTTATACTACATAAAACCTTAAAAAACCCAATATCCCTTGAAGTTTATGGAATGGTACAATTTGTTAGTTCAAAATAAAGACTTAATAAAAATCATTTACGGAGCAATAATTTCCCTTATTTGTTTTACTATTGTTTTAAAATCAGATAGACTTTATCGACTAAGTTTACATAATGGAATTAGATACTTTAGAAATGCCTTTTTCTTTTATAGTTTGGCCTTTGTAGTAAGATATATTCTTGGTTATTTTTTCTATAGTTATGGCTTAACTCTCCTATTCGAATTTTTCTTAATTACCGCAGGATTTTTCTTGCTTCATAGTTTACTCTGGAAGAATTTTTATTACATAGAGAAACCTTATCTTAGCTCTTTATTTAGTCCAGTAACAATTTTATTTTATTTAATGGCTGGGCTTTTAGTTTTCTTAGATTATTTATGGTGTTTTTACCTATTCCTATTCTTATCCCAGATTTTCATCTTCATTTCAGCTTCAATAATCAGCTATAGGAATTATATATCTAATCGGAACAAAGCATTCCCCAGATTTTATTTTTTAGCAATGTTATTAAGTTTGTTCGCTTGGATTTTGAATATCCTCGCAGCAATGGTTTTTGATTGGCATAAGGGAATAATGATTAATGCCTATTTATTAAACATCATAGTGTTTATTTTATTCTTATTCGGAGTGATTAAAATAGCAAACAGATAAAATGAGAAAACGTGAAAGGCTTGAGGTTATAAGAGATATTTTGAAGGCGATTCAGACAAAGAAAAGTATAAAACCCACACGGTTACTTTACGCCTCTAATTTGTCTCCACAAATGTTTAAGGATTATGTAAATGAATTGCTGGAAAAAAAATTCTTACAATTCGAAATAGATAAGGACGAAAAGAAAACATTTTCTTTAACAAAAAAAGGTTTTGATTTTTTACAGGAATATAAGGTTATAGAAAATTTTGTTAATAATTTTGGACTGTAAAAATTAACATAAAGAAAAGTTTAAATATAATAATTTAATTGAATTTTTTATATGACAACCCTAACCGCATCTTTCCAGGCAGAAGTTACTGAAGAGGATTCCCATTTAACGTTTAGACTCGCAAATGGAAGAAAGTATATTATTGGTAGTTCTTCTGACGATGCACAATTAGCTCTAACTGGAGAGAGATTGATTCGTAATAGAATTATTGAAACAGATGGTAGACAAGATAGGTACTCTTTGAAAATAGAATTATCTTAAGATTTATTAAATAATTTTGGATTGTAAATTTAAAATTTGTCTGCAAGTCCTTTAAGTTTTTCTCTCGCTTCTCTTACGCTTACACTATCTGAAGGCGAATCTTGGAGAAGGATAATGTATGTTCCTGAAGAATCTTTAACTCTTCTAGCAATTTTTTCTTCATCACTAAAAACAAAACCAATGCATGCATGCCCTCCGTAATAAAATCCTTGAGGGTTTATAACATCTAAAAATTCTTGTTCTCTTCTTCCTAAGAAGTAACTCATTTCTCTTTGCATAAAGGCTAATTATTCTTTTTCTTTTTAATTATTTGTATCCTAGAATTATATCATAAAATAAGTAGTGAGAGAATTCTTTGTTATTCTTAGAGACATATACATTAAAGCTATTAGTAGTCCTATGCTGAAATTCTCGCCGAAGCTTGAATCTTACACAAGGACTCTATCAACGTCATCTTCTTTGACGGCCTTAATTGTCTCGTTTTGCGGATGGCTTCGAGCTTAGATGCATTCAGCT
>CAYLLQ010000027.1:0-10592 GCA_964384935.1 Candidatus Woesearchaeota archaeon | reverse complement strand
TTATTGAGCTTAACTAATTTTCGGTTTTATTTTCTGGAACTCCGGACAACGCCAAGATTTCATAAAATTTATAAACTATGATTGATTGTTTTATTCATGGAGAATAAAATAATTCATAAGTTTATTTTAGTCGGAGTTATAGCGGGAATTACCGCCTTATTAGATTTCTTGGGGGTTGTAGCGTTTCCTATCGGAATTTTTGGAGTTTCAGCATTTTATATTGGAGCAGCATTTTTTGCAGGATTTGCTATTTGGTATGGTTGGAAATCCTTGATAGCAATATATTTAGGATTGTTAATTGGAGCATTAATTTCAGGGACATTTACGGTCTTTGCATTTATTTTAGCATGGGGAAATGTTATTGCAGTTATACCTCTTTTAGTTTTGTTTAACTCTAAAAGGTTAAAACTAAAACCGGAGTTGAAAAAGCCGAGGGATTATTTAGCGTATATACTCTCCGCGACTGTTTTACAAAGTGTAATTTCTGCATTTTGGGTTTTAGGAGGGTTATATTTATTTGGAATCCTTCCAGGAGAAGCATTAAAGATTGCAATTTATGGTTGGATTATTGGAGATATGATGGTTTCTTTAGTAATCGGAATTCCCTTATTGAAATTAGTGACTCCTATTGTGAAGAAGACAAGTTTTTATCAAAATTAATTCGGTTTTCTATTAGTCCAAAAAAGACATAATTTAAAAGTTAGTTTTACTTATTTGTTCCATGAAAAATCCTACTTTCATATATTATCTTAAAAAAGATTCTATTTTTTTTAAGATTCCAATATTTATTAAAATATTCCTTTTTTTAGCGGTTAGTATTTTTACATTAGTAAATAAAAATTATTTTCTAAATATCATATTAATTCTTTTTTTGTTTATGTTTATTATTCATTTTGGTTTTTATAAAGATAATAAAAAGCCGTTCATTTTTTTACTAATTGCAATTTCTATTTTTTCTATTTTATGGATATTTTTAAGTAAAATTCCGGGAGATACTGTTTATGTTTCTTTTTTCTGGGGAACTTTTTTATCTAATAAAACTATAGAATTTATGTTGCTTGGGATAACAAAATGGTCTGTTGTTGTTTTATCCGGTATTTTATTTATGATTATAAGTTCTGAACAAGAATTAATAAAAGCTTTACTAAAATCAAAAATTTCTAAAGAGATTACATTTAGTATAGCTTTAGCATTTAATACAGTTGGTTTAGCTATTAGAGATTTAGATGTAATGAATTATGCTTTGCTTTCAAGAAATTATGTTCCTAGGGGATTATATCCTAGGCTTAAACAAATTCTTTATGTTGGGGGGGCAATGATTTTGTCTAATATTAAAAAGATAGATACGATAAATCAATCTTATATCCTGAGGGAAAAATCTGTTAGGATTCTCTCGGATTTGAAGAGTTTAAATGTAGTCATAAGTTATTTAAGATACGAAAAGAAAAATATCATAAAAAAAATAAATTTCGTTGCAAAAAAAGGAGAGATTATTAATCTTTTTGGAAAAACCGGAAGTGGGAAAACAACATTATTAAAGGCAATATCGGGGATTATTCCAAATATACAAAAGGAAAAAGGATCCGTTGAAATTTTCATAAATAAAACTAAGGTAGATTTTGAAGATTACCGGAAATATGTTTCTTTTTCTTTTCAGGAAGCAGAAGATCAATTTTTATTTAATGATGTACTTGAGGAACTATTTTTTAATCTTAATGGTAATGAGATTAAAAGTTTAAATTATCTTATTAAAAAATTTAGAATTGGAACATTGCTGGAAAAATCTCCAAAAGATCTTTCAACAGGCCAGAGAAAACTGGTTTCTTTAATAAATACTCTCTCTAGCGATAAACCAATCTTTATTTTAGATGAACCAACTGCTAATTTAAGCGATGGTAATAAAAAAATTTTTTTAGATTTTCTTAAAAAAATATCTAAAAATAAAATAATTTTAATAGCCACCCATGATCTTTTTATTTCTAAAATTTCAGATAAATTCTTATTACATCAAGAAAAAGGATTTTGGAAAAAGTTAGATAAGAGAAGATTTTATGACGTAATAAAAAAATCTCAAATTCCGTTTGATTATACTTTTGATAAAAGAATTGGAGAACCAGTTATTCAAATAAAAAAATTATCTTATTGGTATCCGGATAAAACCATGGCATTATCAAATGTTTCTTTAAATATTAACAAAGGAGATATTGTTGGATTGTTTGGAGATAATGGTTCTGGGAAAACTACCTTAATTAATTTGATAACAAAAAAAGGTTTGAATAAAAAAGGGATTATATGCATGGGAAAAATTAAATTTGTTGGGATTGTACATCAGGAACCTCAAAAGCAGTTATTTTCAAATACTGTGTATAATGAACTAACATTTGAAGATAAAGATTATAATAAAAAAGAAATCCAAGAAATACTTAATTTGATTGAATTGTCTAATCAAAAATATCAACATCCCTATTTTTTGAGTAGAGGGGAAAAACAGTTGTTATTAATCGCTTCTGTTTTGATTAAGAAACCAGAATTAATTATTATTGATGAACCATTTACTGGTTTAGATAGAATTACTACAAGAAAAATATTTAAATTAATTATCTTTTTCTATAAGAAGTATTACCCAACGATTATCTTATCTTCTCAAAAAGAAGATCATCGGAGAAGTATAAAAGACTTTTTTTCAAAAAAAGTTTATCTATCTAAAGGAAAAATAAAAAATGTCATACAAACTAGATAAAAAAGGATTTATTATAAACGAAGGGAATAAAAATAAGATTCAAAAAAAATATCTGCCTTCTTTTAAAAAAATATCTTCTTTTTTAATAAAAGAATTAGGGAAAAATCTTGTAAGTATTTATTTAAGGGGAAGCGGTTCTACTGGAGAAGTAATCCCAAATATCTCGGATCTTGATGTAATCGTGATAACTAACAAAAATATTTTAAAGAAGAAATTAATTTATTTTTCTAAAGTTTTTAAAAAAATAGAGAAAGAATATATTCAAGATGTAGAGTTAGAGGTTACCATTGTATCTTTGAAGGATTTTTATAAATCCCAACGTTATAAAAATTTAAGAATTTATATTAAAACAAGATCTGTTTTGTTGTATGGTTCCGATGTAGTTAAAAAAATTTCCAAGATAAGGGTAGGAAAAGAATTATCTTTGGAAATTTATCAAGATATAAAAAAAGAGATTAATCATTTAAGAAAAATTTTTTTGGGTAAGATTAAAAATCCTTCTTATTTGAATGAAAGTAGGCCAATAAAATTTTGGTGTGTTTGGACAATGAGAACTTTGTTGAGATTTGGATTAGGAATTGTGATGCTAGACGATAAGATTTATACTTCCGATTTAAAAGATTGTTATAAAATCTTTTCTAAGAAATATCCTCAATATAAAAAAGAAATGAAAAAAGCACTTTACTTGTCTGTAAATCCCACAAGTGATAAAAATTTTTTAGTTAATTATTTAGAAACTTTTGGGAAGAATTTATTTTATCTTTGGGAAGCAAAGATTATGGAAAATCAAGGGTTTAACGAAAAAGCATATAGTAAAATAGGTATAGAAGGTACATATGTGTCTGGATTTAAATTTATTAGGAATTTATTGAGAAATTTGAAAACAAAAAAAGTTTTAGATTATGGTTCTGGTGCAGGAAGATCTTCAGTTTTTTTAAAATCTCTGGGGGCAGAAGTATTTGCCGTGGATATATCCGAAAAGATGGTCGCTTTGGGAAACAAAATTAATAGAGATATTCCATTTAAATTAATTAAAAATAAAAAGATTCCTTATGGAAATAATACTTTCGATATAGTCTTTTCTAGTTTTGTCCATGTGGGAATATCCAGTATAAGTAAAATGACTAGATTAAATAAGGAAATATTTAGAGTAGTTAAAAAGAATGGAGAATTAATTATCCTTACAATTAACCCCCAAATGTGGGGAAAGGATTATATCTCTACTACAAGCATTTTTCCAAAAGAATTTAGAGGTATTTCTGGAGATAAGGTGGAAGTAATTTTGAAACAAAATCCCCCTATGCGATTTTTTGATTATTATTGGGAAAAAAGCGATTATCAAAAATCTCTTCTTGATAGTGGATTTAATAAGATAAAATTTTTTATTCCAAAATCCACAGAGAAAACTAAAACTCCTCCATATTTAATAATCGTGGTTAAAAAATATTAGTATTTTCTTTTAACAAAAGCGAGATAATTTCCAATGTATCCTAGTATTTTAAGTTCATGGTCTTTAAAATTTTTGATATTTTTATCCCTAACTAAATAAACATAATTTGGTTTGATTATTTTGGGAAGAGTGTTTGTTTTTATTTTTTTAATTTTAGTGATTTTTATGGGAGGGGTATAATTTTTAAAAAGTTTTTTGAGTTCTTTTTTAATGTTTGATTTTGTTACCCATTTAACATTTAGCTTGTTTCTTGATCTTATTTTTATTTGAATTGAGCCAATTCCAAGAAATAATGGAATTCCCATTCTTAAAAAAGTGATATATGCTTCATTCGTAGACCCCTCATAAATAAAATATTTTAGTCGCATTTTTTTTATAATTTCAATTATTTCTTTGTTTGGAGAGTGTAAAAAAATGTCGTAAGGACAAGTTTGTTTGTTAAATATAAAACCCTTTTCATCAAGATTATTAGATAAAAATGCGGCAAGCAATCTACTGGTAAAATTTGAATCTAATTGTAATGGAAGTTTATCTAGAGGATAATTTTTATTAAAATTTTTTATAATCTCCTCAAATTGTGGTTTGATTGCAAAAATGCTCCCAAATTTTTCTTCTGAATTAAAATATGCATAAAATTTTATTTGGGAATTGGATTTTTCATCATCTTTTGCAATGATAAATGGAATATTCAATTCCTCTAAGATTTCAGAATATATCTTTGTTAATTTTTTAACTTCGGATAATATTTCTTCTTTCTTTTCAAAAAATGAATTAATTCCATAATCTATTATTTCCATATTTTTTATAAATGAAGATTTGGATACTTGCCTGTAGGATCTTTTTTTGTTATAAATTTTTAATGGGAGCTCTTTGATATTTTTAATTAATCTTGATGCAAGATAGCTTGCTTGAATTTCTGATCCTGGTGAAAGAAAAAATGATATGTGCTCATTTTTAGCATTTATTAATTCTTTTTGTCTTAAGTGCCCAAGGAAACTATTTGGTACTGCCGTTGGAAGTCCTACTTCAACATAACCTTCTATACATAATTTTTCAAATATTATTTTTTCAATATTATTTAGAATTTTTTGTCCATAAGGAAAAATGAGATCTACACCTTTTAGGGGGAAATCAATATCTACGATTTTTGCTTCCTTAAGAAATTGAAAAAACTTACTTTTAATCATATGTTCTTGTGTTATATGAACTTTATAAAATTAATAGCTTGAACCAAATCTTAATTGTCTGCTTACATTTCTATTTAAGTAAGATTGTCTAAAAGGCGAATTTCCTTGGGCTGTTTTTAATGTGTTTTTTAATTTTAAGATGTCTATTTCTTCATCTGTTCCTAAAAGTTTCCCTCTTGTTTTTAAGCCATACAAATTTGTTTTTACTTCTTTGTCTCCGATAACAGCATATGCAGGGATCCATTCTTTTTCTACCGCTCTTACTCTCTTTCCTACGCTTTCACCTCGATCATCTATATCTATTCTTACCTTTCTAGAAAGATCTTCTGCTAATCTTTGGCAGTATGCTTCATGCCCTTCTCTGACTGGAATCAATCTTAATTGGGTTGGTGCTAACCAATAAGGGAAATTTGGTTTTATTCCTCTTTGCATTTCTTTTGCTCTTTCTTCTATTATTGCTCCCAAAATTCTTTCGATAGAACCCATTGAACTATGAACAATCGTAAATGGTTTTTTTGAGCCATTTTCTGTTGTGTATCCTAGACCATACCTATCTGCATCACTTATATCTAATTGAACAGTTGAAAGTTGAACATTATCCTGAGTTGAATCAATATATTGAAATTCATTTTTTAATACCCAATAATGTTTCATATCTGCTAAAATCTCTACTAAAGCATCCTTTCCACTTTCTTCTAATCTGCTTTGGATAAAGTCTTTATTTTTTGCATAAAATTCTTCTGTTGTTCTAAATCCAAGAGCGAAAGGTAACCCAGATTCTTTTAAAAAAGAATCATAAAATCTATGTAAGTGTGCAAATTCTCTCATTCCTTCTGGAAGGTCTTTTGCAAAACTATGTATATCTGGCATAGTAAATCCCCTTAATCTTTTTAATCCAGTACATGAACCACTTTTTTCTCTTCTAAATGATGGAGATATTTCATATACTCGTAATGGAAGTTGTTTATGACTTACTCTTGCGTCTTTGATCATGCTAAATAATCCGAAGTCTCCTGCAAATCTTAAAATCATTTCCTTATCTCCTTCACTCATATGATAGTCTGATTCATGGAATGATAATGCTTGTTCTTTTACTGCTCCTTCATTTTTATATATTACTGGAGTATCGATTTTTGTTGCACCGATTCTTCTAATTGCAACGTCTTCTGCTAAATCTTCTAACAAGTCTTTCATCAGCGTTCCTTTTGGATAAAATCTAAAGTGTCCAACATCTGCTGCGGGTTCATAGCCAACTAATTCTTGTTGTTGCATTATTTGAATATGGGGTGGCATCGTTCCTTCAGATGTTAAAGTACCCATCTCTCTTCCTAAAAAATCTCTTAATAATTGATCTTGAATCCCAGAATTGTCTATGGTTATCTCTTCTCCTTTTTGAGTTAAAACTAATTCTCTTGAATTAATATTTTCTCTGCGTTCTTGCGCTTGATTTTGCCCCATGAAAGGATAATTCCTTCTTTCTTTTTAAATCTTTGTAATTTTATAATAGTAACTAATAAGCTTTAATTTTCTGCTTGGAGTATAAGTATCTGTGTAATTTTTCTCTAGATATGTTTCCTGAAAGAGTTATTTCAGTACTTTCCATTCCTGCAGGAGATAAGTATGGTTTTTCTTTTTCTATAAATTCTCGAGCTTCTGGACTTGGCACAATATATCTTAAGACTTTTGCCTTTATTTGATAGCAAAATCTGTAGCTAAATGAATGTTTCTTGTTAATGAAAATTTTCTGTTTGGATCTGGTCCATCTGCAGATAGGGTATCAAATTGTATTGGATTACTTGCTCCGTGAAAAAAAAGTATAAATTCTGGTAACCCTCCCATTAATTTTTTAATCTTTAAAAACATTTATATAATAACTCCAGATTCTATTCTTATGAACTTTCAATTTTACTTGGAGAAATTATTCGGTTCAAAGGAATTCGAGGCATTTAAGAAAGATAATCCAGATGCATATCCGTGTTCTTGTTTTTTTGGAAAGGATTTGGAAAATTTAAAGAATCCTGATGATAAACAGCATATTGATTATTTTGTTCCTTCAATAAAGAAGATTTTTAGTTTTAAGCTAGAAGAAGGGGTAAATTTAGTTCCAGTTGAATTAATGGGTGACGAAGCTCCAGGGAAAATTGCATTAAATTATAATTTTGAATTTGACGACATTGAGGATTTAATTTTGAGAAGAATGGAAGAAGAAGGAGTTGCTGAAAAAGTTCAAAAGATTCTTCTTTCTATGCAAAATAGCGAGGGAAAAGATTATCTTGTTGGAACGGCTTTTCTTTCTAAGATGGGTTTGTTAAAATTGTCTGTAGATGTTTCTGAGATGAAAATTGTTGATTTTGAAAAGAAGAGCTTTTTGGATATTATGGGTATTTTTAAGAAGTAGTATTTCTAATCCTTTATTTTTATAAACTCTTATTGTTAAAATTAGTTATGAAGATGGTTGTTACTATTGGTGGTGGAACTGGGCAGTACATGATTCTAAAAAAAAGCTGAACTTTTATTTGGATTAGTTTAGGGATTCTTTTTTTACAATAAATAGATTGATTAATTGATTGCACGCCTTTGTGCGGGGATGTGCGCCTTAATAGTATCCAAATAATCTCTTATATTTTTAGGCTTTCCTAATTTCATCATTTAGAAATCAAATGAGCTCATCAATTGTTTCATCTATTAAAAACAGCGCCTCATTTTCTGAAAAAGTAACATCTGAATAATATTTATTCATGTTATGATTAAACTTCTTTAACGCTTCTTCATGTATTTTTAATTTATCTCCATCGTTCCAATTAAATTCTTCTGCAATTTCTGAGGCGTTTTCACCATAAACTCCTACTTCTTTTGTCATGTGCAAAATAGATTCTGGTTTGCTAGTATGCTTGATTACTATCTTGTGAACAACAATGTTTCCGATTATATTGCCCAAGATTCTTATAGTTCTATTCTTTCCCATGATGCTCCGTTTATATCTTCCCTTATTTTTTTAGATAATTCATTTAAATAAATTAAAGCAATTTTCTTTTCAATGTTTGAGGCACTGCTATTTTTTAATTTATCGATAAGAATTTTTCCTGCTTCGTCGTATAAATCTTCTTTTAATTTTTGATTATCGATTATTCTATTAAACAAAAGTCGCACAAGAACCGCGTTTCTTATTGCTTTGTAGATTTCTATTCCACTAGGATTTATCTCGTCAATATCACTCCAGTCTAATTTCATCTGCAAGTCTAATTTAGAAAGAATTATCTTTTTAGGTATTTGTATGTTTCCATAAATTATTTTGCAATCCTTAAGTTGATAAATTAAATCTGGACTTGAAGGGTATTTTAAATAAAATGTTTTTCTTTCTATAAGCTGAATATCTAAAATCAAGCCTAAATCTTTAGCTTGTTCTTTTATTGTTTTGATTAAAGCGTACTTTTCTTTTTCTTTATTCCAAAATTTGGTTTTTATTATTATCAAAGCATCTACATCATTATAGGAATTATAGTTTGTTTGTACTGCAGAACCATAGAGGATTATAGAATCTAGCTTATCTATTGATTTTTTTATTAGTTTCTTAATTTTTAATTCTATAGCTCTTCCTTTTTGATTATATTCTATCTTTTGCAGAAGAGAATGCACATCTATTTTCCTTAATTCTTCCAGTTTTCTTAATTTTGGACGAATGGCTCTGCTTAGATAATTTGCTTCCACCTGATTTAACTTTTGATGATTTAGTTTTTTATTTAGTACTTTATTTTCAGTTGCAGTTAATAAACTCAGTTTTATCATATAATATATTTTAAGGTTAAGTGGTATTTAATGTTTTCGGGTTTAAAAAACACAAATAAACGAAAGGTATATAAATGCTAAAATATAACAATTAGTTATTAATAAATAACTAAAAGATACAAAATGATACAAACAAAAAAGATGCAAACCCCAGAAAGATTAGTTCATTGGCCCACATTAAATACAGTTATGATGGTAGAGGATAGTTTAAAAAATGCGGATGAAAGCGTAATTTCTGTGGCTGAGTTAAAAAGGAGATTACCTCGGCAAGTAAATCATACTACTCTAATAGTAATCCTTGAATATTTAGAAAGAAGCAATAAAATCGCTGTAACTTTGAAAGGCATAACTTGGATAGAAAATAGCAATCCTGATTTAAAAAAGGCAATTTTGAAAGGAATGGAGATTTAAAACGAAAGAAGTAGTAGTAAAATTATCCCCCGAAGCGGAAGAAGTTTATAAAAAACTTAATTCGGAAGTTCAAACAAGTAAACAGTCTAGAATGATTTTAAAATCAATAATCAGAAAAAAGAATTAATAAAAGCAAATATTCATTATGGGGATCCATTAGCCAAAAATCTTATTCCAGAGGAGTATAAACGAAAGTATTCTGCAACAAATTTGTTTAGGGTGGAACTTCCTGCTTTTTGGAGAATGCTTTATATGTTAACAAATAACGAAGAAGTTGAGATAGTTGCTTTTGTTCTTGACATTATTGACCATCCGACTTATGATAATAAGTTTGGATATCGAGGAAGGTAGTTTATTTGGAATGTGCTGATTTTTGGAGTTATGGAATGAATCATTAGATATCAAGAAATGATGAACTATTTCTCAACCACAAAATTAATCATCATTTCGGAATTGTGTGTAGAAATTATTTTGAAGCCAGCGTCTTTGAATAAATTATGAACTTCGTCCTCGGAGAACAAATAATAATATCTATTTCCTTTGTCTGTCCATCCAATCATCTTTTCTTTTTTTGAATTCTTGAATCTTTTTGATACAATATTCCAGACTCCGATTAATGCTTGTGCGTGCGGTTTTAAAACTCTGTAAAGTTCTTTGACTATTTTTTTATGTTCTTTTTTTGGAGTGCAATGAATTGATGAAATGGATATTGCTCCATCGAAAAAGTTATCTTCGTAAGGAATTTTTTTCATCTCTGAAACTGCGAACTCAGCAGAAATATCCTTTTCTTTCGCCTTTTGTTTTGCAAATTTAATCATTTCTTCTGAGAAGTCAAGAAGATACATTTTTCCCTTAGTTATTTTTGTTAGATGTCGTCCAGATCCAGAACCTAAATCTAAAATTTTTCCTTTTTGTTTTTTCAAGAATTCTTTAGATAGTTCTGAGGGGATTTCTTTGTATTGATGCCATTCTGGAGCTATTGCGTCCCAAACTTCCGATTGTGGTTTTGTTTCCATGT
>CAYLLQ010000026.1:0-11018 GCA_964384935.1 Candidatus Woesearchaeota archaeon | reverse complement strand
TAGGTTGGAAACACCTGTTCCCTTTCCGAACACAGAAGTTAAGCTTCCTATGTTGATGGCAATTAGTGGCTCGCAAGCTGCAAACCCATCAAGCTGTCTTACTTACTTTTTTATAGTATTAATTCTTAAATTATTTATGAAAAAAAAATTTTCTAAAACCGAGGCTAAAGAAAAGATAGATAGTTTTTTTAAAGATATAAATGAAAAAACTCCCTCGGAAATAAAGAAGATAAAGAAATTAGCAATGCAATATAATATTCCTCTAAAAGAAAAAAGAAAATTATTCTGTAAGAAATGTTGTTCTGTTTACAAGTCCCCTCAGATAAGAATAAAGAATAAAATTAAAATTGTCAAGTGTAATTCGTGTGGAGAGTTCAATAGAACTAAGCTTTCTTAAACTTTCCAACTAATTCTGCAAGGTCCTCTTGACCTAAGAAAACAGATCTGCAACAGTATCTTTCTAATCCTAACTCGTCTAAAACTTTTCCAGGATTCTCTCCTTCAGCAGTTCGCTTTTTGAATTCTTCCCATAGGTGACCTATTGGCTTTCCACATGAGAAACATCTTACAGGGATTATCATACTATTATTTCTTTAAGGTGGTTTAAAAAACTTACTATTCGTTAGATTTATATAATTGAGACAGGCAGGAAATATATGGAAAAGATTATTGAGCTTAGAAACGTGGCAAAACATTATGAAATGGGAGAGGGGGTAGTCAGAGCTTTAGACGGTGTGAATATCTCGATTGAAAATGGGGACTTTGTTGCGATAATGGGTCCGTCTGGAAGTGGGAAGTCGACAGGTATGAATCTTACTGGAAGTTTGGATTACGCAACAAAAGGAGAAATTTTCTTAGATGGAGAAAATATTGAGAACTTGAATGAATCTGAACTTGCTCAGGTGAGAGGAAAGAAAATTGGTTTTATATTTCAGCAATTTAATTTAATTCCAAATTTGACAACAATAGAAAATGTTATGCTTCCTATGTTGTTTCAAGAAAAAGAATTTGAAGAAAGATTCGAAAGAGCAAAAGGACTTTTAGAGATGGTTGATTTAGGGGACAGAACAGAACACTATCCAAACCAGCTTTCTGGGGGACAACAACAGAGAGTAGCAATCGCAAGGGCATTAGCAAATGACCCAGAAGTTATACTTGCAGACGAACCAACTGGAAACTTAGATACGAAAACAGGAGAGAAAGTAATGAACTTCTTAACTGATTTAAATAACAAAGGAAAAACAATAATTATGGTTACTCACGACCCGGAACTTGCGAGAGAACATGCAAAGACAATCTATTCTATAAGAGATGGAAAAATAGAGTCTGTAGAGAAGAGAGTTAAGGGAAAATGGAAAAAGGTTGCTGAATAAAAGTAGTGAAATGTTGTAATTTCTCAAAGGTAACAAACCAAAGTTTTATAAATAACAAAGGAGAGGGAAGGATATGAATAATCTTACAAAAACCATTGGAGCAATAGGATGTGCAGGTGCATTATTTTTAGCTGGATGCTCAGATACATATCGAGGAGTTTATGAAGGGTATGCGGTACAAGTAGAAAAAAATAGTAATAATTCTAACATCATTACGGTTTATAGTAATGGGAAGGATGCGGGATGTCTTATTGCTACGGATGAAGTGGGGAATGATGGAAGAGTTGAAAGAATAGTATTAATAGGAGTTCCAGTTGGAAATGACGTTGAAAAATTCGCAAACGTTGGAGAGATAAGAAAGATATTTGAAGACGTAACCAGAGAAAAATATGAAAAGACCCTAGGAGAAAAAGATGAATAATAAAATTTTATTAACAGTTGCGTTGGCAGTTTTAATTAGTTTAAGCTTTGCGTCTGCAGTAGTTGTTAATTCAGTTACTCAAGATGACTTGTATCCCGGTCAAAGTGCAAATCTAAAAGTTTCTATTAAAAATATTTTTAGTTATGAGGTTGAACAAGTAAGTTTGATTTTAAATTTAGATAAAACATTATTTACTTCAGTCGGAAGTTCAGAAGATTCACAAGATAGCATCAGAGATGATGATTCAGAAAGTTTTAATTATGAATTAAAGGCACCTTCAAGCATTAAACCGGGAGATTATAATATTCCGTATACAATTAATTATCTAGACGACAACGAAGATAAACAAATTAAATCTGGAAGTATTGGAATTACTGTGAAAGCTAAAACTGAGTTGGGTTATGGTGTTGAGCTTCAAAATAATATTATTAATACAAAAGGAAAATTATCTTTTAAAATAGTAAACTCTGGTTTAGGGGATATCGGATTTGTTAAGGTTAAAATTGTTTCAAATAATGGTTTTGAAATTTTAGGTTCGAGTGAAGATTATATCGGAACTGTTAGTTCAGATGATTTTGAAACTGCAAGTTTTGATGTTTTATATAAATCTACGAGTGCGTCATTAACTGCAATTGTTAATTACAAAGATTTTGAAAATGTAGATCAAACTCAGACAGTTACACTACCAGTAAAGGTTTATACACAAGAAAAAGCGTTAGAACTAGGATTAATTTCTAAAAGTAAAACAGGTTTATATGTTACAGTCATTTTAGTTCTATTAGTGGTTTGGTTCATTTACAGAAAGATGAAAAAGTCTAGAAAAGACAAATTAAAGAGACAAGGAGCGTAAGCTCATGTTATCAGATTATTTTTCTTTAGCCTTAGGAAATTTAAAGCATAGGGGATTGAGAAGTTGGTTGACTATTCTCGGTGTTTTTATTGGTATTGCTGCGGTTGTTAGTTTGATTTCAATGGGTGCTGGGCTAAGGGAAGCTATAACAGGACAATTTGGAAGTATCAATTCGGATACGCTTACAATTCAAAATAAGGGTACTGGATTTGGTCCCCCAGGTTCTACGGTAGTTGAAAAGTTAAATGAAAATGACTTAAAAATTTTAGAAAAAATTAATGGAATAAGAATAATTATTCCTCGTTTAATTAGGGCGGAAAAAGTAGAATACAATGGAGTTTCTGGATTTAAGTATGTAACAAGTATTCCTCCAGAACAAGAACAAATTGATGAAATGTATGCTACACTGGGTATCGAAGTTTCAGAAGGAAAATTAATTGGAAGTGGGGAGAGTGGAGGAGTTTTGATTGGTAGTGATATTCTAAAAAATAGTCAAAATGATTTTGAAAAAGAAATTAGTTTAGGTAAACAAATAAAAATTGGAGAAAAAGAGTTTAGAGTTGTTGGAATTTTAGACAAAATGAGTAGCTTTCAATTGAATGGAATTTATTTCATTTCTCAGGACGATTTAGAAAATTTAGACGGTACAACTAAAGAGTATGACATATTTGCGGTACGAGTAGAGAATAAAAACGACATTGAAGATGTTGCAAAAGAAATTGAAAGAAAACTTAGAGATGACAGAAAAGAAAAAATAGGGGAAGAAAGCTTTTCGGTAGAAACTCCTTTACAAACTTTAAGTTCAGTTAATACTTTGCTAAATATAATTAATCTCATTGTTATTGGAATTGCGGCTATTTCGTTAGTTGTTGGAGGAGTTGGAATCGCAAATACCATGTATACTTCTGGATTAGAAAGAATAAAAGAAATTGGAACAATGAAAGCAATTGGTGCTAAAAATTCAGACATACTTTGGATTTTTTTAATTGAATCTGGATTGCTCGGGCTTGTAGGAGGAATTATTGGAGCGTTAATTGGATTAGGTGGAGCGTTTGGAATTGCATTTATCGCAAACAGCGCCTTAGGAGAAACTCTTTTCAAAATTCAGGCAAACTATTTTTTAATATTTGGTGCAATTGCATTTTCATTCATCATCGGAATTGTTTCGGGCGTTCTTCCTGCTTTCCAATCAAGTAAATTAAATGTGGTGGACGCTTTGAGAAGATGAAGATGGCAATAAGTTATAGGTTTGACTTAGAGAGAGAATTTCCGGGGGAACACTTTGGTGTTGGAGATTTATGCCTTTTGAATATGATCTCAGATGTTAATAACTTAAGATTAGCTCGTTATTTTCCTTCAAATTCTATTATTGGTATGTGTTTTGAAATAGCGAATAATGGCGCCGAGCCCGTTAGTAATAGGTCAGAGGATAATTTAAAATGATATCCGAATACTTCAAACTTGCTGTAAAAAATCTTAAGAAAAGAAAAATGCGTAGCTGGTTAACTATGTTGGGAATTTTTATTTCTATTGCTACAATATTTATTTTAATAAGTTTAAGTCTTGGTTTGCAAGGGGCGGTTGAGGAACAATTTAAGCAACTTGGTTCAGATAAATTTTTTATTCAGCCGAAGACAGGATTTATGGGTTCTCCAGGAAGTGTGGGTGGAACTATTCTTACAGAAAAAGATATAGATGTTATAAAAAAAATAAATGGAATTAAAGATTATTCTTTTTTTGTTGCGGGAAACGCAAAAGTAGAAAGTAGTAAACAAACCAGATACATGATGGTTTGGGGAATTCCTCCAGAACATATGGATGTTTATAATGAAGTTGGAAGTTTTAAGATGGAAGATGGAAGAAATCTAAAGATTGGTGATGTTAATTCGGTTGTGGTTGGAAATTTTTTCAAGACAAAAAATCTCTTAGGAAAATCTATTTCTTCTGGAGATACAATAACAATTAATGGAGAAGATTTTAGAGTCCGGGGGGTAATGTCCCTAATCGGAAATCCCGACGACGACCAGGCTATTTTAATGGATATGGATTCATATAGAAAATTATTCAATGAACCTGAAAGAATAGACTATATCATGTTGCAAATTAACGATGGAGAAAACATCTTAGATGTGGCAGAAAGAACAAATAAAAAATTAGTTAGTTCTAGGGGACTGACGGAAAAGACAAAAGATTTTTCTATTCTAACTCCGGATAAAATTTTAGAAAGTTTTAAAGAAATTCTAAATATTATTACTTATTTCCTAGCTGGTGTCGCGGCTATTTCTCTTTTAGTTGGAGCGATTGGTATTTCAAATACAATGTATACTTCAATAATTGAAAGAACAAAAGAAATAGGAATTATGAAAGCAATCGGTGCAAAGAACTCAGATATACTTTGGATTTTTTTAATTGAGTCTGGATTATTGGGGTTAACTGGTTCTATAATTGGAGTATTATTGGGGATGGGAATTGGTAAAATTATAGAATATATTGCTATAAATCAACTCAACACAAATCTGTTGCAAGTAAGTTTCCCGTTGTGGCTCACTGGTGGATGTTTAGCGTTCGGTTTTGGAATTGGAGTTTTATCTGGTTTGCTTCCCGCTTTCCAAGCTTCAAATACAAAAGTCGTTGATGCGTTAAGATATGAATAGTTCACACAAATATTTAAAAACCGATTTTAATTTTAAGCATAGCAAAAAGAGAAAATGGTAAAAAAATGTTTATTCTGCAACACGGATGTCGAGGAGACTTCTGTAATAGATTTCTGTGAAAGATGTGGGGTGAGTCACTTCGGAAGAAAACTCTTTGATGTAATAAAAAATAATATGGAAGAAGCTAGAGAAAGAGGGGATCTCTGTCATCAAAATTCTCCCTCTCTAGACTAAAAGGATAGTTTTTTAAATAGAATATTTCTGAGTAAATTATGGTTCAACGTAAAAATATCCGAGAGAGAGGAAAGGTTAGTTTTAGTAAGTACTTTCAAGAATTTGAGAATGGTGAAAGTGTTGCGGTAATTAAAGAACAATCTCTAGCTTCTAGCTTTCCAGAAAGACTTCAAGGAAGAACGGGGGTTGTAGAAGGAAAGCGGGGAAAGTCAGTTATGGTTAAAATAAAAGACCAAGCAAAGGAAAAACAATTTTTGATAGAACCGATACACTTAAAAAAAATAAAAACCACAAAGAAAAATGATAAAAAATAGAGAAGCAATAAGCATGAATGAATCTTTAGGATACATAAGTAAAGATGATGAGAAAGGTAAGGAAACAATTGGATTCATGAGAAAATTCATTAAGCTAAATGAGAAAGATGCAAAAGAACTGAGAAAGAAGCTAGAATCATTAGAGCTAATGAAATTAAAGAGAGAAGATATTTCTAAAATAATTGAGATTTTTCCAGAAAATGCAGAAGAATTGAACAAGATATTTACAGACATGGGTTTAAATGAGGATGAAACAAAAAAAATACTTGATACAATTAAGGAATTTGAATAAAAATGACAATCAAAGAAGAAACTGCAATAGTCTTAGAATTTTTACCGAATGGGTATCCTCTAGAAGGGAAAATGATGCCTATTGCTCAGGCAATTGGTAAAGAAAACTTAGTTCTTTTGGAATTAGTTCCTCGAAGAGGGGAAAGTGTTGAATCTGGTGAAGAAGTTTATATCGGCGAAGGAAAACGAGATAAAATTTACTACATCTTAGGAAGATTAAAAAGAGAGAAATTAACAGAACACGCAAAAGAAAAACTTATGGAAGTTATCAAGAGTGTTGTAAAAGAAAAAGAAGAAAAATTTGTTAAATTCTTCAATGAAGCACAGGCAATTAATAAAAGAATTCATCAAATAGAATTACTTCCCGGAATGGGAAAGAAGCATATGCAAGAAATTATTAAGGAAAGGGAAATCGAAAAATTCAAGTCGTTTGAAGACATGAGAGAGCGAGTTTCTAATCTTCCAGATCCGGAAAAGGCCGTCGAGAAAAGGATTTTCCAAGAAATAACCGAGATGGAAAGACATAATTTATTTGTAAGTTCGTAAGTTAGAGTCAAGGCGAACATTTAAAAATTATCAAATATGGAGATTTACAACTAGAATGGAGCAAAAAACAAAACCAAGTGAAAAAAGTATAGAAGAAAGGATAGTAAGAATTTTATCGAAGGACATAGAAGGGAAAATGACAATTTATTCTGGTTTAACAAAAATAAAGGGTATTTCTTGGGCAATCTCAAATGCTATTTGTAAAAAGCTAGGAATAGACAAAAGAAAGCAAATAGGAGCGTTAGATGAAGCAGAGGTAAAAAGGATTAGTGATTTTATGAAAAATCCAGACTTTCCCGTTGGCCTTTTGAATAGAAGAAATGATCATGAAACTGGAGAAGATAAACATCTAGTTGGAAGTGATTTAGAATTAAAGAAAGAATTTGATATTAAAAGATTAAAGAAAATAAAAAGTTACCGTGGTCTTAGACACTTGACGGGTCAACCGGTAAGAGGACAAAAAACTAGAAGTCATTTTAGAACAAATAGAAGAAAAGGAGCAGGAATAAAGAAAAATGAAAAGAAAGCATAAATTATATTCAAGACCAAAAAGACCTTTTGAAAAAGAAAGAATTGATGCAGAAGGAGAAATAAAGAAAGAATTTGGTTTAAAGAATAAAAAAGAAATTTGGAAAGCGGAGGCAAAGATTAAAGAAATGAGAGAAAAAGCAAAAAATTTAATTTCTGCAGATGAATCACAAAAAAAAGTTTTATTCCAACAACTAAATAAAATTGGTCTTAAAGTAAATAATATTGCTGATGTTTTAGGACTAGACAAAAAAGATTATTTAAGAAGAAGACTTCAAACGGTAGTATTTAATAAAAAGATAGCATCAACAGTAAAATTGGCTAGGCAAATGATTGTCCACAAAAATATTTTAGTTGATGGCAATGTGTTAGACAAGCCATCATATATTGTTCCAACTGAACTAGAAAATAAAATTGCTCCTATTCAAAAAAAAACTAAAGTAAAAAAGGTAGAAGAAAAAAATGAGTAAAAAAATAGAAGAAACTAACGAAGAAAAAATTATTGAAACTCCAGAAGTTAGTGAAGAAAAACCTAAAAAAGTCATAAAGAAGAAAGTAGAAGATGAAGAGGCAGAAGAAAAAGAAGGGCATAAAGAAAAGAAAAAGAAAGAATACGAAGCAGTTATGAATATTTACACTTCATTCAATAATACCATTGTTCATGTTACAGATATGTCGGGTAAAACAATTGCAAAGATTACGGGGGGGATGGTTACAAAGCAAGATAGACTGAAGGCAAATCCCACAGTGGGAATGTTTATTGCAAAAAGAATTGAAGAAGCAATAAAAGAAACAGGAATTAAGAATTTGTATATTCGAATACGAGCAAAAACTGGAAACCCTGCGCCAGGGCCTGGAGCTAACGCAATAATCAAAAGTTTGACAAGAGCCGGATTTAAAATTTTGAATATTTTAGATACTACTCGTAATCCTCGTGGAGGTCCAAAGGTTAAGGGTGGACGAAGAGGTAGAAGAGTTTAAAAATTAATAAAAATACAAAGAAATATGGAATTAATACAAAAAACTGACAACAAGATTACATTTAAGGCAAAAATTGAAGAAAGCTTGGCTAATCTGATTAGAAGATATGTTAATGAGGTTCCTACTTTAGCAATAAGCGAAGTAGAAATTTCAAAAAATAATTCTCCACTCTATGACGAAACAATTGCCCATAGGTTGGGATTAGTTCCGCTAAAGGCGGAAAAGGCCTTCAAAGAAGATACCGAAATGACTTTAAAATTATCTTATAAAAAGGAAGGGGCGGTTCATTCTGGAGAACTTAAGGGGGATTGTAAAGTTGTTTTTGAAAAAATTCCTATTACTTATTTAGACAAAAATCAAGAAATAAGTTTAAATGCTAATGTAAAAGTTGGACGTGGAAGTACACATTCTAAGCATACTCCCGGATTAATTTATTACAGAAATGTAAAAGAAATTTCTTTAGATAAAGATGCTTTAGAAGAAGTTAAAAGAATTTTTCCATCTGCTGAAGTAAAAGAAAAAGGAAATAAAATAATAATCTTAGATGACGGTATTAAAGAAATGGGGGATGTTTTAGAAGGGATTGCAGACGAAGTAGGAAAAAAGGCAGAGGTAAAAATGGGAGATGAATTAATAGTTACTTTGGAGTCTTTCGGACAATTAAGTCCTGCAGAAATTTTCAAGAAAATAATTGAAGAATCTAAAAAAGATTTGAATGAACTGGCTAAAAAGTTAAAATAATTCTAATAAGAAAGTTTTTATATCTTTGATTGAACCTATTTGTGTCTCTGTGAATATGGAATTAGGTGCCAAGTGGTCAGGCACTCACGTGAAATATTGAAACCGACCGATATAAAGTTATTACAAACTTTATATAAACGGGGTTTGACCACAAATCGAAATGCGGATGTGCCGGAGTGGTCAAACGGGACAGACTCAAAATCTGTTAGCTTAGTGCTTACCTAGGTTCGAATCCTAGCATCCGCATAACAGAAGATTTAAATACCCAAATCAGCTAAAATTTTTATCTGCGAGTTAACGCGTTAGCAGGAGTTAATACTTCTTGCTGGAAAAATAAAATGATTAAAACAAAAACAAAGATAAGTTTGCAAGTAAAAAGAAAAAGAAATCCGGAAGTAGTTGAGACAATTAATGCTGCAAAGAACAACGAAAAATGGATTGAAGTTGCAAGTCTATTAACTTACCCTAGAAGAAAAAGAATTAGTCTAAATTTAAGTGAACTGGATAGATTAGTAAAAGATAAAGAAACGATAATTGTTCCTGGAAAAATTTTGTCTCAAGGAAACATAACTAAGTCCGTAAAAATTTCTGCTCTTGATTTTTCTGAAGGAGCTAAACAAAAGCTTAAAGAGTCTAAAACAGAATTTAATACTCTCATGGAAGAAATAAAAAAGAACCCTTCTGCAACGGGTATTAGGATTTTAAAATGAAAATAATTGACGGAAATGATTCAATAATGGGAAGAATTGCAAGCTACTCTGCAAAAGAAGCTCTTCAAGGAGAAGACATTGCTATTATTAATTGTGATAAGATTTTAATTAGTGGAAACAAGACTTTTACTAAAGAAAAGATGGAAGCCAGTGCAAGAAAGCACGGAACGACTCAAAAGGGTCCAATTATAAGAAAAACTTCTGAAAAGTTTGTTAAGAGAGCGATTAGAGGAATGTTGCCCGATCGTAGAGAGGGGAGAGGAAAAGCTGCGCTTAGAAAAATTAAATGCTATGCTGGAGTTCCAAAAGAATTCGAAGGAAAGAAAAGCATTTCTCTTGGAAAGGGATTTGTTCGTAAAGCAATAACTGTAGGGGAGTTGATGAGAGGATAAAATGGTAGACAGAATTATTACGTCGGGTAAAAGAAAAACTTCAGTAGCTAGAGCGGTTATAGTTCCAGGAAATGGAGAAATAAAAATAAATTTATCTTCTTACAAAAATAGACCGTTCTTTGATAGATTAAAAATTGAGGAGCCGCTTAAAATTGCAGAAAGTATTTTAGGTAAAGCTAATTTTAACATCAGTGTTACCGTACATGGTGGTGGAGAAAAATCTCAAACAGAAGCTTCCAGATTAGCAATAGCAAAAGCAATTGTTGCATTTTCAAATTCTAAAGAACTTAGGGATTCTTACGCTGCTTATGATAGAACTCTTTTAGTTGCAGATGTAAGAAGAAAAGAAGCTTGTAAACCTGGAGATTCTAAAGCTAGATCTAAGAGACAGACATCTTACAGATAGTTATCGTATAAATGCAAAGTTTGGATGTTGAAATAAGTTTCCGGCAGTAGAATCATTTAATCTAGCTGCTAAAACATCTGCATAATAAACTACGGCCGGGCATGTTGGTCCTTTTCGCATATTCCCTTTAGCATTTTTTCTTTTCTTAGTGTATGTAGAAATTTCTACCTCTCCAGAGTAAAATCTAGAAATAACTTCTGCCATACTTTTTAGTCTTCTTTGAGGAATTTGTCCGTCAAGAAAAATTTGAATTGAGGTGGGGGGAGTTGTTAGTTTGGCTAAAAATAGCGTTAGCAAATCGGGAATAGAAACGGGCAAATTTAAACCATGACTCCTATGTGCTTCGGAACTAAGAAATGCAAAAAGATACGTTCGATCTGAACGGTTTAACCAAATGTCTAACTTATCATAATCCCTACGATTCGGAAACTTTCTTAAAATTGAGTCTTCCTCTAACCTTGAAAAAGTTGCTACATCAATTTCTGCTCGAGATCTATCTCCGTGGTTTGATTCGTCTCCTCCAACATAAAGAGTGTATTCTAGTCCATTTGGTCCCATTCTTTTCAGAAGTGTTTCA
>CAYLLQ010000025.1:1226-11333 GCA_964384935.1 Candidatus Woesearchaeota archaeon | reverse complement strand
TTCTTTGCCAAGAAACTTCTGGAGGTGCATCTAGAAAAACTATTTGGGGGTTTAAACTTCTTAATTGAAAAATATATTCGGGAAAGTATTTTCCTGGGTCTACCCCTCTTAACGATGCGTGGGCTAGACTAAATAGACATGTTTCATCTACGAAAATTTCGTCTTCTCTTCCAGCTATTTCTTCAAGTCTTTGAAAATCTTGTTCTATAATTTCTTCTTCTTGTCTCTGAGTCTTGAAAATTGTCTTTCTAGAAAGATGTTTTCTTCCAACAATTTGTCTGTTTTCCTGGAAGACATGAATTCTTCCGTTGAGCGCTCTTTTTAGATTATTTATTGTTGTAGATTTTCCAGCTGCTTGTGGTCCAGCTAGGATAATATAGGTCATTTTGTTCCGTATTTTTTGTTTAATTCAACTATTTTGCTTAAAGGTAAACCGGATAAGAAAGTCATGAATGTGTTTCTTCTAGAAGAGGAAGGTGAGCAGACAGAACAGTTTGCATCGGGTAGAGTTGATACCGCGTCTAGTCTTTGTGGATGATTCCATAGATAGTTTAAATCGTGTTTTAAAGCGTCCCCATATGAAACAATTCCTCCGTGTGTTCTATGTCCACAAGAGTACAAATTACAATCTGGACCGATGCAAGCCCAAAAGTTAGAATTAAAACATCTTCTTCCTTCTGAGTTAAACGCAGAATCGTCCTCTGTGATGTCTTCTTCAGAATAAACTGAGTCTACTTTGAATTGGGGGGTTTCGTGTTTTTTTGCTGCATGTAGCTCTGCAATTATCTCTCCCGATATTCCGTGTATTCCTTTTTGGTCTGTGAAATCAACTCTGAATTTTGCTTCATCTACTCCTATTTCTTTCATTCTCCTTGCTGTTTCAGCAACTTCGTGATAGTTTCCCGTTCCTATAACATAACTTACTATAATTCTTGTTCTACTTCCTACTGCCTCACGTTTGGCAACTGTTTCTTCAAGAGTTGTTACAATTTGGTCAAAGCCCGGTTTTCCCTTTATCTGCATAAATGTTCTTTCTGATCCAGCGTCTAGACTTAGATTTAATTTATCTGCTCCTAAAACATAATCGTAATATTTTCCCGAACAATTATTTTTTCCTAAGTTGAGTCCATTTGTAAAAAGAATTACTTTTTTCCCTGCTTCTTTAAATCTCCGTATTCCTTGAAGAGTTATTGGGTTTGTTAGTGGTTCACCTGTTGTTCCGCAGAATTTTACTGTTTCTACTTCAAATCCGTTTTGTCTAAATCCTAAAACATTTTCTACAATTGTATCTAGAGTAGATTCATCTAAACGATTTTCTAGATGAGGATAGTGTTTTCCAAAACAATGTGTGCAATCTAAATTACACTTTCCAGATGGTTGAATTTCTAGTTCGTATGGGGGCGGATTTCCTCCAGAAAAAATACTTGTTATTCTATCAAAATGGTCTGCGAGTAGTTGTCTTTCAAAATCATTTGGTTTTTCTCCTCGATTAAGAAATTTTAGAAAAGTTTGTTCTGTATCTTCTACGCCTCGAACTAAAGTAGGACTAGCAAGTGCATCCATGTTTTATCTCCTCAAAAATTCCTCTTGCTAACGGGTCTTCTAAAAATAAGACTGTTTCAATAGGTGTTGTTTTTAAATATCCCTCTACTTCGATAACTGCAAGAGCGGGATTTTCTCCCAAGAATAGTGTTCTTTCGACCAATACTTTTTCTCTTCTATTAAATGGGATATTGCTTGGAAAATAATTGTATGTTTTTCCTTGATAAGTAAATGTTACAGGTTTTCCTTGATAAGTTCCTAAAGAACCATTAAGCCCGGAAATTCTTCTTATTAATTTTTCTAAATCTACGTGAATTTGAGGAAAGACTTTTTCAATTCCGTCCACTGTTTGTTGTGATTTCACCTCGGTAAGTTCAATCATGTAATGTAAAAATAATATTTGCCTATATTGATTGTCAATATTTTCCCTGTTAACACTTGGATAAAATAGTTGAACTATTACAGAATATTTTCAATAGTGTTTTTTGAAAATTTTATTTTGTTTAGTATTTACTGAGTTTTTAGTAAAAAGTATATTTTCCCTATTCTCCCTATTGTGAATAGTGAGCAAACATTTAAATATATTTTAATATACTAAAAGATATGAAACGAAAGGTAATCAAACAAGGGCATAATACTCTTACAATTACTCTTCCGTCGGAATGGGTCAAAAAACTAAACATACAGTCCGGAGATGAAATAGATCTTATTGAATCAGAAAATTCTTTGGTTTTAAATGGAAAAGAGAATGGTCAAGAGAGAAAAATTACCCTCGATATAACTAGTTTCAATATTCCGTTGTTATGGAGATTTTTTCAGGGAGCATATCGTTCGGGTAACGACGAGATAAAGGTTCTTTTTGATCCAAATAAAAAAGAGGGTGAAGATGCATATCATTTTTATACCTCTCAATTTGACTATTCTAAATTAGGAGAAAAAATTCCTCCAAAACCTCCTCTAGCAGTAATTCAAAGCGTGGTAGATCGTTTTATTGGAATGGGTATAATTGAAACTGGAAAAAATTATTGTGTAATAAAAGAAATGGGGGAATCCAGTGTAAAAGAATTTGATAATTCCCTTAGAAGAATTTTTTTAGTTGTCTTGCAAATGTTTGATAGAATTATTGAAGCTATTGAAAAAAATGAAATTGGGGATCCTAGTTTCTGTAAGGAGATACATACTATTGATTTGAATGTAGATAGGTTTGTAGACTATTGTTGTAGAATTTTAAACAAAATTCATACTTCTTTTTCAGATAAAAATAAAATGTTACTTTTTTCAACTCTTTATTTATTGGAGTTGGCTGGTGACGAATTTAAATATATTGGAAAACATTTAGCTTTGTCCAAGAAGAATTTGAAGGAAGTTCTTCCTTTAGCGGAGTTGGTTAAGGGACATTTTGAAATGTATTACAATTTATTCTATAAGTTTAATAGAGAATCTGCTATTACTTTTGGTAAGAATGATTTTTCAATTTATAATGCACATTTTATGTTAAAAGAAAATTTGAAGGGTGATGCAAAGAGTATTGCTCGTCATTTAATGATGATAAGCAAACTAACTTGGGCATTAGGCGAACTTAAAATAGAAATGGAGTGTTAATTTTATAAAAAAGGACTGAAAAAACCGAAGTTCTACAGCCCTTTATCCAACCGAAGTTAGATATCTTAATTTATGTTTTATGGTATATAAGTTTAAGTGACCACCTCGAGGTTAAAACAGAACTTTTATATAGCTTAAAAAATCCTTTATTTTATGAATTATTCTATTGATGAGTTAAATAACAAGTATGATTTAGAATTGGAAACAGTCGTTGATTCTATAAATAAACAGAAAGCAAAACTTGTTTTGTTGCAATTTCCAGACGGATTGAAGGTTTATGCTACTTCTGTTGTGGATTATCTTGAGGAAAAAACTAACGCTGAATTTTTAATTTGGCTGGGAAGTTGTTACGGTGCTTGTGACACTCCGGTTGGTTTGGAAAAGTTAAAACCCAAAATAGATTTAGTTATTCAATTTGGGCATAATGCTTTGATGCCTGATTATTGCTGATGATTTTAATTTATAACCAACCTATCAAGAGAGAAAATCCTACTAAGAATAATAAAGTTCCTGCGATTAAATGAAGTCTTCTAATGTTTCTAGCTTTCCATCCTTCGACGTCTTCAATTTTTGAAAGTCCAAAATAAATTAAAAGAGTTATTGCGATCATTGGAAGTATAAACACTAAATTGTAATAAATAAGCCAGGGTAATGCTCCTGCTATTCCTAGTTCTGCTAAAAGTCCTGATGCTATGATGTACGGTCCAATTGTACATGGAAGAAGGAAGAGCGTTACTAAAAATCCTATTACAAATGCACCCAAAGGAGAAGTCATTTTTTGAATGATTAATTTTACTCTTGGACGCATGAACAAAGGCATTTCGGTTGCGATTCCTCCTGGTTGATAGTGGAAGTAATCTCTAATGTTTAATCCCCCTAAAATCATCGCCAAAATTGAAAGTCCATCGTAAACGTAATGCGAACTTTCTCTTAACCATACTGCAAATACTTGGAAAAATTCTACAATAATTAATCCGTAGAGAAGATATCCAATATAAACGGATGTTACAAATGCAAGACCTGCATAGAGAACTTTTCTTTTTCTTTCTGGATTCTGAATCATAATCGTTACTAAAACCATTATTAAAATTGCAATTGCACAAGGATTTACAGAATCAGCAAGTGCTAAAGAAGTCATTCTTGCAAAATTTATTCCTTCGATTATAGCCATTTTAACATCCTGTTATTTCTTGGAGGGTTTCTATTGACTGTACCCCAATAACTTTTTTTCCATTTATCATCCACGTAGGTGTACTAAAACTTCCACCCTCACTTATTCTTTCTGCACAAATTTCTCTTTCGTAAAAACAATCAACTACATTGAGATATTGATAATTTTCTCCGAATAAATCTTCTTGGTCTTTACAATGTGAGCATCCTAATTGAACATAAAGAACTGAGTTTTCTCCAATACATTTTGCTATTTCTTTACTAGTAGTCGGTTTATTTTGAGTTAATACCGAGTATGACAAAAGAATTACTCCTAAAATTATTCCTATTGTCCACCACCCTTCTTTTTTCATAATTTGTTTAAGGAGATTTAATTTAAAAGGGTTTTGGTGAAATCTGTTTCAATTTTTATTGCATTTCCTTTTACAATAGCAGTTGCAATTTTCTTTCTAGCGGATTTTAGAATTCTAGATAATGTCGGTTGGGATATTTGCATCTTTTTTGATGCTTCTTCTTGGGGAATTTCTTCTGAATCAATTAAACGTATTGCTTCAAATTCTGGTAAAGTTAAAACTATCTCTAAGAGTGTGTTTAATGGAACACCTGCAGGTTTAAAATAATACGCATTTGGACGTCCTCTAATGCGCCTTTGAATACATGGTCTAGGCATTTTATCAAAAAGAAAAAAGGGAATAAAAATGTTTTGTTTTTAGTTATCTTGTTGAGAGTTAAATCTTCTTCCAAGATTTCTTCTTTTTCCTTGTCCACAAGGTCCTAATCCTCTTCCAGTTCTAACTGGTTCTGCATTTTTGCAATTACCTAGTTGTCTTCCAGTTCGAGGTCCTTTTCCTTCTGGTCCTGTTCCGTCTTTATTTGGCATGTTTTTCTTCCTCCAATTTAGTTATGAATACATATTCATTAAACTATTTAAATGTTTCGTTTTGAATGGATATTCATATCTTTTTCATAATACTCAGTTGAGTTAAATCATTTGCTTGTTCTGAGATTTTTATTGCGTGTCTTAGAAGTTTCTGTGTAGCAATATTCTTTGTTGTTATTTTTAGAAAATCTTCTCTTATTTCTTGTCTTAAATCGTAAACTTGACTATTCTCTTTTGTTGGCAATTGATAGTAAAAATCAAATGCCTTTGCTAAACTTTCATATGATTTTTGAGCTAGTTTTTTAATAGCGGTATTTTTTTCTGGGTTCATTTCCATTCCAGTTTTCCAAAATCGTAAAATTTCGTCTCCAATTTGTTCAAGTTCATAAGAATAAGAAAATAAAATTCTTCCTTCAATTGCATCTGGATAAGCTTTCTTATTTATCGACCTTTGTAAAAATAGACAAAGTTTATTTATCTCTGAATCTCTTAAAACTAAATCTTCTATTGTTTCTTTGTTTTGACCGAAAATATCGTTTATTGCAGATTCATAAAAAGAAAGAATTATCTGAAATGCTCTTTTGAAAATTTCTTCTAAATTGTCATACTTCCCAAAATTTAAATCTTTGATTAAATAGGTATTTTCTTTTTGAGAAATTATTGTGTATCCGGGAAGAGAATTTACGGCTGTTGTTATCTCTTTATTTATTTTTTTATCTGAGATTATTTCTATTTCATCTATTCCCTTAGAATATGCAGAACTTAAATGAAGCGAAATATTTCTTGTATCCATTTCAGAAAAATCGTACTTTATTTTTTTAGAAACTATCTTTGAAGATGTTGAAATTAAAAGTTTATTCTCTTCTTCTGTTATTTCTACCTCTTGATTTTTTTCAAGATTATTTTCTCTTGCCCATTTTATTGGAAGGGTTATGGTGTATGCTTGATTTGCTTGTTTGATTACTTTTCTTTTCATATTATTTATATAAATTATATTAGAAATATATAAAGTTTATTGTTGATTTTAGAGTATATGAAATACATAGATTTCCACACACATACAACTTACTCTGATGGGCGTTTGGATGCTAGAACCTTGTTAGGTTTTGCCCGGTTGAAAGGATTAGATGCAATTGCGATTACAGACCATGACAATTATAGAGGATATTTAGATGGTGTTGCAGAAGCAGTTAAGTGGGGAATTGAATTAGTTCCGGGGGTAGAGGTTACAACACCAGTTTATCATATTCTAGGTTTAGGTGTCGACTTAATGGATAAACGATTTCAAACTTTTTTAGATTCTTCTCGGGAATTACAAGAAAGAAATTGTCTTGAATGTGTACGAGTTTTAAATAGAAACGGTTTTGAAATTGATTGGGAGAATTTTAAAGAATTTTTTGGAGAGGGTGTTCGTCTTGGAAAAGGAAATCTTGTTCAATATCTTGTAGCTCACTCACGAATTTTTAGAGGTCCATCAGAGATCTCTTCAAAAATTTCTCACTTTAAATCTAGAGCTTATGCAATAAGTAGTTCTGATGCAATTAAAGAAATTCATAGAGCAAAAGGTATTACTATTTTAGCACATCCATTTAAAGAAGTCAAAGATTTTTCAGAAATAGATAAGCTAGTAGAAGAAGGACTAGACGGCTTGGAAATTCAACCAACCTATGGAGAGAGAAATATTAAGTTTAGAGAATTTGCAGAGAGAAATGGACTCCGAATTACATATGGAAGTGACTACCATGGTCCAGATATGGAAAAAAGACCTTTGTTAGGACGAGGGGAAAATGTTGTTCACGAAGATTTATTAAAATGTGCTTAGAAAACTATTTAAATTAATTTTTCTTGTTTAATTTAAGATGAGGATGAAAAATAAAATTCAAACGAATGGAACTTCTGGTGCTGTTTATGGACTTGGAATGATCGGAGCTTTGGTATATTATATCACAACTGCAACTGGATTCTGGATGGGAGTATCTGGAGTTTTGAAAGCAATTGTTTGGCCTGCATTTGTGGTTTATGATTTAATGAAATATCTAGGGATGTAAATGGTAAATACAGAAAAAGTTAAAAACTACTTTCTGATTATTTATTTATGAGTTTTAATAAAAAGATGGTTGCAGGAATTTTTCTATTTGTTTTTGGGATTCTTCTTTTTTTAAATTCTTTTACTGGAATTACTGGATACGTAATTTCTCTTAGTAACGGTTTTTCCATTGGGACCATTATTGCATCTACTTTTTTTATTGGGGGTCTAATGTTTATAGTCGCTTCAAGACGAGAGACCTCTTCATTAGATATTCGGGCATTGGATACTGCTACTGTTGAAAGAATGCTTCGGCAAGGGAAAGGAAAAGTTTATGATAGCTACGGTAGGTCTCCCGAACTTTTAAATGAAGCGAGAAATATTATGATGTTAGAAATGGCGATGAGGGCTAGCGGAGTAAGTCCCCGATTAAGGCAAGAAGCATTCAGTCATTCTTCAACTTTTAATAGACATTGGGTAGTTTCTCCCAGAGGAATTACGGAATTACAAAAAGAAAGGGTGGTTAGTTATGATTCAAAGGTGTTGAAGCAGAAGTCTGGGGGACATAGTCGGGGAGCGTATAGGTATTTGTTTGATAGTAATGGAAATTATTTAGGAATTGCTAAACATGTAAAAGAAAGAGGATCGGAGAATTTTTATCAGTGGGTAGACTAAAGTTATTTTTAGAACTAGTAATCAGGCATTTCTTCTGAATCTTCTACTTTCTTTTTTGCAGGTTTCAATGTTTTCTGTGCTTTTGGTTCTTCTTCCTCTTCAGAACCCTCTGGTTGTTTCATGTCCTCTACAGAAATTGAATTAATCATTTCTTTGAATTTTGGGAAATCTTCTGATTTGATTCTAACTCCAGCCTTTGTAAAACCAGTGTATCTCTCAGAACTAACGAACTCTCTTATTGTAAGTCCTCTATTTCCTCCAAAATCATCTATTCTTATTATGATTTCAGATTCATTGTTTTTTGGAATTTTTCCAATATCTTTTTCCATATTTTATTCTATTTATTTGTTTATTTAAATGTTTGTCTTTTAAGATTAGTTCTTTTTATTCTTCAAATGATTGTTTAAGAAAATAAAATAGTCCTTTTTCTCTGAGTTTGCCATCTTTTCTACAATTAATTCGGGAGTTGAGTGGGCGAGACGTCCTAAAACGGGATTATGGTCTACAATTAACTCGAAGTTGTCTGTTAGCCCTTTTGCTTCTATTCCATCAATTCTTGTAAATGGAGGGAGCGATTTTTGTATTTCGTGTCCAAGATGGGTTGCAATTACTAAGAAGCAATTTTGGTTTATGTAGTATTCTGCTGTTGCTGAAATTATATCTCCTGCTACTCCGGGTTCTGTAACCGCTTCTATTTCGTCAGCTAAAATCAAAGTTTTATTCCCGGGTTTTATCTTTGACATTTGAGTTAGGAGAGTTTCAAATGCTCCTTTTGAAGCAGAACCCTTATTTTTTGCAAAGTAATAAATTTCTTCAAATAATGGAAGTTTTATCTTTCCGTATACTGGAAGGCCGATGTTGGATAAAGCAATTAGTTGAATTATATGTTCTACTAGAGTTGTTTTTCCTCCAGAGTTTGCTCCTGTTAGAATTGAGCATCTGAATTCATTATTTAGTTCGAAAGTTATTGGTTGTGCTTTGTCTAAGAAAATATTTTTAGATTCAAACATTTGTAAATGGTCTGAATATTCATTAAATTCCATTTCTTGTTGGATAAATTGAGAAATTCCAGAGATAAAATCAAATGCGATTAGTTCGCTAGACAATTCCATTATCTTTTTTGGAATTTGTTTTATTTCCTCTGCTCTTGATTTTACTTTTTCTGCTATTCCAGAAAATTCATTTGTACTCTGTTGTTTTATTAGTTTTTCTAGCTCTTCCTCGTCTATAGAAACAGGGATTTTAATATTTAGAACTTGTTCGGGTAGTTCGTATTTCCTTATTGTTTCTCTTGTAATATCTTTAATATCTTGTGGAAGAACTCCTCTACTTAACATTTGAACTAAAGATTCACCGGAGATGCTTAGAGCTTTAATTCGTTCCGAGATTTCTTGATTAATTTTATCTACTTTATTTTCTGCTTCCTCTCGTGTTAAAATTTTTAATTGTCTTTCTTCTATTAGATTTAGTAATGGAATTAAAGATTGAATTATAGCGTTTGTTTTTTCTCCTAAATCCTGTTCAGTTAGTATTAGTAAATTGTGCTTCCACGAAGATAGTTCTTCTAAATGCCTTTCTAAATACGCTTCATCTATGGTGTTAAGAAAGACAGCTTGGTCGAGCTTTTCTAAAACCAAACTATATTCGTCGCAATCTAGAACTTGCACTATGTCTCTGTTTTCTAAAAGAGCTATGTCTGTTTCAGAAACTAAAAGTTGTGTTGGACAGCCTCTTTCTTTTAATTTGGAGAAAGTATTTGTGTCTTCTGTTACAACAACTACGTCGTATTTGGGTCTCCAGGTTTGTTTAGGACTGTCAAGACTTTCTAAAAAGGAGTTTTCTTTTTTACCTATCTGCTTTATTGATTTGAAGAAGTCTTGTCTTTGTTTAATTAAAGCTATGTTATTTGTAAAGTCGAAGATATTCAGAATATTCGATGTTTCGGAGAATATAAAATTGGAAGATATTTTTGACATAACTTTTGTTGAAATTGCTTTAGCATCACGGGTCTTGTAAACCGAATCTCCCGCCTTATTTATAATAGTTTTATATTTATTGAAAGGAGATAGATTATTCTCTTGTATAAATTGTAATAGCTCTTCTTTCATTTGAAACAACCTCCAAACAAGTTTCTAACGAATACAAATTTTATATTTGCTTTCATTTGAAACAACCTCCAAACAAGTTTCTAACGAATACAAATTTTATATTT
>CAYLLQ010000025.1:0-1126 GCA_964384935.1 Candidatus Woesearchaeota archaeon | reverse complement strand
GCTTCCATTCTTTAGAAAAATATAAATAGATTTTAAAGATTGTTGTTATGAATCTTACAAAACCCTAGCTTCTAGAATTACTACATCTTTTAATGGTTTGTTCTCAGAATCTGTTTGTACTTTTGCTATTTTGTCTACTACGTCCATTCCTTTAGTAACTCTTCCGAATACTGGATGCTTTCCATCTAAGTGGTTGTTATCTACTAAGTTTATGAAAAATTGACTTCCGCCAGTGTTTGGCCTTCCAATGTTAACCATTGACAGTGTTCCTCTGTTATTTTCATCTAAAGCAGTTTTTGTGAATTCATCTTTAATTTCGTATCCTGGTCCTCCACTTCCTGTACCTGTTGGGTCTCCACCCTGAATCATAAATCCGTCAATTACTCTATGAAAAATAACTCCATTGTAAAAACCTTGTTCAACTAATTTTTTAAAATTGCCCGCAGTGATTGGCATTTGTTTTGTGTAAAGTTCTATTTCAATATCTCCCATCGACGTTTTCATTAATACTTTTGTTATTTCCATTGTTCCGATTGTTCCTATTGTTCCACCCGTAACGGTATTACCAGTTATTTTATTTCCAAAGACAAAACCTAAAACTAAAACCAATCCGATAATTATAAATATTTTTGTCCTCTCCATGTATTACTTTACTTTTTAGGTTTTATAAATTTATTGGATACCGGCGTTTTCCGGAATATATATTTCCCAGAATAGTGTTTAGTTTTAAACTGTTTTCCCTAAATATTTTTATGAAATGTGCTAAACGAGATGTTCAAGTTGTTGAACCAGATTTTGAAGACGGAATTTTTTATCTAGATTTAGCTAAACTTAGAAAAGAGAATGTTGATTGTGCAATTCAATCGGAGAGGGGCGTTGGTAATTTTGTCCCGTATTGTAATTCTGAGGTGGGGAAGGGGAAAGGAGTCATCGTAGGTGGAATTAATCGATGTAAGGGTTGGCTTTGTCCACACCTGGTGAGATATACTGAAAGTGGGGTGGGGGAAGATAGACTTTTTTCGACATTTTGTGATGTTTCTGTAGTCAGACCGCATAGGGGAAGAGGATCATAACTAATCCTATTTGAAGTATTATATTTAAAAAACTAAAAAATTTCCTAGACTAA
>CAYLLQ010000024.1:6132-11508 GCA_964384935.1 Candidatus Woesearchaeota archaeon | reverse complement strand
ATACAAACTTTTTTTATTTTGAAAATTAGAATTTATGTCTTTCCGGACAACGCCTGATTTCCTAAAAATTTATAAAGGAAAATTTTTTAGTTTAATTATGGTACTAAAAATTATTGATGCGGTTGAGGCAAAAGTCGGAACAAATATTATTGTTGATGGCGAACCTTGTACTGTAAAAAAAGTTGATATCTCTAAAACAGGTAAACATGGGCATGCTAAATGTAGAATTGAAGCTGTAGGTATGCTTTCTGGAAACAAAAAAGTTTTCGTTGTTCCTGGACACGATAGGTTAGAAGTTCCAATGGTGGACAAAAGAAAAGGTCAAGTTCTTTCAAAAGGAGAAAAGTCTTGTAGTGTGATGGATTTAGAAAGTTTTGAAACACAAGATATTGACTGCCCAGAACAAGATTTGATGAATTCATTAGAAGAAAGTGGAAATTGTGAATACTGGGATATAGAAGGAACTAAGGTAATTAAAAGAAAACTGTAAATCCATTCTTATCTAGATTTAATAAATTTCAATTAAAGCAAACTTTAAAAACTATATTTATAACTTATTAACATGGCAACTAAAATTCCTGAAGCACAAAATAGATTATTCAAAAATGTATTTGTATGTAAGAATTGTCACTCTAAGAAAAAAGCAGACCCATTAAAAATTTTGCAAGGTAAAGTGAAATGCAGAAAATGTGGTAAGGCTGCATTTAGACCGATAAAAAAGAAGTGATAATATGAACTTTATTGTATACGATATATTTTTGTTAATAGTATTTGCAATTGTTGTATCTGGATTTCTATATAAAAATCGAGCTAATTTAAAAAAAGATGGTTTATTATTTTTGTATAAGGCTAGTTGGGGAATTAAGTTAATTAATTATGTTGGAAATAAATACACTAAAACATTAAAAGTTTTGAGTTATGTTTCTATTGCCATAGGATATATCTTGATGGGATTTATGCTTTATTTCTTAGGAAGAATTATTTTTATCTACACATTTATGCCCGATGTTGTTCGTGCGATTAAAATTCCTCCAATAATGCCGTTGATTCCGTATTTACCTCAAGCATTTAAGTTAGATTTTCTTCCCCCATTTTATTTTACATATTGGATTATAATTTTGGCAGTTATTGCAATTTCACACGAGTTTGCTCACGGAATATTTGCAGCATATAATAAAATAAAAATTAAAACAACCGGATTTGGATTTTTTCCGTTCTTCTTACCGGTATTCCTTGCTGCGTTTGTAGAACTTGATGAAGAAAAAATGCAGAAACATAAAAAATTAGAACAAATGGCAATTCTTTCTGCTGGAACTTTTGCGAATGTTTTAGTTGCTGGATTCTTCTTAATTATATTATGGCTTTATTTTTCAGTTGCTTTCGTTGCGGGGGGGGTGCAGTTTAATGGGTACGCGTATAATACTTTGTTAACAAATGAAATTACAGAAATAAACAATATTAGTTTAGAAAATCCTTCTTATGATCAAATACTTGAGGTTATGGGAAATAGTTCTTTGGCAGATATTAGCGTTGGGGAGGAAATATACTCAGGGATTAAAGCGGTATCTCCAGAAGGAGAGTATGTTCAACTGTATTATGATGCTCCTGCAATAAGAGATAAAATCGGTGCAATAATTACAAAAATAAATGGTGTTAGCGTGAATAGCAAAGAAACATTAGCATTGGAAATTTCAAAGTATTCCCCGGGGGACAAAATAACAATAAATGGTATTGATGCAGAAAAAGAAGTTTCATATGAAATTGAATTGGGCGATTATCCTTCTGAACCTGGAAGAGCTTGGCTAGGAATTGTTTTTATTCCTAAGTCGGTTTCGGGAATTGTAGGGAAGATGACCCAGATAGTTACTAGTTTCAAAAAAGAAAATGTTTATTATAAACCAAGGTGGGACGGAATTAGTGTATTTATCTATAATCTATTATGGTGGTTAATTTTAATTTCAATTAGCGTTGCATTGGTTAATATGTTGCCGGTGGGAATATTCGACGGAGGAAGATTCTTTTATCTAACTGTTCTTGGAATTACAGGAAGTCCGAAGATTGCAAGGAAAACTTTTTCAGCAGTAACATACCTATTCTTATTCTTGATTCTAGCTTTGATGTTCTTCTGGGCTTGGAGCTTCTTCTAACTCCAGAACAATAATCTTTAAAAATAAAAATGAATAGTTAGATGTATGGATGAGGAAAAGATTCTCAGGGCAGTAAGATTTGTGAATGAAAGTAAGGTTATTGGAAGAGGGTCGCATTATGCGGGAAGAGTTTTAGAATATTCATTAAAAGCTGCTCCATATATTGCAGTAGTATGGGGAACATTGGACCTTTATCGGGGGATAGGGGGAGATGACATGGGTTCTCAAGGAAAGTTGTTGGAGGGTCTCACACTCTTTAGTGCAAGTGCTGCTTTTTCTCTTTTAGAAGCTCGTTCAAGAAGAAACAGACAAGAAAAGGCTGAACCAGAATCAATAATGATGGGGGACATAGAGAGGCCTCTGGAAGAACCTCCAATAGAAAAACATTAGTAGAAAAGAGTTATATAGTTAATTTCTAAAATTAGATTATGATTACTGAAAAAGTTCGAAAGCTTTTGAAGAAACAGCATTATGAAATACCAACAGAATAAGGGTAACAAATATTTATATACTATAGTTTTATTCTGAATACATGAAAAGGGCGAAATTCAAAACTCCTGAAAAGCAGAGGGAATATTTTTTGAAAGTAAAAGAAAAATTAAATATTGGGGCAAAAGAACTATCTAAAAAATTGGGTTTGAAATCACGGGGGCAAATTGAGAGTTATACTTTTATGAGAACTTCTCCCCCAGTAGAGATAATCAAAAAAATAGAAGAAATATCTGGAATAAATGCGGATTATGAGACCGTTGAGGGAAAAGTTTATAGAAAAAAAAGAAAATTTATTACAATGAATCCCGGGGACGCAGAAGTAGAATTAATAAGAAAGTTTGGGGATGATTTTAATTTCCTCCAATCGTTAATAAAATCAAAAATGACAATTAAAACTATTGTCTTAAAAATAAGGGAAAGGGGGTATTCATTTGATAATTGTCGAGTAAGTCGCTGGATTGGAGCATATAGAATGAACCTGCTTGTTAATCTTGTAGAAGAAATAATTCCCACCAAGGAAGATATAATTATCGGAGGTCATATAAGAGAAGATAAAAATACTCTTTCAATAAATTTTAATCTTGCACCATTGTATCATCTTTTAGAAAATAAAGAGATTTATGTGGGCCTAAAAATTTCAAGAGATAGAAAAAAAATAAGAATAATCCCCTTAAATTTTGGGCGTAAGTTAATAAGAACAAATCGAGGGATAAAAATACTCTTGACCGAAAAATCCGAATTAAAAGTTAAAACAAATGTTCAGATAATTCTTAATCCCCAGAAATTTGGATTTAGCCTATCCGAATCAATTTATGATAATGACGCAAAATCTTTGGTTAAACTTGCATTAAAAGAAGGGTTTATATTAGATAGTATACGAAGTACCCCGTTTAATCACAAGGGGGATTTATCTCTTTATATTAAGAATAAAAATATCCTCATTGAAATAACCAGGGCAAGCTCCTATAAAAGTTCTTATTTTAAGATTGGACAATGTTTTGTTCAAAAATTATCCTGGCCAAAATCAATACAGTTTTTGGTATGCAAAGAAAAATTATTGTCGCAAGAGAGCATTAATGCCATAAAGAAATTAAACATAAATATTATATACACTAATTTCGAAGAGAATTGGGAACAGAAAGTAATGAGAAAAATCAAAGATGAAATCAAGTGAAGTGAAACAAAGAATGAATTTGCAAGGATATAGATTTGTTGGAGATCATTCAGCAGTACAGATTTGTCGTTGGACTAAGAAGTCAATTCGTAATGAGGGTGTTTGTTACAAGGAAAAGTTTTACGGAATTAAATCGCATCAGTGCTGTCAAATGACTCCTTGGTTGGGATGTCCCAATAAATGCATCCATTGCTGGAGACCGGTAGAATTAGATTTTGACAAACTTATCGGAAAAACGGTGGATTCTCCTTCAGAAATTATTGATGATTGCATTAGAGCTCAGAGAAAATTACTTGAAGGATTTAAGATTCTTCCCAAGACCGCAAATATAACTCGAAGCAAAGCAGACATGAAAAAATGGTCTGAGGCTCAAGAGCCAATGCAATTTGCCATTTCTCTTTCTGGTGAACCTACAATTTATCCGCAAATTGGAGAGCTGATTCAAGAATTAAAGAAGAGAGGAAAAACTTCGTTTTTAGTTACTAATGGATTAAATCCAGAAAAGTTGGAAGAACTTATTAAGAAAAAGCAGTTTCCTACTCAGTTGTATATTTCTGTAAACACTTCAAATGAAGAGGCGTATAACAAATTTCATAGAAGCTCGAAAAAAAATGCGTGGGAGCTTTTGAATAAAAGTTTAGGATTGATGAATAAATTTCCAAGAAGTGTTTTTAGAATGAATTTAGTTCGTGGATTAAATATGTCTGACGAAATGATTCCGGAATATGCTGAGATGATTAAAAAAGCCAACCCTCTATTTGTAGAGTTAAAGGGATTTATGTCCGTAGGATTTGCGAGAGAAAGACTTGGCTATGATAGAATGCCCGACGACAAAGAAATGAAAACTTTTGCAGAAAAATTAGCAAAAGAAACTGGTTTGAAAGTTTTAGATTCGCACGAACATTCTAGAGCGTGGGTTTTGGGAAAGAATAAAAAAGATTTGAAGATTAAGAAGATTTAAGCTCTTTGAAGAGTTATTGGAAATGGATTATCTTCAGAAGTAACTAATCGGAAGAACTCTATTGCTTCTACGAGCCTGCTTGATTCAGGATCTGCAACTTGCAATGTTGCCGTGTCAACGTTATTTAAGAAATCTCCTTCGGTCATCGTTCCCATTCCGGGGATTGTAACTGTTCTAGGATTAGAGGCCCGATTCCACCCATAACCTACACAATAAAGATTTACTAAAGTTTTTATCGTGTTTCTTCTTCCAAGTTTAGGATCAGAATAATCTGCAATTACCATTTACAAATCAATTATGCCTTCTTTAGTTAGCGCTGCGAAACGAACTCCAACGGGAAGATTGATTAAAGCGGAAACGAGAGCCATGTGTTCTTTTCCGTCACCAGAAGCAATACTCAATGCAACCTCAAGTCCGTTTATTTTTCCTTTAAGTTTTTGTAATAATTCTTCTTGTAATTCTTTAATTCTTTGATTTAAATCTACTTTGATAAATTCAAATGGTTTCTCGTGTTTGAAGTCTTTTGCAAAATCTCCTCCAATGAGAATTATCTTCTCCCAATCTCCGTGTTTCATTAAACCTGAGACTTGTGCCCACGTTCC
>CAYLLQ010000024.1:0-6032 GCA_964384935.1 Candidatus Woesearchaeota archaeon | reverse complement strand
TGTAGAAAAGAACAACGAATAATTTATAAACCCAAATTCTCTAAAGTTTCTGTATCGTTTGAACCATATCGTTACAGGATAGATTCTATGCCTGGGCGCATTATTTGGGAGATACTCAAAGAAAAATGGCAGAATTTAAAGAACAATTAAAAGATGCTCTTGTTGAGCTTCGAAAAGGAAAGGCAAGAAAGTTTGATCAAACAGTAGATTTAATTGTAAATTTACAAAAATTTGATTTAAAAAAAACAACTGTTAATTTGATCGTTAATGTTCCTCATAAAGTTAAAGATAAAAAAATTGCAGGATTCTTAGAAACAGAAAATAAAAATATTGACGCTATAACCCCTGAACAATTCAAAAAGTATACTGACAAAAATAAAATGAAGGGTTTGGTTAGTAAATACGATTTCTTTATTGCTCAAGCAAGCGTAATGCCAAAGGTTGCTACAACTTTCGGGCGTGCATTAGGACCAACAGGAAAAATGCCTTCTCCTCAATTAGGAATTATCCTTAATGCTGACGATAAAACAATTGAGGAACTTATTACTAAAATAAATAATAGTGTAAAAATAAAAGTTAAAGAATCAAGTATAAAAATTCCGGTAGGAAAACAAAGTATGAAAGACGAAGAGATTATTGAGAATTCTAACGTTATATATAATGCAATAGTAAAGGTTCTCCCTAGAGACAAAGAAAATATAAAAAATGTTGAATTAAAATTCACTATGACTAAACCGGTAAAGATTAAAATAAGATAAGATGGCAGACAAAAAACATAAAATTCCTCAGTATAAAATTAAAACTGTAGAAGAATTAAAAAAGTTGACAAAAGAGAACAAGACAATTTTACTAGCTTCGATAAGTGGTCTTCCTGGTTCGCAGTTTCAAGAAATTTCTAAAAAGTTAAGAGGAAAAGCCGTAGTTAAAGTTCCTAAAAAAAATTTAACTTTTAGAGCAATTGATGAATCGAAGGTTGGTGGATTGGAACAACTAAAAGAAAAAGTAGGTAATAGTGTTGCAGTTTTATTTTCAAACGCAGATGCTTTTGATTTAGCTTCTGATTTATTGAAAGGTAAAAGTCCAGCAAAGGCTAAGGCAGGTCAAGTTGCTATTGAAGATATTGTTGCTAAAGCCGGTCCAACAGATTTAGTTCCAGGTCCAGCAATTTCTGAATTAGGTGCAGTAGGAATTCAAATTCAAATTAAAGAAGGTAAAATAGAAATTAAAGCGGACAAGGTTTTAACTAAAGCTGGTGCAGTTATCTCTCAACCTGCAGCAGACATAATGAGCAAACTTGGAATGAGACCTTTCTCTATTGGATTTATTCCTTTGGCAGCATTCGATTTACATGAAAAGAAATTTTACTCTGAAATTAGTATTGATGTTGATGGAGCAATAAACGACTTGAAAGTTGCTTTTGGAAAGGCATTACCTTTTGCAGTTTCATTGGGATATGCAACAGAAGATACAATTGGATTATTATTGGCAAGAGCAAACGCACATGCTTCTAAGATAAATAGAATTATGACTGGAGAACCTGAACCTGTTGCAGTTGTAGCTCACGTAGAAGCGCCTAAAGAAGAAAAGAAGGAGGAGCATAAAGCACCTGCTGCTGCAGGACTTGGTGCACTATTTGGATAAAATGAATACTCAAATTTCCGAAGTAAATTCGGAGGAATATAAATAATGGAAAACATATACGCAGCACTTTTACTGCATAAGGCAGGAAAGGAAGTTAATGAAGCAAATTTGAAAAGTGTTGTTGCAGCTGCTGGCGCAAAAGTAGATGAGAATAAAATCAAGTCTCTTGTTGCTAGCTTGAAAGGTGTGAATATCGACGCGGAATTAGCAAGTGCTAGTTTAGCTGTTGCTGCTCCAGCTGCTGGTGCAAAACCAGAAGCAAAGGCAGAAGAAAAACCTAAAGAAGAGAAGAAAGCCGCTGCAGCAGAAGGGCTAGGTGCTCTGTTTGGATAAATTTTTTTATTTTTAATCCAATTAACATCTACCCTCAAACACTTCTAGCGAGCAGTTTCACGAACAAAGATTTACTTTGTGCAACAGAAGTGAGTGGGACTGGGAGTTTTTGAACAGCAATAAGAGACTCTTTCTAAACGAAGTTTTGGGAATACTTATAAATTAAATTTAGTTTGTAAAATTATGCCTCAATAGCTCAGTTAGTAGAGCATTAGTTTCGTAAACTAAAGGTCAAGAGTGCAAATCTCTTTTGAGGCTTAACAAATTAAGGAATATAGTCTAAAGAATAGAAATTATTAAAAAGATCGAATTAAATAAGAGTGTAATGGTACTTATTTCTGATAGAGAAAGAAAAATCTTAGAGATACCCGAAACATCTCAAGTTGTTAGAGAATATCATGTATTGGAGAGGACTTTTGAGCGAGTTGCAATAGGATTAATTGGAAAAAATGAGAAAGACACGTATGACATTTATGTTGCTCATAATCCTAGACCAGAAGTTATGGGGCATATAAGTACGGGGCATAACACTCTTGAAGACGCACAGACTAGTTTAGAAGGAACTATGAATGTCCTTTTATCAACAACAAGAGGTTTTGACGTTTTTCCAAGAAACGCGGGATGGCTTGAGAAACACCGAGTCCAAGATTCTCCATAAGTAGTTACAAATCTTTATAACATATCTAAATTTTTCTAGGTTATGACATGGTCTCTTTTTGAAATTGATAAAACTGGTGAAGTTGAAAAACATAGAGAGTTAAAACCTCTTACGTTTTCTAACGGTAAAAACCAAGATGATGTTGTTAAAGAGGTTTTGAGCACAATCAAAGAGGGGCAGAGAATTATCTTTATTCACGGGGTGTGTGGTACCGGAAAGTCGGCAATTGCTTTGAACATTGCAAGGGAACTTGGAAGGACTTCAATAGTTGTTCCGGGGAAAAATCTTCAGTCGCAGTATAAATCTGATTATGAAGGAAATAAGTATCTCCTAAAAAAAGATGGGACTAAAATGAAAATTTCTGTTATGACTGGAAGAAAAAATCACAAATGTAAATTTCTCGAGGACAATAAACAGGCAGTTCCAATTTTTAAATCAGAATCAAATTTAAAGTTAAATGATATTTTTGAGGGTAAAAGAGAGCATGTTAAAAATCTAATTGGAAAAGATTTGTCTGCAGACAACTTTAATCTACCGTGTAAAATAGAAATAAGAGAGAAAAATTGGCAAAGAATAAAGGAATACCTTAAACAAAACAACAAAGTAAACATAAGCGATTTTGATGAAATAAAAGATGTTAAACGAGTGAGTGTTGCTTCTGTTTGTCCTTACTGGAGTCCGGTTCTTCCAGAGAAATATGAATTGAAATCATTTCCCGATTCTGCTAAAAAGTCTTATCTTGGATTAAATAATGAAAAATATATTTTTTATTCTGGAAAACCCGGGTGTAGTTTTTATGAGCAGTTCAATGCTTATGCAGATGCGGACGTTATTGTTTTTAATTCTTTAAAGTATATTTTAGAAACAGTTCTAAATAGAAAACCATCTACAGAAGTGGAGATTATAGACGAGTGTGATGAATTTTTGGACAAATTTTCTAATTCAAGAAATTTGAATTTAGATAGATTACAAAATTCTTTAATTCAAGCTTCTTGGTTAAATGACATGATTGGAAGTATTTCAAGTGAATTAAATGAATATATCCATCAATTCAAAAGAGATGAAAGAGTAAACCATTCAATTAATTCCGAGGACATTATTCCGTTAAGAGAAACAGGAATTTACGATTTATTTAAATTGATTCTAAAAAATCAAGAATTGTTTTTAGATGTTGACCAAGAAAGTTACATTCTTGATTTCCAAGAAACTGCAAGGATGTTCGAGGATTTTTTAGACGATGCTTATATTACTGTTACAAAAAAAGATGAGCAATGGATTGTAAATATAGTTACAACTAATCTTGCGAAAAGATTCAAAGAAATTGTTGATAAAAATAAAGTTTTCGTTTTGATGTCGGGTACACTGCATTCAGAACAAGTTTTGAAAGATATTTTTGGATTAGACAATTTTAAAATTATCGAAGCTGAATCAGAAAATCAAGGGGAAATAAAAGTAAGGAGAACTGGAAAAGAATTTGATTGTAAATATGCCAACTTTTCTATTGGAAAACACACGCGAAAGGAATACTTAGAATCATTTAGTAAGTGTGTAGATGTAGCAAAAAAACCTACTTTGGTTCACATAAATAGTTTTACTGATTTACCTTCCGAAAGAGAACTATTAGATTTTAGAATAGAAAATTTAATCTCAAGAGAAAAGTTAATGGAGTTGCAACATGAAGATAAAACAGGTAAAATTGTGGACAAATTCAAAGAAGGGGAGATTGATATTCTTTTTACAACAAAATGTTCAAGAGGAATAGATTTTCCAGGAGAACAATGCAACTCGATTATTTTTACAAAATATCCAAATCCAAATGTTCAAGAGGCTTTTTGGAAGATTCTGAACAAAACGAAACCGCAATTTTATTGGGAATTTTATAAAGACAAGGCAAGAAGAGAGCTTTGGCAAAAAGTGTATAGGGGATTAAGATTTAAAGAAGACAAAGTAGAGGTTTTAAGTCCTGATTCTAGAGTCTTAGATGCGTTTGAGGAATAATTATTCTTTCTTGCTAAGCAACATTCCCCAGACATAAAGTCCTACGATAATAGTGAAAACTATTGGAGATCCCCAATTAATATCCTGCATCCTTACTGCAGCCGCATAGAAAGATGCAATCCAGGCAGATACGACCAAAAGAACTAGGGGAGCTTTCAAAATCATTGGCCACACTCTTCTTTGATTTTTCATAATTTAGTAGAGAAGGGGAGATATTTAAATGTAGCTAAAGTAATACGCCCCGCCGGGTAGAGTTATAGTGTGGTATCTCGCAGGGTTTTATTTTACTTTAGTATTCAAAGTAATTTCCTTAAATCTCCATTGCGGTTAGAGTTTATAAATATTGTCGAGATGAAATAGATCATTTGATAAGATTTACTCCTTGTATTTATCCTACCCCTACATTTATACTAAAATAGGAAGATTTATAAATATGTAGGGATAGGTTATGATATGGTAACAATAAGAAAGAAAACCGTTGATGGAAATAGTTATTTTTACTTAGAACATAGTTTTAGAAAAGATGGAAAAGTAGAGAAAAAAGAGTTATATCTGGGGAAAGAAATACCTAAAGACATAGAGAAAATCAAAAAAGAATTTATTTCAGAAATATATAATGAAACTTGGATAAACCAGTTAGATAAGATTAAAGAGAACTATTCTAAAGAACAAAAGAAAACTCCTGAATCTGCAAAAGAAAAGGAAATAGATAATTTTATGGTTAAGTTTACTTATAATACTCAAAGAATAGAAGGTTCTAAGATGACTTTAAGAGATACAGCAAACCTATTAGAAAAAGGAGAAACTCCTAAAAAACCCTTGAGAGATATAAAAGAAGCAGAAGCTCATAAAAAAGTGTTTTATGAAATGTTAAAGTATTCTAAAGATCTTAATTTACAAGCTATACTTCAATGGAATAAAATTTTACTCTCCGAAACTAAACCAGATATTGCTGGAAAGATAAGAAATCACGGAGTTGCAATTTCTGGAAGCAAGTTTATGCCACCATTAGTTATAGAATTAGATGCGTTGTTAAATGAATTTTTTAATTGGTATAATAAAAATAAGAATAAATTGCATCCTGTTGCTCTTTCAGCGTTAGTTCATTTGAAATTTGTAACAATCCACCCATTTTCAGATGGAAATGGAAGAATTTCAAGATTGATGATGAATTTTATTCTAAATAAAAGGGGATTTCCGATGTTAGATATTCCTTATGAAAATAGAAATGGTTATTATACTGCATTAGAGCGATCTCAGATAAAACAAGAGGATAAAATCTTTTTACATTGGTTCTTTAAAAGATATCTTAAAGAATACAAAAGGTTAATTTAAATATTTCTATAATTTGGCGTTGTCCGGAGTTCCAGAAAATAAAACCGAAAATTAGTTAAGCTCAATA
>CAYLLQ010000023.1:3436-11655 GCA_964384935.1 Candidatus Woesearchaeota archaeon | reverse complement strand
TTTCTCCAGCTTCTTTCAAAATCTAAACTTCCCTCTATTCTTCTTAATTCCTCTTCTCCGTCCAAGTATTTTAATCGGGGGATTACAAAAAGTAACTCGTTTTCTCTTTGGTATACTCTTTCTGAAGGAACTTCTGCTTCAAATTTCTGAACAACTTTTTCCATATCTTGATTCCCTTTCCATAATGCATTCAAAAAGATTACTCCCTCTTCTTTTCCTACAACATAAATAGTTCTTTTTCTTTTCCAGGGATTAAAACCGTCTAAAAATACTTCCTCTTCCATTTGATTATTTGAATTTACTATGAAATGCCATTTTATTTCAGCATAACTTTCGGTTTTTTTATAACTTTGAGGAAGACTCTTGGGAAACATTGAAATTCTTTGGTGGTACTTTGTGTGCGCATCTTCCCACAAAATTTTTGGATCAGGATATTCTTTTTTGGCTCCATAAAATTTACTTTCCCCCCCTTTATCGACTAGTAGTGTAAACGGGATGATTACCTTTTCATTATCTTCTGTTCTTCCGGTTATTATTACATCTCTATCAAATGTACCTTCCGTTGATTCTCTTCCCTCAAATTGGAATGTGCAAGCATAGACGCCTGAAATGTTTGTTTCTCTGAAGTCCATTGCTGTTTCATTGTGAAATCTTTCTTGAATAACTTTTGGATCCATTATTTTAAATCCTCTCGTCTTTCCGCTTAGTAATTCCCATCGAATACCGGGTTTCCCTATCAAATTTTTTAGCATTTTTTCATCTGCGAAGATATACAATTCTCCTTCGGTCTTGTATGCTTGGTCTTTTCCTCCCCACTCATCTCCCATTCTTTTTTGCATAAATCTGGTGTGTCCTCCATCTAAAACTGCACAGATATCTGCGACTTCATCTGTTGTTGTGATAACTCCCCCGTTATTTATTATCTGAGTATCACTAGCTGTAATTTCACAAGGATACATCGTTTTACTAAAAGTAACTTTCTCTCCTTCTGTCTTGAATACTTCTTCGGGAACTATCAGTTTTCCTTCTTCTAAGGTAGAATACGCTGTTTTTATTGGATCTGCGACAATTTCTTCTAAGGGGGGATTTATTTTATGTGTTGGTTCTTCATTTCTCTTGGGAATTTCTGTTGCTATTGGTGGAGCTTCTTGAACCTTTGGAGTTTCTGGAATGGGTGAAGCTTCTATTTTTCTAACTTCTTCTTTAATTATTTCTTCTAATATGGAGGGAGTTTTTCTTGTTTCTTGGATTATTTGAGTGTTTTCAGTAGAAACTATTTCTTGTGGAGCTTTAGAATATTCTAATTTCTCTGTTAAGCGAACTCCAGCATACAAAAATACGCCCAAAGCTAACGTACTCCAAACATAACTTGCTTTTTTTAAAATTTGTGAATTTTTATTCATTTTATAGTGCATCTACTTTCCATTCTTTACCCTCTAGAGTAAATCTAAACTCACAAGTTTTTTCCGCCGCTTTTTTTCTTTTTTCTGATGTCTCGTAAATCTTTTGTTTAACGGTAAAGATTACCTCTGTTCTAGAAATTTCTTTTTTTTCTAAAATCGTTTCTTCCATTCTTTGACCTGTGCGTTTTGTTAGACCTTTGATTTCTTCAATTCCCCCTGACTGTTTGACTCTTTCTAACATCGCTTCAAATTCTCTTCTATTTTCTTCATTAAGTCCTCTAGCTAATCCAAAAATATCCCCTTCTTGATAGGCTAATCTTCTTGAGTTCCATGTTGCATCTGGCGAACTATAATCTCCGGCCTTATTTGGTGCAGAAAATATTTCTATATTTCCTGATTTCACTTTCTTCTCTAAATTCTCTCCCATGCTAAAAGGTATAGATCTAAACAAAGTGCCCTTTCTATCTGATCGTTCGGATTCTAGTTTAACGAATATTACTGCTTGAGAGGGGGGTTCCCATGTATGTACTGGAATTTCTATTTTTCTTCCAAACTCTACCCCCGATGTTTTTTCTGGAGCATCGGAGAATCTTGCTGTTCCATAGAGGGGAACTTCTGTAACTCCCCAGGAAAGATCTATTTCTTTTGCCGCATCTTCTTTAGATTTTTGTACTTTGTCTGCATACCAATCTACAAATTCTCCAAATAATTTTTTTGCTAAAGGAACTTTTGATTTGCTTAGGGCCCAATCAACTACCCATCTCTCTGCTTTTAATTCAGTAGTAGCTCCGGGAGTGGTTTGAGTCAATTCTATTTCACTAGGCCCAGATGTTTTTTCTGAATAGATTGTCTGGTTAGAATTTCCTACGACTACTTCTGGAGGATGACCTACATATACCGTCGCTGTTTGATTGCTTAAATGAGTTTTTAGATGAAGTGGATCTTTTGATTCATCTTTAGGGAGTTGTAAGCGATATTCTAAAATTATTTTATCTGATTCTTGGTTTACATTTATATTTATTTCTCTTCTAAGAGGAAGAGCGGTCATAACATTTGTGTCCATTGTTCCGTATAAATCTATTTTAGCAGTTTCATTATAGATTTCTCCCGCTTTAGATATCGGAGAGAAATAAAGTGTGGTTGCGCTAACAATTCCTAATACTAATTTTTTAAGTAATCCCGAATTTTTATTTCGGTTAGAAATCTCTGTAAAATCCGGCGTATCTGTTATATACGTCTCACTTTCATCATCTCTGTCTACTTGAGATTGATTCATGAGCAATTTAATTTAGTTTTTTTCTTATTTAAAGTTTATTGTGATTTAGAGATAAATTATTAAACTATTTTTTCTTGTTTTAATTATGAAAAAGAAGGGGGATTTTAGTTCTTCAATGGTAACTACGTTTACCTGGATTATTTTAGGAGTAATTATCTTTGGGGCGGTTCGTTATTTGTGGAAGGCGTTTATAAAATGAAAAAAAAATTTTTAAAAAAAATACGAGGAGAAATAACTTCTAGTCAGTTAGTTAGTTTTATCCTAGTTCTTGTGGGATTTATCATCTTGTTATTTGTTTTTTACCAATTTGGTTTTAGCGGTCTTGTGGATAGCGAGGCGTGTCATTCGTCTGTTATTTTAAGAGCGACTGCTTCTCAGATAGTAACCTCTGCGGTTCAAGGATATGTTCCTCTAAAATGTCAAATAAAAAAATTATGTGTTACTAGTAAACTTTTCGGTTCTGGTACGTGTGATAGTTTTATAGGAACCAAAGGAGTAACTAAAGCAAAAGTTTCCGACGTGGAAGATGTTAATAGGTTAATTTCTCAAGAGGTTGTAGAATGTTGGAAAATGATGGGTGAAGGAAAAGTAGATTTATTCACTCAGACAAAAGCGAATTTTGGATTGGGGAATGTTTATCCTACTTGTGTTATTTGTAGTCGTATTGCATTTGATAAAGAAAGTTTAGCAAAAAATAATATCGATTTGTCTAAAGTTGATCCTAAGGTTTACATGGAAACACATAAAGTTCCGGATCAAGAGGTGAGTTATACAGAATATCTCTCTGGAAGTCCGGGTAAGTTTAAGATTGATACAGATTCTTTAACGGCTCCAGCTAAGATTACTATTCCTAAGGATGATAATAAAGAAGAAGTTTTTATTAACGCCGAGGTAGAAAATTCTGTTTCGGAAGAAGCAACCACCGAGGAGCTTGCAGTTTTATTTATGCAAATTAGTGCTCCTCCTGCTTCTAAGGTTTTGAAAAATCTGGGTCTTGGGGCTGCAGGTTTTGGGACTCTTGCAATTCTTAACGCCCCTAAAGCAACATGGAATATTGGAAGACTTTGTTTCACTGGGGTTGGTTCAATAGTTTGTGGAGGTATTGCAATTCTTCTTGGAGGAACTGTTGCATCAAATATCTATTCTAATCGAGAGTTAAGTGCGGGAAAATGTGAAGATGTTTTGGCTGGACAAGAAGGAAGGAATGGTTGTAGTGTTGTTAGAGTTATTCCGTATAATATGACCAATATTGCTAAATATTGCTCGGTTATCGAGGGGATTGCTTAATGAGACGATTAACTAAAAAAGGGATTCTTATGCCGGAAACTTTGAAGATTATTTTAGCTGTTCTTTCTATTTCCCTTCTTGTTTATCTTGCGGTAAGTTTATATGGAATTTTAAATGGACAACATAAATTACAACAAGCAAAGGCTACCCTTGAAAGTGTTACTAATACGATGAAAATAATGAAACAAGAGGATATTTCTGAAAGAGAAGTTTTAATTTTAAATCCTGCCGACTGGGCTTTGGTTTATGTTAAAGATGGACCTTTTAATGGAGCAGATGGAGATTCTTATGCTGTTGGCAGTTATACGGTTAGTTTGAACGTTTTTCCTTCTGATTCGTGTGGAGTTAATTGCCTGTGTATTTGTGAAACTAAGGATTCTGAAGGTCCATCTGGAGTAATGGGGGCTTCCGTTGCTAGAAAAAAAGAAATTGATTGCCGTACTTCTGGGGCGTGTGTTATCTTAAAAGACTTTGTTCTTTTACCTGATGACAAAAATATTTTGGAGAGGGGAATTCCAATAAATAAATATGCAATAAAAATAACTCGGGAAGGGGACTCTTTTTCTATTAAGCCTAGCAGTTAGTTTAGAGATAAATTATTAAAGTATTTTTATTTTAGGATTCTATGGGGGGTATTTTTTTATAGGATGGGAGAGGGGGACGAAGTTATTTTTCCGCAAGTTATTTTTATAATAGCAAATGTGATTATATTTTTCTTGTTAATTTCGTTTGTCTATCGCGCATCTAGTGGAGCTTTAGTGTATGAACAGGTTTATGCAAAAGAGATTTCTTTGATTTTGGATAATGCTAAGCCTAATACAAATGTTTCTATTGATTTTTCAAAAGGTTTTGAAATTTCTGAAAAGAATGGATGGGGGCAAGGAGATTTTAATAAGCTAGTAAATGTAAGCGATAGCAAGGTTCATGTTAGTTTAGCAAAAGAAGGAGGTTATTATTCTATGTATTTCTCTGATTTGCTCGTTGAGTTTACTTTCGATAAGGTACAAGAAAGATTAATTATTAAAATAAAATGAGGAAAATAATGAACAAACTAGGGGGAGAAAAGCTTCTTTCTATTTGGTGGTTTTTCTGTTTAGCACTAGTTTTAGTGGGAGTTATTTTTGGAGTAGTTTTATTTTACGGGGGAGAGTATGATATTCGAAGTCAAGAGGCAGGAGCACTTTATGGAAATTTTTTTAGTTGTTTTGTTAAGGATAATGCTTTTTTAGATTCAAATGTTTTGGACAAAGATTTTGATATTTTTAAAGAGTGTAAGATAAATTCTGAACTTTTTAAAAAAGAGGGTTCTAAGTTCTTTTTTAAAGTTGGGGTTTATGACGAGAGTTCTGTTCTTATTGTTGATGAAATTTTAATGGGAGATTATTCTTTAGAAAAAAATTGTGCTAATTTAGAAGGTATTGATGCGGAGGCATTTCCTAAATGTTCTGCTGGAACTGAATTTTTCTTTTATGTCGAAGATAATATGATTAAAAAAGGATACTTAAGTATTTTAACTGCTTCAAATAGTCGAGGAGGAACTTTTAAAAATGGAAACTAAACGTGCTCAATTAGGAACAACCATGACTTGGATTCCTGCAGTGGTTATTGTTTTTTTTGTGATGCTTTTATTTGTTGGTGCAAGTTTGATGTTGTCTAAATCAAAGGGAACGGGGGATGAGGCGTTAGAATCAAAAGGTACTACTGCAAATCTTTATTTAGAAAATCACCTAAGAATAAATTATTTTTTAAATTCCAAGGTAGAAAAAGACAATAATCTTTATCCAATTTTGTATTTAATTCTTAACGACTTTAGTGACAATAAGGACTTAATTCAAAAAAATTACGATATTTTTATTGCTCGTTACAATTTTCCGTCTAATTGTGAATACTTTTTTTTAGATAAATTTTATGAGAATAAGGGTTTTATTCGCCTATTTTCTGCTAGCTCTAGTGCGTCTTCTTTAACAAATAGTGGAATTGATTTATCTCTAAATTCTGATTTTTGGAAACTTAATTTAAAATTTTATTCTGGAGGATGCAAATGAATAGGCGAGGGGATGCTTCTGTTTTAGTCTTTGTAGTATTAGTTTTGTTAGTTTGTGGAATTGCTCTTTTTAGTTTTGTCTATTCCTCAAAGAGAGCTTCAATAGAAATCTTTAATTCTAATCTTATTGAGGCAGTTTATGCAGAACAGTCCGATTTAAATTTTTACATTAGAGAAAAAGTTGATTCGGTATATTTGAAAACTTACTCTGACTTTGTTTCTAATGGAAGATATTTAATTGGGGACCAGATACTTCTTCATGAAGACCGCCAATTTTTTTATTTTATTTTATTAAAAGATGACGCTTCAGTGAATTCTGAATTTAAGGCGAGTCTTAAAGATAATTTGAAATCAATTAGTTTTTCGGAAAATGAAATTTTAGATTCTCCTCAACTAAAAATTATTCAAGATAAATTTGCAAATGGAGATTTTCTACTAGACGGTCCTCTTGAAAACTTTAATATTGTATTCGCTGATATTCCTCTGAAAAGTAATTTTAAAAAAGAAAATTTGAATGTTACTTACTTAACCGATATTTCTCTTAATTATAATTTGAAAGAGTTTGGATTAGTTTCTTTTTCTTATTTGAATTCTCTTTTGGCTAGTTGTAGCAATGGATACCCCGATGAGCGTTTTAGTTGTTTAGAAAAAACTGTTCACTTTCCTTCATTTTATACAGAAGTTTTTAGAAGGAAAGATTCCAAAGGTAAGGAGTTACCCGAAGTACTAGTTCGAATGACCAGTCGTGAACAATTTTTGATTGATGGTTCAATGCAAAATATTTATATTAGATTTTTTGTGCTGTGAAAAGATTTATAAATAAATAATTCTTGAGTAGAATATGTTTGAAATAAAGAGGATGAATAAAAGAGGTCAGGTCGAATGGGGAACTTTGGTTCCAGGGCTTATTGCGTTTATTGTTTTAATTGTTGTTGTGGTTGGAATTTTTTGGTTTACTACTCGTGCTTCTGATATTGGTGCAAATGTTCCTAGTCAGATTGAAGTAATAAAAGGAACTTGTTCAGGGTTAGCTGTAGATAGGGGTGTTGAATCTTATTGTAATCAAATTAGAGAGATTGGAAAGAATAAATATGTTACTTGTCCTTATTCAGTTGAGAGAGAATCTCTTGCTATTGAGGGTAATGAACAGATGAAACCTCTTTGTGATGCTCAAAATTCTACTTATCGAAGAAGGTTAATTGAACAATGTAGAGATTTGAAATTAGGAAATAAAGTCTTATTGGATGGGAAGACTTGTTTAGACAGGTTAAAGTGTGAAACAACTGGAACTTGGACAGAGGGAATAGATGAGGATGTTTGTTCAACAAAAACATTAGTTAAAGATAATGCCAAAATTAATCCAGAAGAGTTAGTTGCGGGATTTGTCTGTTGTGCTCCTACTGCTCCTACCCCTTAAATTAATTCTAAAAATATAAAATGCTACTCTCGCAACCCCAATTTCTGAACTTTGAAATTTACCTTCGGAAGGAAATGAAATCAAAGTTGCTCGAGAGATATAGAGCTCAAAATAAGAAAAAATTTATAAATCACTCTGATTTTATTTCATAATGCCACGTGGAGATTTAGAGAGGAGAAATAAAGGAAAGGATAAGCGTAAAGAGAAGAAAAAAAATCCATATAAAATTGGCGGAAGATTTAGAAGTTCTGAAATAAAGGAATAAGATTTTTTTTCTTAAGTCCTCGAACAAGTTCTGCGGGTATCCTCGCCAACTCGGACACAAAGGAAACAAAATCAATATAAGATTGGTGGAAGATTCAGAAGTTCTAAAATAAAAGAATAGTGTTTCTTCTTTCAGCTAGTGAATATTTGAAACGCTGATGATATTGAGTAAACTCAACATAAAGAAAAAAAGAAAAATCCATACAAAACGGGTGGAAGATTCAGAAGTTCTAAAATAAATGAATAGAAGAATTTAGTTTGTAGTAGTATATTGTAGAGTATAGAAAGATTTAAAGTATTTACTCGTTAGGTTTTATTATGAGAAAAGTCTTGGCTTTTGTTGTAGCAAGTTTTTTAGTAGGGGCTAATTATAAAGATTCTCCTATTTCCTATTCTTTAAGAGATTTACTTCCTTCTCAAGATAATTCTTGGCCTGTAGAAGAAGTTCCTCTTAGGGGTGTGCCTAATATGAATAGAGTCTTTAGCAGTAGGGAAGTTGCGGCGTGTGCAATAAATAATTTTTCAGCG
>CAYLLQ010000023.1:0-3336 GCA_964384935.1 Candidatus Woesearchaeota archaeon | reverse complement strand
TAGAGTCTTTAGCAGTAGGGAAGTTGCGGCGTGTGCAATAAATAATTTTTCAGCGTATTCTGATGATGCTGACTTAACAAGGGAAACAGTAAGGTATTTGAATTCAAGCGGGAACATTGTCGAACGAACTTGTTTTGATACTCTCCTAAACGAGTAATTTTTAAACTAAATTTTCTTTTAGTTATTATGTATGAAGTGATATTTTTGGTGATACTTGCATTCATTTGGATTTTAGTTGGAACTATTCAGGATTTGAGAATGAAGGAAGTTTCAAATTGGTTGAATTTCTCTTTGATTATTTTTGCTTTGGGGTTTAGATTCTTCTATTCTCTATTTGGTCAGAATGGTTTTGGGTTCTTTTATCAAGGTTTAATTGGATTGGGGATATTTTTAGTTCTAGGAAATTTGTTTTACTATTCTAGGCTCTTCGCTGGTGGAGATGCTAAAATGATGATAGCTCTTGGAGCTATTCTACCCTTCTCAGAAAATTTTTATACCAATTTAAACATTTTTTTCTGGTTCTTTATTTTGTTTGTTTTTGTAGGGGCAATTTACGGATTTGTCTGGAGTATTTTTTTAACAATAAAGAATTTTAAATTGGTTAGAAAAGAAGTAAAATACTCTTTAATAAAGAAAAAGAAATTGTTTTATTCTGTTTTGGGTATATGTATTCTTTTAATTCTATTCGGATTTTTTGATTTGTTATTTTTAGTTGCTGGTTTATTTATTCTCATTTTATCTTGTTTTTATCTCTTTGCAAATTCTATAGAAAAATGTTGTATGTTAGTTAAAATTTCGTCGAATGATTTGAGGCCTGGAGATTGGTTAGCAGAGAATATTAAAATCTCCAAAGGAAAAACTATCTTAAAAAATTGGGAAGGCCTCAACGAGAAGGAGATTAAGATGATTCAGAAAAAATATAAGTTTGTTAAAATAAAGCAAGGCATTGCGTTTATGCCAGTTTTCTTAGTTAGTTTTATCGTCCTAGTTTATCTTTGGTTTTTTAATTTACTTTGGAACTTTAGGGTATTCTAGGATTTAGCCACATTTTAGGCTCTTTAATTTCTTTAATCGGCCTTTTCTTTATTACTTTTTTTCTTGGTTTTGTTTCTAATAGTGTTTTTAATTCTGCAAGTTCTTCTGGTTTTGCTTGGTGTCTTGGAGAGCCTAAATTTTCTTTTTCATAAATGGGTAGAATATTTACTAATTCGTGTCCAAAAACATTAGACGAAATAATTGTAACTTCTTTTGGTTTAAGTTTTGATTTTATTCTTTTTGCAAGTTTTTTTGCAAGACTAAATGTTTGTGAGGAAAGTTTTCCAGAACTTTCTATATGCTCCTTTGGAATTATTATAGAATGTCCTTTTGAAATGGGGTTTATCTCCAGTGCTGCTATTGCCTTTTTATTCTCGTCTAATTTATTTGTAGGAATTTCCCCCGAAATAATTGAACAGAAAATACATTTTGACGGACTACCTTCCGAAGGACTTTTTAATTCTCCTTCAGATTTAATTAAATTATTTTCTATTAAGAATGCTCGTAATTCTGATGAATCCATTGCTTCAATCTTTTTTATTGCTTCTCCCTTTTTATCCTCTGGAAAGGTGGAACTTATTTGTTGGATTAATTGTTCTTTAATTTGCTTCTCTTGTGCTGGATCCATAATTAGTTTATGGATAAATGGTTTTTATAATTATCCGAAGGCTCTAAATATTGGAAATATTTTAACCAAAAGCTCTTCTCGCACCCTGGTTCGGAATTTTATAATTTGCTTTCAGAATCAAATCTCACCCGAATGCTCGCCGCATATCCACCACTTCTGCAGAATTAATGTTTTCTAGGCCCCTTAGAGCGTTTTCTATTGGTTCTAGTTCGTCTGCTTCATCTAAAGCAAAACCCGCAATCAATGCGTTTAAACCAAATGCTACTGGTTGAATTTCAAAATTAACCTTTGAGCCTTTGTTTGATTCAATTAGTTCTTGAGCTAGTCCCTTTATTCCTTCGAAATCCACGTCTGTAGACTCGGGCATCATTTTTATCTTGATTAGCGCGGTTCCCATTAAAAACAACCCTCTGGTTTTTTTTGATTTTCCTCAAAGTGCGGAAAGGTGACATCTTTTAAGTGCCGTCTACGGATGTCACATAAACAACTTATTGGTTCTTTTTGAATCTCTCCAAGTTGCGGAAGACCGATTTCTTTAATTGCCTTCTCCGAAAATCGGATAGAATCTATTTTATTCATAATCTTTCTTGATAAATTTTACTTATAAATGTTTTGAATTATCATAATACTGTCTTATCCAGAAATAATGTCCTCTCGGTAAATAAGATAAAACCTGCTGTAGAGCAGGTTCTTATGAAAAAACTTAACAAAAGAAAGATAAAATGGATTGTTAGGGAAAGTGAAAGGAGGGAACAAGGTTTTTACTCAATAGGAAAGCAACAGAAAGTAACACCAAGGCATGCTAGAAGAGTTGCAAAGAAATACAAAAACGATAAAGACCCTATATTAAATAAATGTGGAAGAAAGCCAAGACAGATAACAGAAGAAGAAAGAGAATTAATTACAAAAACATACAAGGAATATTTTGCGAGTGCTACTATGATTGAACAAATTCTCGACGAGAAAGGAATTCATATAAATCATAATAGGATTCATAAAATCCTGCTGGAAGCAGGATTGGCAAAGCCAAATATAAAGAAACAAAAGAAGAGAAAATACAAATGTTATGAAAGAAAACATAGTTTAAGTCTTGCACACACTGATTGGGCAGAATACAAAAGAAGAAAATTCATTTTGTTTGAAGATGATGCTTCACGCTTCATCCTATCTTATGGGGAGTTTAGTCAAGCAAATAAAGAGAATACCATTAAGGTTTTCAAAGAGAGTTTGAAATATGGTATTTACAAGATGCTTCATTCAGACAATGGCTCTGTATTCAGAGCTAACGAACAAGAAGGAAAGAAATCTGGAGAAGCAGATTTCGAGAAAGAAGTAAAGAAGTTCAAGATAAAACAAATCTTTACAAGAGTAAGATATCCTCAGGGAAATGGCAAGTTAGAAAGGCTTAACGGGACGATAAAAAGATTGTGGGAACAACTTGGAAGTTTGGATAAAGCAGTTGAACATTATAATTACAAGCGACCACATTCGGGCTTAACTAATGGAAAACTTAAAACTCCCCATCAAGCTTTCCTAGAAAAGACGAGAAAATAAACAAAAGAAATAAAAACAATGAGCAACTCAAAAGATAGAGAGGACATTAATAGCGGACACTACAAATTATCATAATACTTATAAATGGGGATTATTTTTGTAAGTTATGAGTGATGTAA
>CAYLLQ010000022.1:0-12065 GCA_964384935.1 Candidatus Woesearchaeota archaeon | reverse complement strand
TTTCTTCCGCATCTCTTAACTCTTGATCACTCAATTCGGTGAGATACTTAATTTTGTCTGGGTCTTTACCCCTTCCCATTGCAGTTATTTCTGTGCGTCTTCCTGGTTCTTGAAGTGAAAATTTTCCTCTAGAAAGGCTTATTTGGTCTGGAGAAAGATACACTCCGGAGAGATATACTCGGTTCATTATTGGTCTTGCTAAAAGTAATAGATGGCTGGAATAACTTACCATAATTCTCCATCTTGTTTCTATTTTTAATTTTAGTTGTTTTCTAAAAGTAGTTTTGTGAATGTGTTATTGGAAAGAAGGAGTGAACTTACTTATACCTCTTTATGATATAAATGTTTAAAACCCTTTTTAGTTTAAGAATTAAATGGAATATCAAGAAATTAGTATATGCGATCTTTTGAATAGAAGAAGATCTAATTTTTTAGTAGAAGTAACCGGTATCCCTCGGGGGTAAAACACTATTTTCAAACAGGAGCTACTTATGCTTTATTATTCGATCCTGAATTAAGATTATGGCTTCCCATATTTGATAACTCTAATACTGCAGAGAGAGATATTAAAACATATTCCTTACTTCAAGCTGCTTCAGAGACAAATTCTCCGGTTAGAGTTAAGGGAAGATATCATTTTTCTAATTGGTTAAATCTTCACGAAGTGGCATTGGATAATTTAGTTAAGGTTTGTCTCACTGATAGTGAAAGGTCTTTTTGTGAATCATTGGATTAGAGAAATGTCTAAATTAAAAATTAGATTAATTTATTATAAACCCAACTTCCAACAAAAACCGGGACAAATGCATAAACGAATCCGATTATTAACCCTATAAATGCGCCAGTCCAGGAAGTAGAGTATCCTAATGATCCCCATAGGCTTGAAACCATAAATTCGGAGATTTTTGAAGAACCATAAATTCCTGTTAGGGTTGTTAAGAATGTAGTTAATGCTCCAATTATTCCTGCGCTTAGTCCGAGTATTTTTGTATTTAGTTTAAAATATTTTTCTTTCATTTTATTGTTTATAATTTTTAAAGGCAGTTTTAACGTTTTTTAGAAGTTGAACCATTGAGTTCTCAAGTTGTTCTTTGTTTTTTGTTCCCGTACAAACAAGTTTCCCGTTGCTGAATAAAAGGAAGGTTGCGTTTGGTTCTATTAATTTGTAAACTAATCCTGGAAATTGTTCTGGTTCGTATTCGGTATTTTCCATCTCTAGTGCTAAGAAATTTAGATTAAGTTTTAATTCAATTGTTCCAGAAGCTACAATATTTTGAACGGTTATTTTTGGTTTTCCAGTAATGTTTACATTTATTTTTCTAAGTTGTTTTATTACTGCGTCTATGACTTCTCTTACTTGAGTTGTTGATTTTGTTCCTGTACAAACCAAATTTCCTGATGAGAAAACTAAAACTGCTGATTTTGGTTCTTTGATTCTTAAAACTAAACCTGGAAAAGTTTCTGGATTGTATTCTGTATTTGGTTGAGTTCTTGCAAGTTTTGTAAGTGGGACAGGTTTACCTAAAGAAGCAGTGGCAACAATGTTTTGAATTTTATAACTTGAGTGAGATTTTTTTGCTACCATTTGATTACTTGATGGGTTTATTATGAAAAATCTATTTATAAAGCTTTTTAAATGGTTCCGAAGAAGTTCGCAACGAATTTTCCTGCTAGATGACTTAAGATTATAACTATTGTCGCGATAATTAGGTGTTCCGAGATTGCACTTTTTACACTTTTCCCTCGAGATTTTGCTACTTTGTAACTTAAAGTTGTTAATAAAAATATCCCCCAAATAATACTTACTATAATTGCGTTTGTTAAATTCAAAGTTATAATTGGAACAATAAAAGTTAATGCAATTATTAGTTTAGAAAAAAAGGTCGCAATTGTTGCAGACCAAATTTTTTTAGTGTTGTCTTTTTCTGATTCTTTTGATAGATGCATTCCCATTGCATCTGAAAGTGCGTCGGCGATTGCGATTACCACAACCCCCCCGATTATTGCTAGTCTTGAGTGAGTTCCAGAATTTAATCCTACAATTAAACCTAGTGTTGTTATTACTCCTGAAGTTAATCCAAAACTTAAACCTGAGTTAATTGATTTTTGAATCATTTTTATTTTAATTAAATTTTATTTATAAAACCTACGGGGGTCTTGGTTGGGAAATTTATTTAAATTTTGAATTATGTTTTGATTGTTAGGAGATATCGGAGAATTTTGATTATTCCATGAATTTTCTAGGGGGTTGTTACTCTTGTCTTTGGTTTTTATTAAATAAATAATTGCTATACTAATAATTATAATTAATATTAGAATAATTAATAGGGTAATATACACTGCGGTGTTGTTGCTGTATTTGCATGTTTGTTCTTCAGTTGGTTTTGTTAAAAAAGTTCCGCACGAGTTTGCGTCTAAACAGGTTCTAGTCTGATTTTCTGTTTTTGGACATTTTTCTGGAAGCCAAACTCCACACTTCCAATCTTCTATACATTGAATTGTACAACTCTGTTCTAATATAGATGGTTCTGCAGGTATTTCACAAGGACCTAAATCGTTACAAGTTCTGGTTTGTTTATTCGCTGAACAAGATGACCATGAACTACAATTCCAAATAGGAGTACAGGAGGGTGTTGAACTTGTACTTGTTGTTATTTCTTTTGCACCTGAATGGGTTAATCCGGTTATTTTGAAAAGATTACCCGTAATATTACAAGTGTATTTTGAATCGTTTCCCGGGCAGTTTAATTTTGTTTCTTCGGAAGCAGTGCAACTTGTACTAAACTCGGATACGTTTCTTATTACTTCGTCTATAATACAAATGTTACTAGATAAATTGTCTTTTCTAGTTATATAAACTGTTTTTGTTATATTTAACCCATTGATTATTGCATATCCAAAATCTGAACTTGTTTCTTCTTTGATTATCTCTACCCCTTCAATCACTTGACTTTGACTAAAATTCCATTCAAATTCTAATAATTTTTTCCCACTCCCAAGAATCTCTACTTTATTTAATCCGTTATAGTTTTGAGATAAATTTAATTCTGAATTATTGACATTTATTTCTATTCTCGTGTTTCTAGAAGTTATTCCATAACAATTTAATGTTTGGTTTTGAGGTCTTCCAGATTCATTTAAACAAGTTGGATTTCCTGGAATAAAATAAATTTTTTTAACTCTGTTTAAACAATCTGTTTCTTCTTCAATCCATGTTTGAGAGCAATCAAGAGAATTAGTTTTAGAATAAGATACAGATTCAAAACTTTTATTTGCATTTACTGTTCCTATCAATTGAGGGGTTTCAAATTTGTATTTAGATTCTCCAGATGGAATTAATTCTGGTGTGAATTCGGAAGAAGTTATTTTTATAGAGAAGTTGAATGTGGCGGTTGCATTTTCTAGAGCCAATGAATTTGTTCTTTTGAGAACTTTTTCTTGAAGAATTGTTTCTTGTAATTTTCCTAAATTTAAAATTATGCTAAGATTAGATGCGTTTGTAAAACTTGAAATTAAAGTATTAAAACTGGAGTTAAAATTAGAATGATACAGGGTTATCTCGGGATAATTTAAGGTTCCTTTTGCTAAACCAGAGAGAATGTAAGTGTTATTTTCGTCCTTAATCTTGTAAGCAAAATATTGTTCGCATGTTTCTTGTGTAATTGTATCGTTTTTTATTATTGTAATTCCTGTAGGACTTTCATAAAAGACGGAGTTCCATGTTGCTTCTATTTCTGAATTGGAACAATTTTTTGGAATGTAAATAGAATCTTCTGGAGAAAAAGATACTTTATTTGTAAGAGCTGAATTAATTATTAAAAAGTAAATTAAAGCTATTCCAGCAATTCCTAAAATAGTTGCAAAATATTCATTTCTTTTTCTAATTCTAAACTTATCCATATGCCCAATTTCTTTTTTGATTTTCAAAATCTTTTTTTATCTCTTCGAGTGTTGCAATTTCGCTTAGGGGTTTGTCTGTTCTTAGTGCTGTGAATCTTGGGAATCTCAAAGCGAATCCAGAATTGTAATTAGGAGAGTGTTGGATTTCTTGGTAGCTAACTGCTAGAATTATTTTTGGTTTTATCTTTACTGTTTTCCCCTTTTCTCCAATTATCAATGGTTTTAATTTTTCTGTCATTTCTTCAAATGAAATTGTGTCTTCTTCTTCATCCGATTTTTCTTTAATTCCGGTTCCCATTTTTCCTACTTCTAAAAATCTGTTTCCCTCTCTACAAGAAAGAATTAAACTTGAAAGCCAACCCGAACGCTTTCCGGTTCCGTATTCTGCCCCAGTTATTACCAAATCTAAATCTCTCTCTTCGGGTTTTATTTTTAACATATGTCCTACTCTTCTTCCTGGTTTGTATTCAGCCTCTAGGCTTTTCATCATAATTCCCTCTTGATTATCTTTTAATGCTTTTTTATAAAATTCTTTTGCTTTTTTTGTATCTTCTGTAATTAACTGTTTTGAAGGTATTAATTTGTACGGTTTTGGCGTTATTATTTTTCTTAATAGTTCGCTTCTTTTTTTGAATGGTTCATTTAATAGGGATTTTCCATTGTAAAAAAGAATGTCGAAAATATTTATTTCTACAGGTAGTTTTTTTTGCAATTCTTCTATTGCGTATTTTCTTCTTATTCTTTGAGAAATGTTTTGGAAGGATAAGTACTCTTTTGTTTTCGAATCAAAACCAACTGCTTCCGAATCCATAATAAATGTTTCCCCTTTGATATAGTTTAAAACGTATTCTTTTACTTCAGGGAATTGTTTTGTTACATTTTCTAAACTTCGAGTATAGAGTTTTACTTCGTTTCCATTTTTGTGGATTAATAATCTGAATCCGTCATATTTGTATTCTATTGCGCAGGGTGTTCCGAGTGCTTTAAATCCGTCTTCTATTGTTAGCACTTTTTGTGCAAGCATAGCTTTGATTGGTTTACCTACCTCTAAATTTAATTTATCTAAGTCGCTTAGTTTACCTTTTTTTGCCAATTCGAATACAGCAGAAATATCGTTTGTTTTGTCTATTGCTCTTTGAACTTTTTCTGCTGCACTTTCTTCTTCTGGGAAAAATGCTTTTGCGATTGATTCTCTAATTGTAGATTCTTGTACACCGATTCTTAAATCTCCGATTAATGTTCTAGTTATGTAGAGCGCTTCGATTGGAGAAGCTGAAGTTAAAAGTTCAGTAATCAAAGAAAGTTTTTTCCCTACTGTTCCTGAACCTTGAAGTTCTGGAAGTTTTCTGAAATTTTCAATTACTTTTTCTGTAGTTAAAATGTGGGAAGCTAAAGTTGATTGTGTTTTTTTATTTGTTAATTCTTTTGCAACTTTTCCTATGTCTCCAATTTTTTTCCATTCTTTGATTACTTTTGATTTTTCTGTTCCAGTCGATTTTGAAATTGCTTGAATTGCTAGTTGATTTGAAATTCCAATCCTTCTTTCGTCGTATTCAGGATAAATATCTCCTAGAAGTAGATATAAAACGTCTTTGTCTTTTTCAGAAACGCTTTCTAAGAATTTAGATAAAATCTCGGTTTTTTCTAGACGTTTTGTTGTTGAATCTAGGCTTTCATATAGTTCGGCAAGTTTTAAGTAACGCATTTTTCCTCTTTTGTTTTAGTTAAGAAGAAGAGTGAGTTTTTAAGATTTGGTATTTTTTAATTTTATTCTCCAGTTATCCATCGGGCAAATTTTCTAAATCTAGAAGTCGTTTTTAGAAAATCTCTATCCTCCGTTAGTTCCTCTTCATCGAATAACTTTTGTGCTTTCAGGTATCCTTCTCTTCCTCTAATGGTTACTACTCCCGTTGCTCTTTTTCTAGGACAATCATATGCTTCTACTCTTAATCCGAAGCATCCTGTTACTTCTGCACCTAAGTTTTCAACACACTCGGTGTCAATTCCTCGCATTTCAAATCTTCCATCACTTTCCCATCTTAAGTTTTGGTAATCTATTCTTGTTCCATTATATTCTAAGAATGTTCCTTCTTTAGGAAATAATCCTAATGTCGCACCAAAGACAAAACCTGCCTCAAATCTTCTTTTGAGCTCTTCAACCCTTTCTTTAATTTCTTCTTGAGTCAATTCCCTTTCTTTTAATATATCTAAATTATCTCCTTTACCTGCATTTTGTAGTAATTTTCTAATACTACCGGATCTAATTACTTCTTCGCGATATGTATTCATCCAGGTTAAAGAAACAATCCCCCACTTTTCTCCTATTGCCGGACCCATAAAATTTAGGAATTTTTCTAGTCCATCTCTTACTTCGACCGTTCTGTCTTGTTCTTCAACTATTTTCACTTCTGGAGGCGTTCCTTCATATCTTGCTTTTCGTGTTCCGTAATCTAATGCCTGAAGCATTTCATGCAGGTACATACATTTTTAATTTTTTGAGGGTATTTAAAAATTGTTGTTGGGAAGTTTTATAAATAGAATTCTTTAATTTGTTTTTATGTCAATAAATTCTGGGGGCGATTCTAGTAAAAATGTTCGATGTAGTAGGACTGATGAACCCATTGAAGTAGAAACGAGGGTTCAAGGAGGGGTTCGTGTCTATCTTCTTTCTTCTTGTGAGCAGAGGACTACTAAGAGGGGAATAACATATTGTAAGTACTTGGAGGCATGTTGTGCTTATGGTCAACATTCGGGAGCGATTCTTAAAGAGTTTTTCCACGATTAATTACTTTTCCACAATCCATGCAAATTACAATACGCTCTTACAGAAATAATTTTTGTTTTTACTGGAAATTTAACTTCTGGTTTTTCTCCTGGATTTAAGAATTTCTTTGATTCTCCTTTTTCTGTTGTAATTTCTATCCATTCTATGTAATGTTTTTCTTCCATTGGATGTGGAACACTTCCAACTTTAACAACTACTCCTTCGGCGTTTTCATCTATGATTGGAATGTGTTTTTCTTTGGAGGCATCAATAGTATTCTCTTTTTGCAGTTTCATTGGCTGTCCACAACAGACTAAGGTTCCTGCTCCTTCATGTAATACTTCTACTATATTTCCGCAAATTTCGCATTTGTATATTTCTCTTTTACTTGTCATAATTAATTTATGTAGAAGAGGTTTTTATATTTTATCTTCTGCCTCTGCCGTAATCAAAAGGGGTTCCACTTGCTGCTGGAATTCCATCAAAAATCCTCTGTCTCGCTTCGGATGCAATCTGGTGATTTGGAAAAACTACTTCTGCAGGTCCGAAAAACACCATTTTTTCTATATTAAACATTCTTGAATCTCGAAGAATTAATTCCCATAATCTTGAATCTTTTCTTAGTCTTGCTTCTGTTTTCCCGTCTAAGGGAATTTCTTTTGTTTGTCTCGCATAATTAAAAAATAATCTTTTTCCTGAAATTTTAGGAGCAACTTCAAAATTTTGATAGTACTCAAATCTTATTGCGGAATCTGGAGCATTCATGTCTATCTCGAGTAAATCTCCCTCACCCCCATATGTTCCTAGTTTTCCTTCTGAAGTAAGATTATTGGCCATTAATTCATGATATAGTCTACGCGCTTCTTCAGATTCAGAAACTACAAACCAGACTGGAATTACCATATTTGATTATAGAATTTTTAATTTATATTCTTTTATGTTCTTTAGAGGTATTATCTAGTAATTTTCCTCTAAAACTTCGTAATAAGCTTGAGGATGTTTGCATGCAGGGCAGAGTTTTGGTGCGTCTTTTCCTTCGTGAACATAACCGCAATTTCTACATTTCCATTTAACGACTTTGTCTTTTTTGAAAACAGAATTATTTTTTACATTTTCTAATAATTTTCTATATCGTTTTTCGTGTTGTTCTTCAACTTCTGCAATTTCTTTAAATGAATCCGCAATATCTTTGAATCCTTCTTCTCTTGCTACTTTTTCAAATTCGGGATATAACTTTCCCCATTCTTCTTTTTCTCCGTTTGCTGCAGCAAGCAAGTTTTCTGAGGTTGTTCCAATTTTTCCTGCGGGATATGATGCAGTAATTTCTAGATGTTCGCCATTTAATTTTTCTAAATGTTTGAAGAAAATTTTTGCATGTTCTTTTTCGTTTTCTGCTGTTTCTAAAAATATTGCAGATATTTGCTCTAATCCCTCTTTTTTAGCAACTGATGCAAAATATGTGTAACGATTTCTTGCTTGACTTTCACCTGCAAAAGCTTTCAATAAATTTTTTGCTGTTTGACTCTTTTTTAATTCCATAAATAAATTATGGAAGGGGGGTTTAAATAATTTTAGGAGAATTTCTTAGAGTGTGGAAGATACTAATTCTTTTAAAGGGGGATTTATTCTGGAGATTATGAAAATTCGAAATGCAATAGATTTACTAATGTCCCAAGTCGCGTTAGCTGAAAGGGGTGCAATGGATACTTCTGGGAATTGTGGGAGAGGATTGGTTGTTGAAATTTTTCGTAATCAAATTGAACCGAGATTAACTCTTGAGGGGTTAGGAGATTATTGTTGTCCTCGTGGAGATCCAGATCATTATGGTCTGTCTTTAAATCCTAAAACTAATTTGGCCTACGCGGAATGGATGGGACGGGAAGAATTACAAGCTGCTTAGAATTGTTAATCAATACTTTTTTTAAATGGATGAGAGATAATTATTTTGTTAATTTTAATCAAAGAAATATCCTTTTTTTAACTTTAGAATTACTTTCCTCTTCTTTTTCCAGCTCGTACTGAAGGTCTTACCTTTGCTGTTGGAGATTTGTTTCTTAATCCTCTTGATTTTCTTGCTGTGCTTGTAAGTCCCCTTAAAACTCTGTTTTTGTTTGAACCTTTTGCTATCCAGTTAATTGTTGGGTCATTTAATATCTCTGGTTTAGTTGGGTCAACACATATTACTTCAAAGAAATAATTAACACCATCTTTTCCTATTTGGTATGAGTTTAAAACTTCTAAGTTTTTGAATTGTTTTTGAACTCTTTGTTCTGCAATCCACTTGTAATTCATTTTCAAAGTTAATCTTGGAGTCATTCTTTTTGATCTTCTACCTGCGTTTGGTCTTTTTTTTGTGTGACCTCCTCTAGGAATTCTTATTCTAACAACCACAAATCCTTTTTTGTCCTTGTAACCCAATGATCTTGCTCTGTCTAATCTTAGGGGTTTATCTAATACTGTAAAAACTCCCAATTTTCTCCACTCAGTCATTCTATCTCTAAGTGTTTTTGCATCGGGTTTTTTCCATGCTTCCCTTATATAATGATACATTCCTTTAACCATCTTTATCAAAGAAAGATTTGGTTTTTAAAGGTTTTGATAAATTTTATAAAGTTGTAGTATCCGAAAGTATTTTTTAAGTCACAAAACTTATAAATAGACTAATTCTTTTGATTTTTGTATGAGGCTATAACTCAGTCTGGTAGAGTATCGCTCTGATAAGGCGGAAGTCCTCGGTTCAAATCCGAGTAGCCTCATTTGATTAAAAAGAGGTAGTTTCAGTTATTTGTCTCTAATTCTAGGGTTAAATTCTCTTTTGAAAATTCATACCCCGTAACAGGTAAGTTTATTGTTATTGTCTTCATGTATGCTCTATCTTTAGAAACAGCTTTTATCTCTATACTCTCTCCAACTCTTCTAATAGAAAGGTCTTCTTCTTTTTTTACTCCTGGAAGTTCTATTTCACAAACTATTGAATCTGCTAGTCGTCTAATTGATGTCTTTGGTTCTTCTTGAGGCAGTTTTGAAAATTTTTCTAGTTTATTATTTGGGAGATAAACTATTTTTTTATTCTTCTCTTGAACTTGTTTTTTGTTTTCTTGAATTGGTTGTTTTGTAACTTTGATATTTCTTGGATTTATTCTTTTTCCGTTTATAAATAATTCAAAATTTGGATTTCCTAAATTTTGTGTCTGACTTTTTTGCATTCCCCCCATCTCTCTTTGGAGTTCTTTTTCTAACATTTTCATTGTTGAATTGAGCATCTTTCCTAACATTCCTCCTCCGAATCCACTTAACAATGGATTTTCTACTCGTTCATTTTGCTCTAGGAAATCATTTCTTCCTAACATTCCCCAATCATCCCCGTTGTTTTTTATTTGCTTTCCGCAACTAGGACAGAATTCGAAATTGCTTTTTACATTATTGTTGCAATGTGGACATTTTTTTGAATTAAACATGTTCAGTCTAAACCTAGTCAATTTATAAGTCTTATGTATCTTTTACCAGAAATATTTTTTAATGGAAATTAACTCGTAAATTCCCTCAATAATTGTCGGTTTTGCCTGTTTCAAAATGATATTTTTGAATGCTTCTCTTCCATTAAAATGATTTGTTGCTCTTACTTCTTTTAGTTTTGGAATCCATACTAAAATTACTATTAATCTTAGAATTGCGCTTATAAAAAAGATTATTATTAATGGGTTTATTATCTGGATAGTTATTACTTTTACCAATATTGCTCCTAAACCTGCTCCTAAGAATACTCCGATTCCTGATAATAGATTGTAATAAGAGATTACCAAACCTCTTCGTGGTACTGAAACATTATCATATACAAAATTTCCTGCTGCAAGATTAAATCCTGCCCAAGCAATTCCGCTGACTAGCGAGGGAACAATAATTAAGTAAATTGGAGATTTATTTAACATCCACAAAATGGGAATTATTGGAAGGGCGATTGATGTAAGGGCCATTGTTTTATAATTTCCATATTCGTCTGCAAATTTTCCCCATAATTCCATTACAATTAAAGAGAAAATTGTTCCAGAGAAAGTAATAATCATATAGAGAGTATAACTTAAATTTAAATCTTTCAAAAGATAAACTGCTAGGAATGGTGCAAATATTGAGCCTGCGAAAGAAATTAATGCCCTAAAGATTGTGAATCTTCCAAAATTGTTTGTTGGAGCTTTTAAGAGAAATTGTGTAAAAGAAAAATAATATCCGTCTTTAAGTTCTATTTTTGGTTCATATTGTTTTTTGAATATTTCTCTAGATATCATTCTCCCAACGAATGCAATAAAAAATAGAATCATAAATCCAAACATTGTCCAGTTTTTACTTTTAAAAAAATCTAAAAAGAAAGATGCAGAGATTGCTAAAATTACTGAGATAAATCCTAAAATTAAATTTCTTTTTGCAAACCATCTTCCTCTATATTCGTCGTCGATAATGTCTCCCATCCAAGAGAACCAGGCAGGTCCTGCAAGATTAGCGAATATTACATATAATGAAAAAGTTATTAGAAGAGTTAAAGGAAGGAAACTTGTTAGTATTCCTTTGTAAAATAAAAATGCAATTAATATAATCGGAAGAATTGAGAGACATTCCCATAAAACCGCAGTTACAACTATTTTTTTTCTGGAGTATTTTTCCATTAGTCTGGAACTAGACGATTGACTTAGCGGACCTAGTAACCCGGTTATTGAACTAATCATAGCAATTAGAGAACTACTCGAATTTATTGCCAATGCAAAAGGAGAAATGTATGTGTCAAAGAAAGAACCTTTTACTGTTGCGAACATCCCTTCTTTTATGGACCCCCTTCTTGATCGATGTTTTAATTCAGCTATTTTTTTTGATTCGATCTTTTTCATTTTATCTCAATAATATTTAAATATCCATTTTTATATAAAAACTTATGCCTCCTAGAAGAATAATTAATTTTAGAACAAGACCCGTTGTATATTGGAATTTTCATATTTCTCAGCCTGTTCAAAGTGACCCTTCTTTTGATATTTCTGAATCTCAAGAATTTCGGTCAATTCAATATATCTTTTTGGTTGTTGGAGATCAAAGAAATAGGGTGAGGTTTGGAGAAGATGTTATCGCTAAATTAAGAGACTATGGATCGGTGGAATCTCCTCAAAATATTGTTAGAGGTTCTGTAAAAGATTCTAAACTTCCTTATTCTTGTTGGGAAGTAGATTCCACAACTAATCCTACTCTCTTGGAGAGAAGTATTTCCTCCATTGCAAGGAATTCGGGGATTGTTCAAGTTACAAAAGATTATCAATTGTACCATAGAGTAAGAAATCCTCAAGGTTTAGCAGAATACGTTCTTAAAAAAATGAGTTAACTTTTTATATTCCATGTTTCTTAATTTATTATGGCAAAGAAA
>CAYLLQ010000021.1:11347-12422 GCA_964384935.1 Candidatus Woesearchaeota archaeon | reverse complement strand
CGGATGTTGAAGAAAAGATTATGAAAATGATTAAGGAAAAACCTGGATTAAATCCTAATGCTTATATGGGTCTGGTTATGAGTGAGTTTAAGGGTTCTGTTGATGGAAAGGATGCTATGAGGATTATTGGGAAGTATTTGAAATAACTTTTAGATTATAATTATCTTTAAAAAGAACTAGAATTTGCTTTCTTTATGAACGAATCTTTAAGGGACTTAAGGGATCAGGGATTAGTCGAATTAGCAATTAATTGGAGAAGTTATGCAGAGATGTACAAGTCGGGTTCTGGACCCTTAGCTGAAATGGATGATCTTTTATTGGCGGGAGGTTACATCGCAACTTGGGGGCCCGGATGGTTTATTACTGATCGTTCTGGAAGAAGACAAACAATTGTTGGAAGATTTTTGGGAAGTAAAGATGTCGTTTTTACTAGAGAAAGAGATGTTCATGAACTTACTAGGGCTTTAGATAGTGGATCATATGGTTATGGGGAAGTTAAAGAACCTCTTAAAGAGAATGAATAGATATTTTATCTTTTGTATTTCTTTTCTATGTTTTTTCTAAACTTTTCAAATGTTCCTTTCTTTATTTGTTCTTTTGCTTGTCTAATCAAATCCTGAAGAAAGTACAAATTATGAAAACTTGCTAATCTACGACCTGTGCCTTCTTCTTGAATTAGCAAATGTCTAATGTAAGCTCGAGTGTAATTTTTACAAACAAAGCAATTACAGTTTTTGTCTAGAGGGTTTTTGTCAAACTCGTAGTTTTTATTGTAAAGTTTTAATCTTCCTTCTGAAGTGAAAATTCCTCCTCTTCGTGCGTTTTGAGTTGGCATTCGCGAATCAAATATATCCACTCCGAGTGCAATTCCGTCGAGTATTTCGTTTGGAGTTCCAATTCCCATAAGATAAACTGGTTTGTTTTCTGGAATAATCTTTTTGCAAAGTTCTACCATTTTCATTTCTTCTTTCTGTGTTTCTCCTAAACCAAAACCTCCTATAGAGTATCCATCAAAATTCATTTCAACTAGTTCTTCTGCACACTGAGTTCTTAAGTCTGAATAAATTCCTCCTTG
>CAYLLQ010000021.1:0-11247 GCA_964384935.1 Candidatus Woesearchaeota archaeon | reverse complement strand
TTTCAACTAGTTCTTCTGCACACTGAGTTCTTAAGTCTGAATAAATTCCTCCTTGGATTATTCCAAATAGAATTTGTCTTTTTTCTTTTGTTATTTTTTTCTGTAATTTGTCATGATGCTCTTTGCATCTTTTTGCCCAGAGGATGGTTTTTTCAACCGCTTCTTCAATTGATCTTTTTGATTCAGAGTAAAGGGGCATAGAATCTAAACACATTGCAACATCGCTTCCTAGTTCTAGTTGGGTTTCCATATTTTTTTCTGGAGTTATGAAAAGTTTTTCTCCACTTATTGGGTTTCGGAAAAAGACCCCTTCTGAATTTGATTTAATGTAAATTTGTTTTGAGTACATTTGAAATCCTCCCGAGTCTGTGAAATTTATTCCTGGATAGTTCATGAATTTTCCAATCCCTCCCATTTTTTTTACGAGTTCTGTTCCTGGTCGAATTGATAAAATTAGTGCGTTTGAGATTACTGCATTTGCCCCCATTTCATTTAGGTCTTCTGTAGAGATGTATTTTGCTGTTCCTTTAGTTGCTACTGGCATAAAAAATGGAGTTTCTATTTCTCCTTTTTTTGTTTTTAGAATACCTATTCTAGCTTTTGTTTTCTTATCTTTGTGTTTTATTTTGAATATTTCCATGTTTTCTCCAGTAAAAGAATATTTATAAATCCTGATTGCTGGGTATTTTTATGTTTAGAGATTATACTCTTGGAGAAGTTAACGAAAGCCTAATTGGAAAGAAAGTTAAACTAGTCGGATGGGCAGATACAATTCGTGCACATGGTAACTTTACTTTTATTGACTTAAGAGATAGATATGGGAAAGTTCAGGGAATTATTGATAAAAAAAGTGCAGATTTTCTTGAGTCTAAACGAGTTACAACTGAATCTTGTATCCAAATTGAAGGTGAAATAAAATCAAGACCTAAGGGAACTGAAAATAAAGATCTTGTTTCTGGGAAAGTGGAGATTGCTATTTCTAATTTGAAAATATTAACTCTGGCTTCGCCACTACCGTTTGAGTTAACTAAAGATGATGTTAATGAGGATTTAAGGTTAAAATATAGATATTTAGATATTAGAAGAACGGTTATGACTAAAAATCTGGAACTTAGACATAAAATAATTAATTTTATTAGAAACTATTTGGATGAAAAGCAATTCTTGGAAGTTACAACCCCTATGTTAACAAAATCTACTCCCGAGGGTGCTAGAGACTTTATTGTTCCTTCGAGACTTCATCCTGGAAAGTTTTATGCTTTGCCCCAATCTCCTCAGCAGTATAAACAATTATTAATGGTTGCTGGAATCGATAAATATTTTCAGATTGCTGCTTGTTTTAGGGATGAAGATGCAAGAGCAGATAGATCTCCTGGAGAATTTTACCAATTAGATATGGAGATGAGTTTTGTTGAACAAAAAGATATTTTGGATTTAGTTGAAGATATGATTCTTAAACTTGTTAAAGAATTATTGCCCAGTAAGAAACTTACTTTTCAAAAAATACCCAGATTAACTTATGATGAAGTAATGAAAAAATATGGAACAGATAAACCAGATTTAAGAAAAGATAAAAATGATCCAAATGAATTGGCTTTCGCTTGGGTAATCGATTTCCCTTTATTTGAGGAAGAAAAGGCAAATGGACATTATGCTCCTATGCATCATATGTTTACTCAGCCAAAGGCGGAAGATTTGAAATACCTAAATGAAAAAGATGCGCACAAAGTTAAAGCTTACCAACACGATTTGGTTTTGAACGGGTTTGAGGTTGGTGGTGGTTCGATTAGAATTCATGACCCCGAGATGCAGAAAAAGATATTTGATTTAATTGGATTTTCAGAAAAACAGAAGCAATATTTTGAACATATGTTAACTGCTTTCCAATATGGTGTTCCGCCCCATGGAGGAATTGCTCCTGGAATTGATAGATTAATTATGGTCCTATTAGGACAACCAAGTTTAAGAGAAGTTATTGCGTTTCCAAAAAATAAAGAAGCTAAAGATGTTCTTATGGATGCTCCGTCGTGGGTAGACGAAAAACAACTGAAAGAGGTTCATATCAAGTTAGATTTACCTAAAGAAAAGGTAGAAAAGAAATAATTTCTCTGAATAAACTTTTAAATTTCTGTTTAATTCCCCTTTTAAATTTTGCCCTGAATTTGTTTCATTTTGAGGTGTATAAAAAGGTTTAAAAACTGGGAGATTTCTTAGAGATATTTCAAAGGTTTAGCCTTTGACTCTCGTAATTAAAAAAGGAGAAATAATAATAATGGCAGAATGGGATGAAGAAGACGATAATGACAAAGAAGAAGACGACATGGATGAAGACGGCGACGATATGTAGTTAGTCTTGTCTAAATTAGTCTTTTTCTTTTTTTCTTTTTTATAATTTTTAATAAGTTTTATAAGTTTGTTTTTCTTTTTGGTTCAATGAAGATAGCATTGATTGGAGATTTCCATGGAAAGTTTCCTCTTAGATTAAAACAAGAAATACAGAGACAGAAAGTAGATTTGATTATTTCTATAGGGGATTATTTGCCCTTTTTTTATCGTGAATTATGGTTCAAGCATTGTTATCGGAAAGAAGTGGATTTAGACGAAATTATTGGAAAAAAGAAATATCAAAAATTAATTAAAGAGGATATTCGGAGGGGAAGTTTAGTTTTTAAAAAATTGGATGATTTGGGTATACCTGTTTTTAGTGTTTTGGGAAATGTAGATTATCCTTTTCCCGATGATGTTCTTGATGAGAAGAAAATTAAAAAAAAGATGTATATAAAATATCTCGATTTTATTAAGACATTAAAAAAATATTCAAATATTAAAAGAATAGATTATAGTTATCAAAAGTTTAATGGTTTTGTCTTTATCGGAATGAGGGGGCATTCATTTCCTGGGATTGTCAAAAGTAAAGCATTTAGAAAACATAAAAGATTATTGGAGAGATTATTTAGAAAGTTCAGAAAAGAAAATGAACAGGGCAGAGTTATTTTTGTTTCACACAATATTCCTTATAACACGAAGTTAGACAAAGTCGTTTCTAAAAATGCTAATAAAAAAGTTATAGGAAAACATCTTGGTTCTAAGCTTGCTAGAAGAATTGTTGAACAACAAAAACCTCTTTTAGCGGTTGGGGGGCACATTCACGAAGGATTCGGACAAGATAAAATTGGGAAAACAATAATATTAAATTCTGGTAGTTTAGCGGAGGGGAAGATGATATTTATCGATTTGGAAGAGAAAGGAAAAATTAGGAAGATTAAGTTTATTGGAAAGAAGAAATCTTAAATATTCCTTGGTTTTATTTTTTGTGGACATATGCATGAGACCCGTGGAAAAGCGTTGATTGGAAAAACCCAAGTCATTAATGCCGGGGCCTCTGGAGAGTTTAGCATTTTAGATATTAAATAACTGTATATATATTTATACATTTGTATAGAAAAGTACTTAAATGTATAATTTATTTCTTTTGTATGAAATCTAGTGAGGAAAAGGTTTTGCGGGTTTTTTTTGATAATCCTACCGAGAGGTTTCATATTAGAGAAATTGCACGAAAAACTAAACTAAATCCAAATACTGTTTTAAATATTCTTGGGATTTTGGTTCGGGCTAATTTGTTACAAAGGGAAAAGAAATTGAATGTTGTAGAAGTTTTTGTTACTCGGACTAAGAAGTTTATTGAGTTAAAGAGGATAGACAATATTAAACGAATTTATGAAAGTGGTGTTTTGGATTTTTTAAAAACTGAATTTTCCCCCGAATCTATTTCGGTTATTGGGAGCTATTCCCGAGGCGAAGATATAGGAGATAGCGATGTTGATTTTGTTCTTATTACAAAGAAAGATTATAAAAATTTGGATTTAAATAAATTTGAAAAGGAGTTAAATAAGAAGATTCATCTGATTGTAGTAGATTATAATAAAATTTCCGAAGAATTTTATATCAATTTGATAAATGGTGTTATCTTACAAGGGTATTTGAATAAAAAATAAAATGGAAGATTTTGAATTTTATCTAAAAAAAGGAATTGTAAAGAAAAGCTTTGTAGATACTCAGAGAGCGAAAAAGTTAGTAAAAGATGGGGAAAGTAGAATGGATGACGTTGGACAGCTAGAGATTCATAAATTTCCTAAACTTATCTTTGAAAATGTTTACGATGGAATAAGGGACTTTCTTTTTGCTATTTTATTGCAAAATGGATATAAAACAAATTCTCATGAAGCTCCAATTGCATATCTTTTAAATTTAGGTTTTGATGTTTATACTGTGAATAAGTTAGATAATTTTAGATATCTTAGAAATGGTTCAAAATATTATGGTGAAGAAATAACTATTGAAGAAGCAAAAGATATAAAAGAATTCTATTTGGTTATTAATAGTAAACTAAATAAAATATTAAAATTACTATGAGTGAATTTATGTGGCATCAGGTTTCTGAAAAGGAAAAAGAAGTTATCAAACAGAAAGCAAAGTCGATTATGGATAGTTTTTCTAAGAAGTTGGACAAAGTTAAATCTAAAGTAGAGGATTCGTTTGTTGAGTTGGATGAGTTTGAAAGAGTTGAGGGGGAAGGAAAGTCTCAAGATTTAGATAGAGAAATAATGTTTGAAAATGCGCCAAATAAAAATCGGGATTTTATTCTTGGAGAAAAGAAGGTATGGTAGAAAAAAAGATTATTGTGGCCTCTGGTCCGGTGATAATTGAAAATGGAAAACTTCTTTTGGATAGAGATTACAAAGATGACTTTTGGAAATTTATTGGTGGAAGAGTTAAGGAAGGAGAGAGCTTTGAAGAAAGGTGTCTTAAAAGAGCAAAGGAAGAATTAAATGCAGAGGTTAAAATAATTCGTCCATTAAGTCCGCTTGTTTTATGGAAAAATCCTCAAACCGGAGAGGAAATGCAAATAATTTTAGTTCACTGGTTATGTAATCTAAAGAACAAATTGGAGTTAAAAGTTGGAGATGGAATTAAGGAATTCTCTTGGATTGATATAAAAGATATTAAATCTGGAAAGATTAATGTTGCTCCGAATGTAAAATTTTTAATCAAAAAGGGAGATATTAAATGAAAGTTAAAGACGCTTTGGAAAAAATAAAGAAGGAAAATAAAAATATAAACGCTTTTTTAGAAGTTAGGCCAGAGAAAGAACTTTTAGAAGATGAGAAAAAATCCTCGGGTAAACTTGCTGGAAAAATTATTGGAATTAAAGCGTGTATAAATGTTAAGGGATTGCATGCGTCGTGTGCGTCTAAGGTTTTGGAAAATTATGTTTCTCCTTATGATGCTGAAGTTGTGAAGAGAATAAAAAAAGAGGGAGGGATAATTTTAGGAATGTTAAATATGGATGAGTTTGCTTGTGGTGGTTCTGGAGAGACATCTGCTTTTGGGCCAGTTAAAAATCCTGTTGATAATAAATTAATTCCCGGAGGTTCATCTTCGGGAAGTGCTGCGGCAGTTGCTGCTGGATTTTGCGATATGGCATTAGGCTCTGATACGGGAGGTTCTTTAAGAAATCCGGCGTCACATTGTGGAGTGGTTGGGATAAAACCTAGTTATGGAAGCGTTTCAAGGTATGGTTTGGTTGATATGGCAATGAGTTTAGATCAAATAGGTCCAATTGCAAAAACCGTTGAAGATGCAGCTTTATTGTTAAAAGTAATTTATGGGAAAGATGATAAAGATTCTATCTCTAGAAAAGGAAAAGGTTTTGATTTGGAGAAAATAAAAGTCGTTCCTAAAAAAATAAAAGTTGGTTTATTGGATTTAGATGGATTAAGTGTCGATTTAAAAATTAAAAATTTGGTAGAAGATAAAATTCAAAAAGTAGTTAAAAAGTATGGATGGGAAATTAAAAAAATAAAAATTCCTAATTTAGATTTGGCTGTTGAAACTTATTATCCTTTAGTTTATGTTGAGGTCTTTTCTGGAACTAGGAAATTGGATGGAAGAAGGTATGGAAAGAAAGTTGAGGATTTTGCTGGTCCGGAAGTTATGAGAAGAATTTTAGGAGGTTCAGAAATTACAAAAGCGGAGTACGGAGGAAGATATTATCATAAAGCTTTACAAGTTAAGAAGTTTATTGAAAAGGAATTTTCTAAAGTCTTTGAAGATGTTGATTGCATTGTTTCCCCGACTGTTCCTAGATTACCTTGGAAAATTGGGGAGAAGATTTCAGTTGAAGAAGCTTACGCTGCAGACGCTTTAACTATTCCTTCAAATCTAGCTGGAAATTGTGCAATTTCTATTCCTTCTGGAAAGATTAATGGAATTCCAGTTGGAATGCAAATTATTTGTAATAAATTTGAAGAAGAAAAGCTTTTGAGTATTGCTAATTCTATTGAAAAAGCTTAAAAACGCTCCCCAATTTTGAACTATATGGAGATTGATGGAGTTCAGATAAACTGGCTTGGAAATGCTGGTTTTCAGATTGCACTGCCGGGCGTACCCCAAAGTGCGGAGTTAGGGGGAAAAAATTCAAGGATTATTTATATTGATCCTTATCAAATTAAAGAAGGCTTGGAAAAAGCAGATATAATTTTATTGACACATAGTCATTACGACCATTGTTCAGTAGAAGATCTTGCTAAAATAATTCAACCTGGAACTAAGATAGTTATGACTGCAGACTGTCAGAGTAAAATTCTTCAATTTGATATCCCTTTAAAGTATGAAATTGTTCAGCCGGGTATGGAATTGACTTTAGGGGAGATAAAAATTTCTACCTTTCCCGCATATAACTTGGATAAAAATTTTCACCCTAAAAGTGAGGAGTGGATAGGTTATTTAGTTAAAATGAAAAATCTTTTAATTTATCACGCGGGAGATAGTGATAATATTCCAGAACTTCAAAGATTAACCGGCCATAATCAAGTTGATAAAAAATTAGTTTTATGTTTACCTGTGGGGGGGAGATTTACTATGACTGCAGAAGAAGCTGCCGAAGTTGTTAAAATTATTAAACCTTATTTAGCAATTCCTATGCATTACGGAAGTGTTGCAGGAAGTTTAGAAGATGCTCAAGAGTTCAAGGAGTTATGTGAAGAGCAAGGAAATAAAGTTGAAATTCTGGAGAAATTATAATGAATCAATTTCAACAAAGAAAAAAAGATGTTCTAGATAAGGAAGATAAATCGTCTGCTGGAGGATGGGACGAACATGTTAAAGTGCTTTGTGATAAAATTAATTCTTTAGAAAAATATTATACCACGTCGTCGTGTTCAGGTAGAATTATGGTTATGAAAGATCAAGATAAAAAAGGCCCGGGACTTTTTGAATTTGTTAGTCATGATATTGTTTCTTTTGAAGATTTTAAAAAAAAGTTAGTTTGGCTAAAAGGAAATTGTAAATTCAAACAAGAGCCTCCAATAGTTCATATTGCATGTGAAAGTCTAGAAGATGCTGAGAAATTTTTGAAATTAGCTCAAGATTCTGGTTGGAAAAGAATTGGAATTATTTCCGTTGGGAGAAATATTGTTGTTGAAATTCTTAGTACTGAAAAATTAGAATTTCCTTTAATTCTTAATGGAAGATTAATGGTGGATGAAGATTTTTTAAGAATGGTTTTAGAAAAAGGTAATGAAAATTTGAAAAAAGGTTGGGAAAAAATTGAAAAATTAAGGCAACTTATCTGTTAAATCTATTCTTTCTAGTTACATAATGTATTTAAATGGATACCTCGTCGATTTTGTATAGGGCGTTCTAGTTTAACTAGAATTTTATAGAGCTCAAAACGGAGGTCGAAAAAAAAGAATAAATATGGTTTTAGATTTTGCAAAAGAGGCAGTTCAAAACTCTAGCACGCACAGTATTAACTTTGATGAACTTAGGGCAGGTAAAGCAAATATCAAGGTTATTGGTTGTGGAGGTTGCGGAGGTAATATGACTACTTGGCTTTTTAATAAAGGAATTAACGGTGCTACAATCTACTCTATAAATACCGATGCATTACATCTTAGTGTAACAAAAGCTGATGAGAAAATTCTTATTGGTAAAGAGTTAACTAGAGGTTTAGGTGCTGGTGGAAATCCTGGAAAAGGAAGAGAGGCAGCAAAGGAAGCAATCGTTGATTTGAAGAAAGCAGTTTCTGGAGCGGATATGGTTTTTATTCTTGCTGGAATGGGTGGAGGAACAGGTACTGGTTCTGCTGCTGTTGTTGGTCAATTGGCTAAAGAGACAGGTGCAGTTGTAATTGGTGTAGTTACTATGCCATTTGAGTCTGAAAAAGCAAGAATTGATAAAGCTGAATTTGGCTTACAAGAACTAAGAGACGTTACAGATACATGTATTGTTTTAGATAACAATAGATTAGTTGATATTGCAGGACAATTGCCCATCGAACAAGCTTTCGCTGTTGCTAATGAACTTGTATCTACTATGATCAAAGGTATTGTTGAGACAATTACTCTTCCTAGTTTAATTAATTTAGACTATGCAGATGTTTCAGCTATTATGAAAAATGGTGGAGTTGCAGTTATTGGTATTGGTGAATCTGATGCTCAAGACAAAGTTTCTGAATCGGTAAAACAGGCCCTTACTCATCCTCTACTTGATGTGGATTATCAAGGTGCTACTGGTGCTCTGATTCACGTAACATGTGGTCCTGACTTAAAGCTTGAAGAATTTGATGTAATTGGTAGAACAGTTTCAGAAAGTCTTAGTCCTGATGCTCAAGTTATTATTGGTGCAAGAATTAGTAAGGAATTTACTGGTAAAGTACGAGTGATAACTATTATGACTGGAGTTCAATCTCCTTATGTACTAGGAAAGACTGAAGAGGTTAGACATACTTCAAACTCGAGAGAAATGTCGGATTTGGGCATTGATATGTGGAGATAAATTTTAATTTTTATTATAGCACCTCTCGGTTTTTGCCGAGGGGTTTTTCTTTTTTTTGATATTTTACTTCTATCTAAATATTTATAAATCCTCTATGGTGTTCGTTGGTTATGAAAAGAAGAACATTGGGAAGACATGATTATACATTAGTTGATTTTTCTGCTTATGATAGAACTGCAAGATGTCTTGAAGGTCTTGAGCCCGAGATTACCGCAGCAAATCAATGTCGTATAGACAGTTCTCTTAAGGGAGTTGCCCCCAAGGTAGCTATAGATTTTTTATTAGACAATTTAGATGATAAAGGTGTATTTGTAGTGGGCAAAAGAGAGATAGTTCCTATGAGTGTAACATACCAAATTCAACAAAGAAAATCTCTTAGAAGTTGTGCTCCTTCTTATTTGGCTACCGAAAGATTACAAAATCTTCCTGTTCAGAAATATACTGAATTGGGTAGACCTGAAGAGTTTACCGTTGTAATGGATGTTGAATTACCTGAAAAATAGTTCGAAGAATACCCAGAATTATAATCAATTTTTTTTCTTTTTGAACCAGTTAACTAAAAATAAAATTCCTATTAAAAATGCTGGTCCAGAAATTTGAACTATCCAAGCTAAATAGTACCATTCAAATTGGTTTCTAAACAGAATAAGATAGATATAAGCTAATCCGGCTAAAATAAATGCTATTCCCCCAACTATTTCGTATTTCCAAGAGATTAGCAAAACTATTATTAAAATAATTGTAGGAATATTATGTATAAATAGTGCTCCAACTGTTTGCCAAAAACTTAAATTATTTCCAAATACATCCAATGAAAATAGGGATAAAAATAGAATAAATATAATTGATAAAATTCTCGGTGTCCAATAGATAAATTTGTTAACTTTTTTCATAGGCTCTAGGTTTTCTTTTTTAATGTTGCTCTAAGCATTTAATCCTTTATCTTCAATCATATTCTTTTTTCCGTAGCTATTGAAGTATAGAATTCCATCTAAACTTATTTTGTCTTTTCTTGTTTTTGGTTTTTTGAATTCATAACCAATTGGGAAAAATGCTTCGACTTCCATTGAGTCTGGAATTCCTAAAGTGTGTTTTATTTGGTCGTCTACAAAATGTCCTATCCAACAAGTTGCTAGACCTGCTTCTGTTATTTTAAGTAAGAAGTTTTGAATTCCTGCTCCTGCTTGCTGTCTTAAATATTTCTCTGCTTTTTCTGGAAAAGAGTTTTTTGTTATAGTTGGATTTGAAACAGCAACAACTGCATAGTGTACTCCTTTAAAGAAATCTTGTTGACTTGCTTCCGCTAGTCTTTGAATTATCTCGGGTTTATCCACTAAAATAAATTTTAAAGAATATGCATTTCCGGCCATTGGAGCGTAACGAGCAGAATCGATACATTCAATTATTGTTCTCCAGTTGGGCTTTTTGGTGGAGAATTTTTTACAACTATACCTCTCTTGAATTGCTTTATCTAATTGCATGATTAACTAAAGAAACAAGGGTTTATAAAAATATTTGATAATTTAAAATGGAATTTCTACAAGATTATCATTTACTATTCTCTCTGCTTGTTTTGTATTTGGGCTTATTGGGATAGTATGTGGTGCTTCCTCGTATTCTCCCCAGGCAAAACTTTCCCATGGATGAACTGGTGCATCTGCTACCAACATTCTGATAGCGTCTTCTCTATCTTCTGAATCTGCCAGTGTTTCTAAAACTTGGTATCTTCGTAAACTACTTACTTTTGCACTTTTATCAAATTCATCTTCTGAAGTAAGAGGTTTAGATCCTCCTCTTCTTTGTATTGAATCTATTAAATCACGAATGAATTCTCTTTTTCCACTAAAATAAAGCTCTCTATTAGTCATATCGTCATATTCTTGAACACTGTCTTTGAATTTGCCCGTGTTTAGTCTTGTTTCTCTTTCAGGAAAATCTTGAGTGTATAAAATTTCGAGTAAATCACTGTCTAATGATTTTCTAGTTTCTAGTAAAAATTGATAAACTGGATCATCTGAGATATCTCCGTATATTCTTTCTCTATGGGGGGGAACTGCCAGATTTCTTAAAATCTTTAGTTTTGGAGGTAATTGTCCCGCCTCTGCTAATTCTCTATAGGTGTCCAAGCCATCAAAGTAATTTAAAGTTTCGTCTGTTTCTGATGGATTTAATCCTTTACCGATTTCAATTGTTGCTCTTTTGCAGTCTCTTTTTAATTCTTCAAGAAGTTGTGTTCTTCTTTCTTTATTCATAAATGAATAAATTTGCTTTTATTTTTAAGGATTGTTGTTTAAAATATTATATTAAGAAACTACTCCGTAATACTCCTTCCTTGACTTTAAATTTTATAAAAATAGTGAAAAGTAAACTTTAAAAGGAATTCAATTTTAGGATTGTTAGGTATAATTT
>CAYLLQ010000020.1:0-12517 GCA_964384935.1 Candidatus Woesearchaeota archaeon | reverse complement strand
AGCTATGTGTAAAAATTAATTCTGTTCCTTGTAAAAATTGAATACTTTCATTATATTTTCTACATTTCCCAGATATAATATAACTTTTTGCTTTACCTTGCCTTCGATTAAATTTCCTTCTACAACATAATAATATAGCTTTCCTTTAATTTTCTTGTTTCTTATGTATGCCATATTCATTAAAATCCATTAGGCACAACCATATATAAACATTATGTATTTATCCTTAGTAAAGTATATTTATTAGTTAGGCACAATATAAACATGGTAAAAAGAAAGAGGTGGCCAAGAAATGAATCTTTATATAACAAAATTCAAGAAAGTGAATTCTTGAATTTCTTTGAATTTGTGAGGTTTCTCACAAATAAGGTGTGCAAAAATAAAAAGATGAAGAGCACAATTCAATGTTTGTTGATATGGAGAAAATTTCCGAATTTATCTGTAAGAAGGGCAAGAGGATTTCTCCAGTTGCTCCGGAAATTTGGGATTATTAATTCGGATATCCCTTGTTTTAAGACGCTGTCAAATTACAATGAGAATAATTTCTTGCAGATAATTTTAGAAAAACTGATAGAAGAAAGTTCAAAACCTCTATCAGTTATAGAGCACGATTTTGCAACTGATGCAACTGGAATAAGAACAAAATTATTTTCCAGTTGGTATAGCATTCGGTGTAAAAAAGAGATAAAGAGAAGAGATCATTTAACAATTCATATTACAACAGGCGTTAAAAGTAATATTGTAACTGCTATTAATGTAGAAACAAAATCAGGTAAGGACAATAAAATTTTCAGAGAGCACGTCGATAAAACTGCTGAAAATTTTAAAGTTAATGAATTTAGTGGGGATGGAAGATACTGGTGCAAAGAGAATTGCAGAAAAGTTATTGAGGTGGGAGCAAAACCTTATTTTTTAGTTTGGAAGAATTGGAGTGGAAAATCAAGAGGTTGTATGCCGTGGAAAGTTATGAACTTAGAATCGAAAAATAATCCAGAAGAATATGGGAAGCATTATCACAAAAGAAGCAATGTTGAATCGACAAACCACAGCAAGAAAGCGTTGCATGGAAATTCAGTTTATTCTCGCATTTCTTCTGCAAGAATAAATGAAGAAACTTTAAGATGGATTAATCATAATATCAACGTTCTAAATCGGGCCAGATATGAATGGGAAATTAATCTCTTAGGGGATTAATTTACACATAGCTTCTTTAGAATATAAATACTTAAATATCCCTTAGAATATAATTTTTTATGAATTCTAATTTACCTGTAAGACAATTTGATTTGGTTGGTAGAACCTTTCTTGGATTTGAAAAGGATTTTGATGTTAATGTTTCTGGAAATCCATTACCTCTTGATGGAAAATTTGTTTCTATTTATGCAAAAGTTATTGGAAGTCCAAACGAATATGCGGGTCAAAGAGGAAATTATCATCTAGGAGAAGAATTTTTTCAACAGGAAGTACAAATTTTATTTAACGGAGAACAGTTTCAGTTATACGATAATTCCAAAGATAAGTTAAGCACACGGTATCTAAGAAAATTTATAGGAACGGATTCTTTTTTAGCTATGCCTCAAACAGTATTACGAGGAAGATTAGTTCAGTTTAGAAATTTACCTGCTTTAGAGGGATTTGTTTGTAATTCTGAAAGAGGAGTCTATACCGGAGATGAAACACCTATACCTAAAATACTTGGTGAAATGAATCTTGCTCGGGTTGAGGATTGGATAAAACCAAATAATTTAAACGGTTATTTCTTAATGACCGATTCTTCTGGAGGAGAATTAACTAGAGAAGATGTTGAAGAAAGAGTTAGAATACATGTAGAAGAAAAAACTCCGGGAATGGAATATCTTGAGGTACTAGCAAGATTACAAGAGACAAGAGGTAGGGAACAAAAAGAGGTGGTTAATAATTTATCTAGAGGTATCCCTCAATACAAATGGAAATTACCTCCAAGAGAATTACTTCTCGGGCAAATTCAAGGACGAGTTCTTTTAGAAAATCTTAAATAATCTCTTCCCGTTGTTTTAACATGAAAAAGAAAGAGGAAAAGAATAAAGAAAGAGAGGGGGAAAGAAAGAAACCATTAAAAGAACCTTCTCCTAAAGAAAAAGTTTCTAAGAAAGAAGAACCTAAACCAGAATCAAAATTAGAAGAGGAAATAGAAGAAACTTCCGAAGATTTAGTCGAATTTGAAGAATCGCCAATTATTGTAAGAAATTCAAATACAACTCTTCAACAGAGCGAGTCATCTCAAAGTGTTCCTTTAGAAAAACAAGCACGAGAATTTATTTTACCTCAAAATGAAAAAGATCAACGAGGACTATATAATGAAAAACAAACAACTTCTTATTCAACCGGAAGTTCTGATGAATCACAAATGTATTCCGTTTCTACTTCTAGCGGAGAAATGCTCTCTCCCTCGAGAGTAGATGAATTGAGTTTAGGAAGAAATCAAAACGAGTTCCACAATAGAAATGTAAATTTTGGAAATTCAGGAAACAGAAACGATTCGAATAACCGCGAATCAGATTATTTTTCTGCAGAAAGAGTAGACGAATTAGAAATGGGAAGAGACTTGAACAAAGTTAGAGCGTATAAAATTAAATAACTATTTAAACAAGTGATATTTAAAGATTAAAAGAGGAAGATGTACATAATTAAAAGGTGTGAGATGAAAATTTAAATGGCTGACTATACAATTAGAGATATCTATCAGGGAGGAACTTCTAGTTTTAATCCCGAGAGTGGTTATGGAAGTATTTTTACTGGATATACTTTAAGAGCGGGAGATTTAGGAATGTCTACTGATGCCCGAACAGCAAATGTCCTACAAGAAACTTCTTCTAAATTAAATATGGGAGTTAAGACAATAGAGCTATCTCAAGTTTCTCCCGATGTTTTCGAAGCAATTCCTAAAGGACAATTAAACGAAGTTCGAAGACTAGCAAAATTAACCGGGACAGAAGTTACTCTTCACGCTCCAGTTATAGAGCCTTCTGGAATGACTCAACAAGGATTTGACGAAGAAAACAGAAAAGCAATAGAAAGACAAATGAAACTAGCAATTGAAAGAGCTCACGAATTAAATCCTCAAGGAAACTCTCCAGTAACCTTCCACGCTTCAGTTGGTATTCCAAGTTCAATACTAAAGCCAGTGGAAGGAGAAAGACAGTACCAAAAGATGATTGCTGCAAATGTGGAAACTGGGAAACTCGTTCCTCTCGACGAGGAAAGAATGCATTATTTAGAAACAAGAGAATTAAAACCAGAGATTGAGAAAAGATTAGAATCTGGAGAAATTACTCAAGAACAAATTCCAAAGGGCTCTTTTATCGAAATTCCTCTTAAGGAGGGAAAACTATACTCTGCAGAAAGTAGATTAAAAAATATCAACGCAACAGAATGGGATAACTCAATTTCACAACTTCTCATGAACAAAGAAAGAATGGATGAGATTCTTCAAAAAAATGAAGTGCAGATTAGTCATCTTTTAAAAGATATAAAGGAACTTAAAGAAACAGATCAATTAACTAATGAACAAAAACAGGCATTGAATCACTATCAAAATGCAAATATTTATTTGAAAGATACCCGTCAACATGTAAACAATTTATTTCACAAAGCTTACAAATACGGCTCTGAAGAAGACCAGAAAAACTTAGAAAAAATGAGAGACGACTTTCAAAAAGATTTGTCTAAATCTCCATCGCAATCAAATCAGTCGCAAGCAATGCAAAAACTTATGTTAAGAATGAAAGAAGAAGTTACACCCGAGATGTATGTCCCCGTTGAAAAGTTTGCAATAGCCAAATCTTCTGAAACTTTTGCAAATGTTGCTCTTTATGGATATAATAAATTTGGAAACGAAGCATCAATTGTGAGTATTGAAAATCCTCCTGCTGGAGGTGTCCTTGGAACTGGAGAAGACTTGAAAAATTTGGTGGAAGCAACAAGAGAAAAGTTTGTTGAAAAAGTTATGAAATCTGAAAAGGAAGGAGGAAAAGGCCTTTCAAAGTCACAAGCAGAACAAGAAGCAGAACGTTTAATCGGAGTAACTTGGGACGTTGGGCATATTAATATGATGAGAAAGCAAGGTTTTAAAGAAGAAGACATTATTAGAGAATCCGGACATGTAGCTCCTCTTGTAAAACACGTTCATCTTTCAGATAACTTTGGAATGGAACACACCGAACTACCAATGGGAATGGGTAATGTTCCATTTAAAGAAATAATGGATAAACTTGGTAAAAAAGGATTTGAAGCAAAAAAAGTTGTTGAAGCAATGCACTGGTGGCAACATTTCAAAACTCCTCCATTTATTGAAACGCTTGGAATGTCTGGAGGTTCTATGACGACGGGCAGAGGAACTTATTGGTCTCAATCTCCCGGACTCTCTCAAGGATATTATTCTGGATTTGGAATGGTTTTACCTAATATTAACTATCAAACTTTCGGGGCAGGATTCTCAAGACTTCCTTCAGAACTTGGAGGGAATGCGCAAGGCAATCAGGGAAGTCGTATGGGTGGAACTCCGATGGAATAAATTTAAAAACTATATTATCCAAAATATATAATAGGTGATACAATGAAAAAAAAGAATATAAAAAAGAGTTCTAGTATTTCAAGAAAAAAAGCAACAAATCTCACAACACTTAATTTAAAATCTGAGTCTGAAATTGCTATGGACTTTGCAGTAAAGGCATACAAAAAGTTTGATAAGCTAATAAAGTCTGTAATTTTATTCGGTTCAACTGTTAAAAAGACAGCAACTCCCACATCGGATATAGATTTAATAATAATTCTCGACGATGTTTCTGTAAATTGGGACCAAGAATTAATTGCCTGGTACAGAGAAGAATTAGATAAAATTTTAAAATCAAATCCATACAATAAAAGTCTCCACATAAATACAATAAAACTTAGCACTTGGTGGGAAGATTTAATGAGAGGAGACCCCGTTGTGATAAATGTTATTCGATATGGTGAAGCAGTTTTAGATATGGCTGGATTTTTTGAACCATTGAAATACTTGTTAGTTAAAGGAAAAATAAGATCGACTCCAGAATCAATTTATACTTCTTTGCAAAGAGCTCCAGTTCATATTCGAAATAGTAAACTGTCTACTCTGAATTCAATTGAAGGATTATACTGGGCAATGGTTGATTCAGCTCACGCTGCGTTAATTGCACAAAATGTTTTACCTCCCTCTCCAGAACATATCCCTGCCGATTTAAATGAACATTTTGTTTCAACAAATAAATTAAAATCTAAATATGTTGACTGGTATCGAGATTTGTTAATTTTGCATAAAAAAATAAATCATGGAGAGGTTCGTGAGCTTAAGGGTGCAGATTTAGATATCTGGGAAGAAAGAACAGAAGAATTTGTTAAAACAATGATTAATTTAGTAAATCAGATAATTGACGAAAAAACATTTTAATTTTATTTTTTAGGTTCTTCTTTAGGAGCACATTCTTCTTGCAACTTTCTAATCAACGCATTTGTTTCCGCAGAACTTCCATTCACAACCACTCTTAATGCACAAGCATTTTCATATTCGTTTGAAAGTCTTCGGTGCAAGATATACGCCTGAGCTACTTCGGGACTTACTTTTGAAAGATCTATCTCTCCTTTTTCATTTACCGCATTTTTTGTTTTAAATTCATCTTCAAAATCTTCGAATTTATATCTTCTTAATTTTTCTGGAACTTCATCAATTTTTGCTCCAACCGATTTGGCATATTTCTCCAATTCTCCAACTGTTGCGAATCTTTCCATAACCCCTCTAACTTGGCGCATAATTAAATGTGAAACCTCTCCATCTGAAGGTATTGATGGTTCTCCATAAACTCCATCCCTATTCATTTCCTCCATTTTTCTTGAATATTCATCTTCTCTTACTTTTTTAAATTCATCACCAGAAGTTATTTCACGATATCCTTTTTCCCTAGATTTAGTATTTTCTGTACCGTACCTTACTTGATTTGTAAGAACTAATTGGTGTCCTAAAACACCCATAAATAATTTCCTTTCTAAAGTACTTTTAACATTTAAAGCTCTAGCTGCTTCAATTTTTTCTGGAGTAATTTCTTCTTTTGCCATAGTTTATCTAGAATTCTAAAGTTTATAAATCTTTCTATTTGTTGTTATCTAATAATAGTAACAATTACTCAACCTTTTCATAAAGAACTTTTCTTGTACAAGGGAGTTTTGGACCAACTTCTTTTAAAACACCCCTTAAGTAAGCAACAGCTTTGTCATTTGGAAGATAAGCCTCAAAGATTTTAGACCCTCTTTTTAGAATTGCAGATTTTCCAACAGATTTACCATATGACAACTGCATTCCTGTCTGCATACGATCTGCTCCTGCTCCGGTCAACATTTTATTTTCTCTTTGAATGTGATGTGGAAAAGGAACTACTTTGAAAACATACTGTCCTGCTAAACTTTTATCTAATTTTTTATTAATATACTGTCTACACGATTCCAGAGCATTATGTCTTATTTGACACGCTTCGTTAGCAACCATAATTAACTTATGAGGTAATTTTTTTTCATTCAGCAACTTTGGATTACCCATAGTGAATTTAACAATTTTCTGAGGAGGAACTACTTTAATAAATGATTTTTGTCTTCTCTTACTTACCCTTGTATATGGCGTTACACTTCTTTTAGAATACGCATTAGCCTTTCTAAGTGTTACCATTTATTTTATCTCCACTTTTGTTGTAATTGCTTGACCAGGTAAACCCTTTTCAAAAATAGCTCTTACAACCCCTTTATTTCCGTGAGCACCAGAAACCTTTCCTTTAATTTCTTTTCCCGCAGGAGATTTCCAAACAACTTCTTTTCCAACGAACTTTTCAGCATCCTCTCTTTTTGAGATTCCTTCTACTTCGATTATAAAATGCTTCGGAGTTACAATATGTCTGCCCCGTCTAAACTGTAAAACTTTTCCAGTTGTCATAGCTATCTAACAAGAAATTTAGTTTAAAAAGCTTATGCTCAGAAGTTTTACTCTTGATTATTCAAATCCTCTTGGACCAATCGTTCTAAGAATGTGTTTTATCTCTTCTATTGTCTTTTGTTGACCTTTTTTATCGGACATTCTAATAAATTTAATTAATAAATCAACTAATTCTTTTTCATCAAAACATTTTAATTTAAAACCATCGACAATGAAATAAAATCTAAACGATTTATATCTTAATTCTTTAATAACTAATCCGCCAACACTCGCAAGAAATTTTCCCTTCTTTGAATTTTGTTCAAGAGTCTTCATTAGGTTAAAAATAGTTTCAGATTCTCCACAAAATTTCTTAAAAATTTCTTCTTTGAGCATAGGAGTAATAATTACTTTGGCCATCTCTTTTTAGCCTCTTTTATTGCATCATCAATAGAGATGCATCCTTCAGAAGACATTAAAAATTCTCGAAGCTGAGTTTGTACAGCAAGATCATAAATTCTTTGAAGAATTTTATCATAGGTCTCACTCTTCGAACCAAAAGAAGCAATTTTCTCTTTCATTTCAGTGCTGAGTTGTATCGTTGTAATGCCCATTCTATGGTGTCTATAGCCGCTATAGTTTATATATTTTTCTATAAAAAGTCCGCTTATGTATGACCTCTTTTATATGCAATTATAAAAACGTAGTAGAACATAATTATTTCTCCAAAACAAATATCTGTCTTCCTACAATGCTATTCTCCCTAAATTCATCAATAGGAAAACCCTCAACTAATTTTAATCTGGTCCTTTCAAGAATAGATTCAATGTCGCAATTCTTCCTTCCTTTTACTGTTTTAATAAGGGGAGCACTAAAAACGACTCTTCCTCTCACTTTGTTCTTCAAATTATTTAGAACACGAACCATTAAATCCTCAAACTTTTTCAACTGTTCTTCTGCTCTTTCAGGAGTTGGAATCTTTTTCAAAGTAGTTCCTAGGTCTGGTTCAGAAACAAGAACATCAACTAATTCATTTATAGAAAATCTAGATGAATCTTCATCAATTAATTTATATTTATTACTATCAAATTTAAACCAAGTCAAATTTTCTCTAGCCCCCTTAATCGCTTCTTTATCTCTGTCAATTCCTATAACTTTCAAATCTTGTAATAATGCTTCTTGTAAAATAACTCCAATTCCACAAAATGCATCAAGTAATTTTCCTCCCTCTGGAATTTTAGAAAGATTAATCATAATTTTAGACATACGAGGAGAAATCGCAAGTTCTTCTCTTCGAACTGGCTTTTGCATATCTCTTTTTTCAATCTGAGAATAATCACAATTTTGAATAATTTTTCCAAAAGAAACACTCTTTGCAAGAATTTCAAAAACAAAATATTGTTCATCAAGAGTCTTTGAACTCACCACATCTCCCTTCTCTCCTCCCTGAAGGTCCAATCTTTCTCTCAATTTTTTCTCTGTGGTTTTCATTTTCTCAGATTTAAATCTCTGTTTCAAATACTCTCTAATCACATCACAAGACTCTTCTGAAAAATCCCATACAACATAAGTCAATTTATTGCTTTCTCCTAAATAGATTTCTTTCTTATCCAATTCCTTAATTAAACTTTTAACATTTTTTTCTTCTTGAATAACGATTCCTATAGAAATGACTCCCCCCAAATTTTCAATTGCACCCGCTTCAATGCTTTCTCTAACTTCGACCAATAGTGCATTTCTCTCCAAAGAATAATTGATTATAGAATTTCCAGTCCTCTCTAAATACGCAAAAACTTCCTGTGTTGATAGTTTAACATTTCTACCAAGAATAAACAAATATTTCATATAATCAAGAAACGTGGTTGGTTTTTAATTGTTTTTAATTACTTCTTCTTAGAATCTAACTCTCTTCTTTGATTGTACTCAATTAAGTCGTTAATCAATACTTGAGCATCTCTACGAGCCTCGTCAACTTTACGAGAGTTCAATTTTCCTTTCTTAAATTCTTTTTTTGCTGAAACGATATTGTTTAAAATTCTAGAAGAAAACGGAGAAATCAAACCCTTTTTTACATAACCCTTTTCAAATACTTCTATCATTTTTTCTGAAGTTTTCTCCCCAGTAACTTCTTTTAACAAACTAAAGACGGTGGAATAGAGCTCTTCAATTGTTTTTTCATCAGCTCTCTTTTCGATCTGAACCTTCAATTCTCTAAGTCTTTTCAAATAAATATCTGTTTCCTTAATCATCTTATCAATTTCAGTTCCAGAAATTTTATACTTCAAATCGTGTTCATATTCTTTAAATGCTTTAACCGCTTTTTCTAAAATTGCAATTTCTGACTTTTTCAAAAGTTTTTCTTTCTTTACAAAGATTTCTTCCATCTTTGTAACTGTTTCTTTATGGGTTGGAGGAGCATTTCCTGCAAGCATAATTAGTGCCTGTGAAGGATTCAAAACGCTGTAATAAATATCTATCATCGCATCGATTAATCTTCGGTCTACCATTTCAACCGCCTTATCTGCAGATTTCATAAACATATCAATTGATTCTGGAGAGGGTTTTAATTTACCCATTCTAAGCAAAGCTTTCCATGGCATGAATGTTCCTCTATCATAAAGTGGAACACCATCTCGAATAAAAGTAAAAATAACTGGAGAGGCATCTTTTACTGATTCCCAGAAGTCGGTTAATAAATAAGTTTGAATATGAAGTGTATTTTTAACTCCAGCTAAAGCAGCAGCCTCTGCAATAAACTGTTGAATAATTCCTCTTAATCTTTCTTTCAGCTCTAGACGAGGCATTTTCTTAACATCTGTATCGTTAATAATTACTGCAACATCTACATCAGAAGTCTTAGTTGCTTCTCCTCTAATAAAACTTCCAACAACAACATATGAAACAACATACTTTTCAAATTTCTGCAAAACTAATGACTTATGAATTTCTGCCATTCTCAACGCACCTAAGAATCCTTGATCATAAATTGGCATTGACATTGCAAGAGCGTAAACTAAATCAAATTTAGAATCAAGGCAAGCTTCCCACATATCCACAGGAGTTTTAATCTGAAGCCATATTTTTTGTTCGAATTTCATAGAATCAATCTGTTTAACAATAGCTTCTTTTATTTTAGGAATTTCCTTAAAATTTTCTTCTGGAACAATCATATACAGATGTAAGTGTTTATCTGTTCCTTTTGGAATTTCCTCCTCGTCGATAAAAAGTTTAAGTGACTGGGGCGGAAGAACTCCCAATGAAATGGTAAATTTATAATTTTTAACAACCCAGTCTTTTAATTTTTCTAGCTCTTTACCCGTCTTTTCAATTTCTTTTTTAACTTCTACATTATCTTGTAAAAAATCTTTCTTATCAGAATAATTACGCTCTAAGTTCATACCAGGAATTTCAGAATCTTCAGAAGACGCATTTTCCTTTTTCATAGTGAAAAAAACAGATTGTTACTTATAAATGTTTTGATAAAATGGTCCGTGGAGGAATCGGACCTCCGCCTTTTCGGTTTTTAGTCAAGATAACATATTGTTTAGCTGTCTTGTCTTGTAAACGAAAGGGTCTACCATTAGCCTAACGGACCTTACACTATTCCTTATTTTCAATCCATTAAAAAGCTTTCGTTAACGTAATCTTTAAATAGAATTATTATCTACCAATTTTATGCGCTGTTAGTTAATCGGTAGAATATTTCCTTGCCAAGGAAGTGAGCCGGGTTCGATTCCCGGACGGCGCATATTTACATTATGGCATAATCGTGCGATTTCGATTAATTCTGTTAAGGAATTTATGTTACTTCTTTAAAATAACAACAAAAACGAAAGATTTAAATAGTAGTATGAATTAAGAAATGTAACTACAAAGTGGTATAAATTAAGATGAAACAAAAAATGAGCGTATCAATTGAAGGCAAGACAATAAAGAAAGTCGAAGACAAATTAAAAGAAGGTTTGTTTAGAAGTAAATCTCATATTGTTGAATATTCGTTAAATAAATTTTTGGAGGAATCAAAATGCCAATAGTAGAAAAAGATGGGAAAAAAGTAATTTCATTTGCTCCTCGAGTACAGAATAGAGAACCTCTAACTTATCAAGATTTAGTTACAGGTAATCAAGCAAGGGCACTTTTTGAAAAAATTGCAAAGACTCAAGGCGAAGCAGAAGCAAGAAAAGCTGTTGTTGGGATGCCTAGTTATACCAACTCCCGAAATGTTTTTGGAAATTTAGATACTACCGATTTAATTGTTGCAGGCGTCTTAGCGGGGCAAAATATTTGTTTAATTGGTCCAACAGGTAGAGGTAAATCTCAACTTGCTGAGGATTTTTCAAATCATTTTTTTGGGGGAAAATATGCTGATGGGGGAAGTTCAGTTGTTGTAAAGGGTTCGAATGATTTGGAATCTATTGACCCTGTTTTTGTGAGAATAAATCCGGTTACAAAAAGACCCGAATTAACTGGAGCACACAATTCTGCTTTTTATAATATTGAGGAATTTAATCGTTGCTTAGATTTTGTTCAGAATCAACTTTATGATATTTTTAATCATCGGTTTATTGCAAAAGACGGTTCTCAATTACCTTTAGGCGTTGATAATTATGCGTCAATGATTGCAACAGCAAATGCCCCCGGAACAAATGACGGAAGAGCAACTTTTGAATCTCCAAATTCCTTATGGAATCGTTTTGCAGTTATTTTGGATCAAACAAATCCGTTATTTGATTTAACTCGTGAAGATAAGGATTTTTATCAATTTCATAGAGGGCAATCTGGAAGCGGAGTTGTTTCTACTTCGAGAAATGATCTTTTAAGAAAAATCCTTGGAGCAAATAAAGAAATTTCTTCTAAAGTTATTTTATCCAATCCAGAAGCACTCTCCGCATTTTTGATGGCTACTAGAGGTTTAGAGACCTTTGTTTGTGGTAAAGAAAAAGCTACTCTAGGAGATAATTGGCCAACACACATTCCTTGCGGGAACGGTTGTACTGAAGATTATGCTAACTTAAGAACTTGGGTAACATCTCCTTTTGGAAGAAGTCCTTTAGATATTCAAAGATATGCTTCTGCATTAAAATATCTTTCAACATTAAAAGACCCTAATTGTAATATTTCTGATTCGGAATTTATTTTTAGAGCTTTTGAATTAAATGGAGCATATCAACCAGGGGTCTTAAATCCGAATGTTTTGAATACTAAATTTGCAGGAGACAATCATGCTATGGCAAGAGAAATAGCCGATAGATTAACTGCAGAGTATAATTCTGAAAGAGGAGAAAGATTAATTACTTCTGTTGAAAGAGCGATGAAAGGAAAGAAAACAAAATTCTTTCAATTTGGAGATAATATCTGTGCGGGAGATATTGAAGATATTCCAGCAAGCTTAAGAGAAAGAGTAACTGAAATTCCTTCAGGATTAGATTCAAGAGGAGATGTTGATTATTCCTCTGTTTTAGGTGCAGTAGACTATACTCGCGAATTAAATGGTTCTGGAAGCGAATAAAATGACCTCACAACTAATCTCTGTAAATCCAAGTAAAACATTAATTCCAATTG